>NZ_ANBD01000108.1 GCF_000341005.1 Nocardiopsis alkaliphila YIM 80379 | reverse complement strand
CGCGCACGGCGGCCGCCACCTCTCCCCGTTCGACCGCTCTTTCCTCACCTGTCCACTACGAGTCATCACGGAGCCGTATTGTCACCGCGCTCGACCCGCACGTCCGCGTCAGAAAAACCCGCCGGGAAGGCGAAGAAGGCGACGACGAAGACCTCCTCGACCAACAAGACCACGACCAAGCGTCCACGGACCCCGGCTCCACCACCGGAGCGGATGATCGCCGAAATCGACCGGATCGTGGACGGCCACCACCACGACCCGCACTCCGTCCTGGGCCTGCACGGGCGGGACCTGCGAGTGCTGCGCCCGGGCGCTTTGGAGGTACACGCGGTCCTACCCGACGACACTCGGGTGGCGCTCCCGCACCGTCACCGCGGGGTGTTCGCGGCCCGCCTGCCTCGGAAGGTGGACGACTACCGGATCGCCGTCCGCTACGAAGATGGCTCCGCACACCTCCAAGCCGATGCCTACCGGTACACGCCCACCCTGGGCGAGCTGGACCTGCACCTGATCGGTGAAGGACGGCACGAGGAACTTTGGCGGGCCCTGGGGGCCCACGTCATCGAGCGAGAGGGGGACCTTGGCGAGGTGTCCGGAACCCGTTTCGCGGTCTGGGCCCCGGACGCGCGTGGGGTCCGGGTGATCGGTGACTTCAACTACTGGAGTGGAATCGCCCACCCGATGCGCAGCCTGGGCTCCAGCGGGGTGTGGGAACTGTTCTTGCCCGAGGTGGGCGAGGGTGACCTGTACAAGTTCCAGGTTCTGGGTGCCGATGGGCACTGGCGTGACAAGGCCGACCCCATGGCCCGCCGCACCCAGATGCCGCCGGACACGGCGTCGGTGGTCACCGTGTCCGAACACGTGTGGACCGACCAGGAGTGGATGGCCCAGCGCAAGGGCACCGAACCACATCGGGCGCCCATGAGCGTCTATGAGGTGCATCTAGGCTCTTGGCGGCCGGGGTTGTCCTACACCGAACTGGCCGAACAGTTGGTGTCCTACGTCTGCGAGATGGGCTTCACGCACGTGGAGCTCCTGCCGGTGGCCGGGCATCCCTTCGACGGTTCATGGGGCTACCAGGTCACCTCCTACTACGCGCCCACACCGCGCTTCGGTTCACCGGACGAGTTCCGGCACCTGGTGGACTCGCTGCACCGAGCGGGGATCGGCGTCTTCCTGGACTGGGTTCCGGCGCACTTCCCCAAAGACGAGTGGGCGCTGGCCCGCTTCGACGGCACGGCGTTGTACGAGCACCCGGACCCGCGTCGCGGAGAGCACCCGGACTGGGGCACACTCATCTTCAACTACGGGCGGACCGAGGTGCGCAACTTCCTCGTCGCCAACGCCTTGTACTGGTTGGAGGAGTTCCACATCGACGGGCTGCGGGTGGACGCGGTCGCCTCGATGATCTACCTCGACTACTCCCGTGGCTCCGGTGCCTGGGAACCGAACATGTTCGGTGGGCGAGAGAACCTGGAGGCGATCGACTTCCTCAAGGAACTCAACACCACGGTGTACCGCCGTAACCCGGCCGTGGCGATGATCGCCGAGGAGTCCACGGCCTACACGGGGGTGACGACCCCGGTGGACCTCGGGGGTCTGGGGTTCGGGCTCAAGTGGAACATGGGGTGGATGCACGACTCACTGGAGTACGTGAAGAAGGAACCGATCCACCGCAAGTACCACCACAACGACATCACGTTCTCGATGGTGTACGCCTACAGCGAGAACTACATCCTGCCGTTGTCGCATGACGAGGTGGTGCACGGCAAGCAATCCCTGTTCAACAAGCCGCCCGGTGACGAGTGGCAGCGGGCGGCGACCCTGCGGGCACTGTTGTCGTTCATGTGGTCGCACCCGGGAAAGCAACTGCTGTTCATGGGTGGAGAGATCGCCCAAGGTGAGGAGTGGTCGCACGAGCAGGGCGTACCGTGGTGGCTGTTGCGGTTCGACCACCACGCGGGGGTGCAGCGCTTGGTGAAGGCGCTCAACGGTCTCTACCGGCCTCGTCCGGCGCTGTGGTCGTTGGACACCGACCCGGCCGGGTTCGACTGGCTGGACGGTGGTGACCACGAGGGCAACACGCTGAGCTACCTGCGGCGCGGTGAGGACGATTCGGTACTGGTGTGCGCGGTGAACTTCTCGCCGGTGCCCCGCCCCGGTCGGCGGATCGGGCTCCCGGAGGAGGGACGGTGGTCCTGCGTGCTCAACTCCGACGATCCCCGCTTCGGCGGTTCGGGTTACCAGGCACCGACCTCCGTGGTGGCCGAGCCCCAGGAATGGCATGGTCGACCGTACTCCGCGGAGATCACCCTCCCACCGCTCGGCGCCGTCTGGTTCGAACCCGAGCGCTGAGTCCGTCCCCAGGGTCCTGGGCATTCTCCGGAATGCCCAGGACCCTTCTCCTGTCAACGGCCGATGAGGGCGACCGTGGCCTCCACAGCGGCGCGCAGAGTGTCCAATGGGGCGTCCTCCGGCATTCGGGCACAGGTGAGCCAGAAACCGTCGATGATCACCAGAAGGAGTTCTGCCAGGGCTTCGGGGTCCTGCCCTTGTACGAGCTCACCCTTTTCCCGGGCGTAGCCCAGGGCCGCGGCCAGATTCTCGCGGGCCTGGGTGTCCAGGTCGGCGAGGACCCGCGCGAAATGCGCGTCCACGGCGGCACGTGCGTAGAAGGCCGCCCAGATGCGGGCCTGAGCGCGCCGACGTTCGTCCGTGGGCAGTAGATCGATGAGTACGGCGCGTAGCCCTTCGGCGAAGCTCAACTGCGCGGGGCCGATCCGAATCCGGGAGAAGCGCGCGGCGACCTCCTCCAGCGAGGCGTCCAGGGCGAACCGCAGCAGGTCGTCCTTGGTGGGGAACTCACGTTGGACGGCCCCCAGGGACAGTCCGGCCTCGGCGGCCACCAGACGGACACTGACCCCTTCGATCCCTTCCCGGGCGGCGATGCGGTGGATGGCCTCGGCCACGCTCCGGCGCCGATTCTGTCTGTCAACGACCTTGGGCACATGTTCATTCTGACACACTCGAACCTGATGATACGTTCGTATCAATACACTCGTATCGGAAGGATTCCTTCATGGCCCGTCCCCTCCTCTCGACCTTCTCCGGGCTACTCTGTCTGCCCGGCCTCCTCGCCCTCGCCCTGGTCCTGCTGCCACCGCGCTCATGGGAGGTCTGGCAGTACGCACTGCTCACCCTGGAGTTCTCGCTCTGGCTCGCCCTGCCCGCACTGCTCGGGCTGGCGCTGGCCCTGATGGCCCGAGGCCGCTGGGGGCGTTCCCTCGCCGGGATCAACGTCCTCCTCCTGCTCTTGGCCTTGGTGCCGTCGGCGACGCTGTGGCACACCGCCCGCGACGAAGGTGTTCCACTCTCCCTGAGCGAGTACACCGCAGGTCTGGCCACCTCCACCGACCGCGATCCGCTGACCCTGACCTACCACCGCGTGAACGACGAGCCCTTGTTCGTGGACGTGTGGGAGCCCACCGAGCCCGCGGACGAGCCGCTTCCGGTCGTGGTCAACGTCCACGGCGGAGCCGAAGACCTTCCACAGAGCCTGCTGCCGCGTTGGGACACCTGGCTGGCGGACGGAGGCCGACTGGTGTTCGAGGTCGACTACCGCTTCTTCCCCGATGGCGCGTGGGAAGAGTCCGTGGCGGACGTGCGGTGCGCCCTGGGGTGGGTGCACGAGCACGCGGTCGAATACGGCGGGGACCCGGATCGGATCGCCGTCACCGGCCAGTCCGCCGGGGGTCTGCTGGCACTGCTCGCGACCTACACGGACCAGACCGCACCCTCCTGCGACACCAAGGTCCCCGAAGCATCGGCCGTGATCGCCTGGTACTCGGTCACCGACGGCACCGCCAACGCCGAGATCCCCTGGCGCCAGCGCCACTCCCCCGTAGGCGAGGAACTATTGGAGTCCAGTGAGCGGATGGTCGGTGGCTCCCCGGAGGAGCTGCCAAAGGAGTACGAGGCCATGTCCCCGATCCACCTGGTCACTCCGAACGCACCTGCGACCCTGGTCGTCACCGCCGGGCACGACCTGTTCGTCGATCCTGAGGACAACCGACGATTCACCGATCGCCTCGCCCAAGAAGGGGTCGACCACCATCACCTGGAACTGCCTTGGACCGAGCACATGTTCGACCTCAACTGGGGCGGTTTCGCGAGTCAGCTCACCCGACACACCATCGACGACTTCCTCGAACAACACCTGAACCCCTGAAGACCCCGCACGGCAGGAAAATCGAATCCATCAGTGACCGCCATCGCAAAAGCACCGACCTCGACGTCGGCGTCATCGACGATCACTTCTGCGGTGCGGCGCTCCGAGTCCAGGTGACCATCCACACCTTCGGCCACGGCTTCCACGGTGACGGCCGCACCACCTGGAAGAAACGGTGATGCTTCTGTGGGGCGCGAGAACGCACTGTCCGGGTGGCACGAAAGGCGGTAACATTCCGGCCATGACGCGGGTGTACTCCACCATGATGAACCGGATGATGATGTCATCCGGCCTTTCCCGCGTGTTCTGAAACCCCTGTCCGCGGCAAGGCCCCAACGGGCCTGCCGACGGCGGGCGCCCGTCGGGGTCGGAAAGGACCCCGCATGGGTCGCTACTACGTCACCACCGCCATCCCCTACGTCAACGGCGCACCGCACATCGGGCACGCCCTGGAGTTGGTCCAGGCCGATGCCCTCGCCCGCTACCACCGCGAGCGCGGGGACCAGGTGCGCGCCCAGACCGGCACCGATGACAACTCCCTGAAGAACGTGCTCGGTGCGCGCCAAGCGGGGTTGGACACCGCCGACTACGTCGACCGGCTCTCCCATCGTTTCCTCGACCTGGCGGAGCCGCTCGCCCTGTCCTTCGACGATTCGGTGCGCACCGCCTTCGACCCACGCCACCGCCCCGGCGTGGAACGGCTCTGGAACGCCTGTCTGGAGCGCGGCGACCTGTACCGCCAGAGCTACACCGGCCTCTACTGCACCGGCTGCGAAGGGTTCTACACCGCCGATGAGCTCACCGGCGGGCTGTGCCCGGAGCACCGGACCGTCCCTGAGGAGGTCGCGGAGGAGAACTGGTTCTTCCGGCTCAGCCGCTACCAGGACCGACTCCGGGACCTGGTCTCCTCCGGCGAACTCCTCGTCCAACCCGACTTCCGTCGCCGGGAGGTGCTCTCCTTCATCGAGTCCGGGTTGGCGGACTTCAGCGTTTCCCGAAGCGTGGAACGAACCCGTGGCTGGGGCATCCCCGTACCCGATGATCCGGACCAGGTGATCTACGTGTGGTACGACGCCCTGGCCAACTACATCACCGGCCCCGGCTATGGCACCGACCCCAAGGGCTACGAACGCTGGTGGGTCCACACCGACCAACGAGTGCACGTCATCGGCAAGGGCATCCTGCGTTTCCACGCCGTCTACTGGCCGGCCCTGCTCCTCTCGGCCGGACTCCCCTTGCCCACCACGATCCTGGTGCACGAATACCTCACCGCCGAGGGCGAGAAGATCGGTAAATCCGCTGGCAACACGGTCGATCCCGGCACGATCGTCGAGCGGTTCGGCACCGACGCGCTGCGCTGGTGGCTACTGCGTGACGTCAGCCGCACCACGGACACCGACTACACCGAAGCCCGGCTGATCACCCGGCACGACGAGGACCTGGTCAACACCATCGGCAACCTGGTCAACCGGACCGTCTCCATGGTCGCCGCGTACCGCTCCGGGGTGGTTCCCACGAGCGCTTCCTCGGACCTGACAGCGGACCGTGGACAGGCCCTGGCCCGGGTGAACGCGGCGATGACCGACACCTTCGACCCGCGTGCGGCCACCCGAGCCATCGTGGACTTGGCGGAGGCCGCGAACCGGTACGTGGCCGACCGCGAGCCGTGGTCCCTGGCCCGGGCCCAACGTCACCAAGACCTCGACGTCGTCTTGGCCGAACTGGTGCGAACGTGCCGCGAGGTGGCCCGACTGCTGTACCCCTTCCTGCCCGGAGCCGCTGAGCGGCTGACCAGGCAGCTGGGCGGGAGCGGCGACCGGGTGCCCCCGCCCAGGCCGGTGTTCGGTCGGCTCAGCCCTCGGCGGTCCCCCAACGCTTGAGCCGGCCCACCGCCTCGTCGAGGACATCGTCCTTCTTACAGAAGGCGAAGCGCATCAGGTGCCGGCCCTCTTCCCGATGGTCGTAGAACACCTTGGCCGGCACCGCCGCGACTCCGGCCTCCCGGGGCAGCGCACGGGCGAGGTCCTCACCATCCACGTAACCCAACGGCCGGATGTCGGCCATCAGGAAGTAGGTGCCCTCGCACACGTTCACGTCGAACCCGGCACCACGAAGCCCTTCGGCGAGCCGGTCGCGCTTTCCCTGAAGCTCCAGACGCTGCCGCTGCACCCACACGCCCTCGTTGTCGATCGCGTCGGCGATGGCGAGTTGGAGGGCGCCGTTGGCGGAGAAGGTGAGGAATTGGTTGACGGTGCGCACCGCCCGCACGAGGGGCTCGGGCCCGGTCACCCAGCCGATCTTCCACCCGGTGACGGCGAACATCTTGCCCACCGAGGAAATCGACAGGGTCCGTTCTCGCATGCCGGGCAAAGTGGCCGGCGATACGTGTTCACGGTCGTCGAAGGTGAGGAACTCGTACACCTCGTCGGTGATCGCGATCAGGTCGTGCTCTCGGCACAGCTTCGCGATCTCTTCGAGCTCGGCGTAGGTGAACACCGCGCCTGTCGGGTTGTGCGGGGTGTTGATCATGATCAACCTGGTGCGCGGGGTGATGGCGGCACGCAACTCGGCGGGATCGAAGGTGAACCGTCCGCCCTCGGCCTCGTGGCGCAACGCCACCGGGCGCCGAACCCCGCCGGCCAGAGAGATCATGGCGGCGTAGGAGTCGTACATGGGCTCGAAGACGATGACCTCGTCGCCTGGCTCCACCAAGGCCGACAACGACGCGGCGATGCCCCCGGTCGCGCCGACCGTGACGTACACCTCTGACTCCGGGTCGAAATCCAGCCCGTAGTGGCGGGACCGGTAGCGGCTCACCGCCCGACGCAACTCCAGGCGCCCCGGGCCGGGCGGGTACTGGTTCACCCCCTCCAGAATGTTCCGGGAGGCGTTCTCCAGCAGGGCGCGCGGCCCATCGGTGTCGGGGAACCCCTGCCCCAGGTTGACGGAGTCGGTCTCAACGGCCAGGCGCGTCATCTCGGCGAAGATGGTCTCGCCATAGGCACGCATACGTTCGATCAGCGGTTCTTCCACCCGCCGAGCGTATCGATCCGCTTCGGGCCAGGGCACCCCCGCTTCCGGAATCGGCGCGACACGACGAAGGCCCCTGGTCTTGGGCACCCGGCGCGTCAGACGGATTCCACCAGACCAAGGGACCTCGACTCCTACGAGCCCGACCACCTACAACGACAGGCTCAATACGATCCAGACCACCGGGCCCGCGATGAGCAGTGAGTCGATGCGGTCCATCAGACCGCCGTGGCCCGGCATGAAACGACCCATGTCCTTGACCCCGAGGTCGCGCTTGAACAACGACTCGATGAGGTCACCGACCGTGGCGGCGAGCACCACCGCCAGCCCCAGGACGACGCCGACCCACCAGGGACCGTCCAGCATCAGGGTCACGCACAGCGCCCCCGCCACCGCACAGCCGACCACGGAGCCGCCGAAGCCCTCCCAGGTCTTGTTCGGGCTGATCACCGGCGCCATCTTGTGTCGACCCAACAGGATTCCGGCGAAGTACCCACCGATGTCACTGGAGATCGTCACCACGATGAACGTCACGAGGCGGTACTGGCCGTCCTCGGGATGCGCGATGAGCAGCATCCACGTGGCCAGTAGGAACGGCAGGTACACGAGGGTGAACAGGTTCGCCGAAGCGTCCGCGACGAACCCCTCCGTCCCCCCTCGCAACCGCCAGACCAGGCAGGCGATCGCGGTGAGTGCCACGATGCCCACCAACCAGTCGGCTCCACCGAAGTAGGCCCCGACCTGCATCGCCACCCCGCCCACGGCCAGCGGGAGCACGGCCAGGGTCATGCCCTTGCCGCCGAAGGCACGGTTGAGTTCGCGCAGGCCGATCAGCACCCCCAAGGAGGTGATGATCGTGAACAACTGAGGCCAGGGGAAGATCGAGAAGTAGACGAGCGCGCCGAGGACGCACCCGCTGGCGATGGCCACCGGGAGGTTACGACCGGTCTTGACCGGCTCACCCCCCGGCTTGTGCAGCACGAAGCGCTGCCCGGCGGCCGCCTCCGTATCAGGAGTGGGACTGTCGTCGGGTCTGTGCTCCGGCGATCGGTCATCGCCTCCGGAGCCGTAAGGATGGGTCACCGGCTAAACCTCGAGAAGTTCCGCTTCCTTGTGCTTGAGCAGCTCGTCGACGGAGGCGACGTACTTCTGCGCGAGCTCGTCCAGTTCGGCCTGGGCCCGGTGGGCCTCGTCCTCGCCCAGGTCACTGGACTTGACGGCCTTTTCGAAGGTGTCCTTGGTGCGACGACGGACGTTGCGGATGGAGACCTTGGCGTCCTCGGCCTTGGTCCGGGCCACCTTCACGTACTCCTTGCGACGCTCCTCGGAGAGCTCTGGGAAGACCACTCGGATGACCTGACCGTCATCGGAGGGGTTGACGCCCAGATCACTGTTGCGGATCGCACTGACGATCTCGGTACGCGCGTTGATGTCGAAAGGAGAGATGACCACCATCCGCGGTTCGGGGACCGAGAAGGAGGCCAACTGGTTGATCGGCGTGCGCGCGCCGTAGTAGTCGACGGTGATCTTGTTGAAGGTCGCCGGGGTGGGACGGCCGGTACGGATCGTCGCGAAGTCCTCCTTCGCCACGGTCACGGCCTTCTCCATCTTCTCCTCGGCTTCGAGGAGGTTTTCTTCGATCATTGTGGGCGCTCCCGGATTCTCGGCTGGGTGTGCGTGGCTTGGGTGCGTGGCCATGGGCCACGCACCGGGCGGTTCGGCCCGTCCCCTCAGGCGGAGATCGGTCCGACGATGGTGCCGATCTTCTCACCGCGGACGGCGCGCAGGATATTGCCCTGGCTCATCAGATCGAAGACGACGATGGGCAGCCCGTTGTCCATGCACAGGCTGACGGCGGTGGCGTCCATGACCTTGAGGCCGCGGGTGAGGACCTCGTTGTAGTTGAGCTTGTCGAACTTGACCGCGTCCGGGTTGCGCTGCGGGTCGGAGTCGTAGACCCCATCGACCTGGGTCCCCTTGAGGACCGCCTGAGCACCGATCTCCAGCGCACGCTGGGCGGCGGTGGTGTCGGTGGAGAAGAAGGGCGCACCGAGCCCGGCACCGAAGATGACCACACGGCCCTTCTCCAGGTGACGAACGGCGCGACGCGGGATGTAGGCCTCGGCGACCTGGCTCATGTGGATCGCGGTCTGCACACGCGTGTCCACGCCCAAGCGCTCGAGGAAGTCCTGGAGGGCGAGGCAGTTGATGACGGTGCCGAGCATGCCCATGTAGTCGGCGCGGCCGCGCTCGATCCCACCCTCGGTGAGCTGCGCACCACGGAACATGTTGCCGCCACCGACGACCACCGCGACCTGGATGCCTTCGGAGACCGCTTCGGCGATGGATTCGGCCACGTACTGGACGACCTCGGGTTCGATGCCCAGTCCGCCGCCGCCCGCGAACGCCTCCCCCGAGAGCTTGAGCATGACACGTTTCCATCCGGAATCATGCATGGCGGTTTCGGTGGTCATGGCTTCGTTCTCCGACACGGCCTGCGGCCTCCCTTGTTGTCCCCGAGTGGCACAGGGTCCCCCGAGTGCTCCTGCTGCGGGTGTCCGGGACACTCTGCACCCGAAACCCGCCCATATCCACCGAAAGTGCCGGGGAGAAATGAGCCTCCCCGGCACTTCCATCATGCCAATACCCCTAGGCCTGGCCGACCTTGAAGCGGACGAAGCGCTTGACGGTGACACCGGCCTCGTCCACGACCTTCTGGACGGTCTTCTTGTTCTCCTTCACGAAGGGCTGACCCAGCAGGGTCACCTCCTTGAAGAAACCGTTGAGGCGACCCTCGACGATCTTCGGGATGGCCTGCTCGGGCTTGCCCTCCTCGCGGGTGGTCTCCTCCGCGATGCGGCGCTCGTTGGCCACGACGTCCTCGGGAACCTCGTCCCGGTCCACGTACTGCGGGGCCAGAGCGGCGATCTGCTGGGCGAGGTCCTTGCCCACTTCCTGGTCGGCCTTGTCCAGCTCCACCAGGACACCCATGGTCGGGGGCAGGTCCGGGTCCGACTTGTGCAGGTAGTCGGCCACGAAGACACCGTCGAACTTGGCCACGCGGCGCAGTTCGAGCTTCTCACCGATGATGGCGCTCTTACCTTCGATGAAGGCCTGGAGAGTCTTGCCCGGCTCGATCTCGGCCGCGGCGACGGTGGCGAGGTCGTCGCCGTCCTGAGCGGCGATGAAGTCGGCGACCTCGTCGGCCAACTCGATGAACTGAGCGTTCTTGG
Organism: Nocardiopsis alkaliphila YIM 80379; assembly: GCF_000341005.1. Classification (GTDB taxonomy): domain Bacteria; phylum Actinomycetota; class Actinomycetes; order Streptosporangiales; family Streptosporangiaceae; genus Nocardiopsis; species Nocardiopsis alkaliphila. Next base: position 28,274 of record NZ_ANBD01000108.1, on the reverse strand, counting down.
CGACGAAGTCGGTCTCACAGTTGAGTTCGACCAGGGTGGCCTTGCCCTCGCCCTGACGACGCAGGACGACGGTGCCCTGGCCGGCGGTGCGGTCCGCGCGCTTGTCGACGGACTTGGCTCCCTTGATGCGCAGGGCTTCGACGGCCTTGTCGAAGTCGCCGTCGGCCTCGGTCAGGGCCTTCTTGCAGTCCATCATGCCGGCGCCGGTCAGGTCGCGCAGCTTCTTGACGTCCGCGGCGGTGAAGTTCGCCATGACTGTTCTCGGATTCCCTCGGAAGTGAAGTCTGATCTGGAAGAAGTGGAGCATCCCGGCCGGGCGGTCACCGAGCGGGCCGCCTCACCCGCGCGGGGCGAGGCGGCGCGCAGTCCTCGGTGTTCACCGGGAGATACTTCTACGGGCCGTGGGGCTACTCGGCGGAGGCCTCGGGGGCCTTCTCCGGAGCGTCGGCCGGGGATTCGGCGGCGGTGGCCTCGGCCGGAGCCTCGGCGGCGACCTCGTCGGCCGGAGCCTTGGTGGCGGTTTCGGCCGGAGCCTGCTCCGCAGCGGCCTCGGCGCTTTCGGTCTTGCCCTCGAGGAGCTCACGCTCCCACTCGGCCAGCGGCTCCTGGGCGGCCTTCTCCTCGGTCGTGCCGGCGCCACCGGAGCGGACCAGCAGACCCTCGGCGACGGCGTCGGCGACCACACGGGTGAGCAGGCTGACGCTGCGGATGGCGTCGTCGTTACCCGGGATGGGGTAGTCGACCTCGTCCGGGTCGCAGTTGGTGTCGAGGATGGCCACGACCGGGATGTTCAGCTTGCGAGCCTCGCTGATCGCGATGTGCTCCTTCTTGGTGTCCACGATCCACACGGCGCTGGGCACGCGGGACATGTCGCGGATACCACCAAGGGTGCGCTCGAGCTTCTCCTTCTCACGGCGAAGGTTCAGCAGCTCCTTCTTGGTGCGCGTGGAGCCGGCCACGTCGTCGAAGTCGATCTCCTCCAGCTCCTTGAGACGCTGGAGCCTCTTGTGAACGGTGGAGAAGTTGGTGAGCATACCGCCCAGCCAACGCTGGTTGACGAACGGCATACCGACACGGCGGGCCTGCTCGTCGATGGCCTCCTGCGCCTGCTTCTTGGTGCCGACGAACAGGATGGTGCCCCCGTGGGCGACCGTCTGCTTGACGAACTCGTAGGCGCGGTCGATGTAGGCCAGCGACTTCTGGAGGTCGATGATGTAGATGCCGTTGCGCTCGGTGAAGATGAAGCGCTTCATCTTGGGGTTCCAGCGGCGGGTCTGGTGCCCGAAGTGGACGCCGCTCTCCAAGAGCTGGCGGATCGTCACGACTGTAGCCATGACCTGGTCCTCCTTGCGGTGGCGGGACGCGTGTCCCACCCTCGGTTGTGCCTGACGCCCCGCCCGCACCGCCACACCGCGCGAGGCGACGTGGACCGTGGGCACGGACCCTCCCGAAGGGAGGCAGGTGGGCGTGCGTATTGGTGGTTCGGCCCCCAGGGGCCGAAGATGATTCTATCCTCCGTGGAGCACGCCCGGGAACAGCCGTCTGTCCAGGGGTATCACCGGCTCCGAAGGAGTTGTCCACAGGCTTGGGGCGGCACTGGTGGAACGTCTGGCCAAGGCGCACCCTGAATACATGACCGACCCCCGTTTCCGGGTACTCTCACTGTTCCTCTCGCTCCTGCTCTTCCCCCTTTTCCCGGCCCGAACCGCCTTGGCCGAGCCGGCCCCCTGGCGATGGCCGCTGGAATCCCCCGTGGTGGTGCTGCGCGGCTTCGATCCACCCGCACAGCGCTGGCTGCCCGGGCATCTGGGCGTGGACCTGGCCGCCGAGCCGGGCCGACCGGTGTATCCCGCCGGCCCCGGACGGGTGCGCTTCGCCGGTCGGGTGGCCGGAGTGGGGGTGGTGAGCGTGGCCCATGGGGAACTGCGCACCACCTACCTACCGGTGGATCCCCACGTGGCCCGCGGTGACCCGGTGGACTCCGACCCCATCGGTGTCATCGCCGACGAACCACGCCACTGCCCGAGGCGCTCTTGTCTGCACTGGGGGCTGCTGCGCGGTTCCGCCTACCTCGACCCGCTCTCCCTCCTGGGCCGGGGAGAGGTGCGCCTCCTGCCCTTGGGCGAGCGGGCCGAGCTCAAGCACGGGGGTGGGCCTGACGATAGGCGGCGCGTAGTCGGTCCACGGAGACGTGCGTGTAGATCTGGGTGCTGCGTGGGCTGGCGTGCCCCAGGAACTCCTGCACACTGCGCAGATCGGCTCCGCCGTTGAGCAGGTGGGTGGCGGCGCTGTGCCGCAGATCGTGCGGGGAACCGTCGAGCCCGGCGGAGCGCAGGTGTGCGTACACGTCCTCCCGAGCCTGACGCACCCCTAGACGAGCTCCCCGAACGCCCAGGAAGAGCGCGTCCCCGCTGCGGGGCCCGACCAACTCGGGTCGGCCCCGGCCGACCCAGGCGTCGACCGCGTCCAAGGCGGGAACGCCGACCGGAACGGTGCGTTCCTTGTCGCCCTTGCCCAGTACTCGAATGGTCTCGCGGGCACGATCGAGATCGGCTCGATCCAGGGCGCACAGTTCGGCGACTCGAACACCGGTGGCGTAGAGGAGTTCGACGACTGCGCGACGGCGCAGTTCGATGGGTGTTTCGGGGGCCGGCCCCGACAGCGCGGCCGTGGCCTGCTCCTCGTCCAAGACCGTGGGCAGGGCGCGCCGCCCAGAGGGGGTGGAGAGTCGGGGACCCGGGTCGACCCTCAGGACGCCCTCGCGGTGCAGGTACCGGGTGAGGGCGCGTACCGCCGCCACCCGACGGGCGATCGTGGAGCGGCCGGCACCCGCTTCACGGGCACGGGAGAGCCAGGCGCGGACCAACCTGACGTCGAGGTCGGCCAGGTCGTGGCCGCACTCGTCCACGTGCGCGAGAAGGGAGCGCAGGTCGGCGAGGTAACCGCGGACGGTGTTGGGTGAACGCCCCAGTTCATGGGTCAAATGCGCGGCCAGACCTTCCAGGGCCTCGGGGCCACTCACGTGTCCACCCGGGGCAGGCAGGCCACCGCTTCGATCTCCACCAGGTACCGGGGGTCGAGCAGACCGTTCACCTCGACCAGCGTCGCCGCGGGGCGATGACCTTGGGGCAGGCAAGCCGACAGGGCGCCGTGGAACTCGTCCAGGTCGGTGATGTGCCGCAGGAAGTAGGTCATCTTGACCACGTGGCTCAGGTCCGCCCCGTGCCGGCCCAGGATCGCGGTCATGTTCTGGAAGATCTGCCGGGTCTGTCCGGTGACGTCTCCCTCCACGTCACCGTCGGGCCCCTCCGGTTCCTGCCCTGAGACGAACAACAGCGGACCGTCCGCCGGCAGAGCATCACTGTACGGTTCGGCCATGTCGGAACCGTACCCGCAGGGGCGCTCCGGTACCCTCGTCAGCCCTCCTCCCGCCCCCGACGGACCAGTCCCTTGGCCAAGGGCGCGGAGTCGAACACCCCCGAACGAACACGCTCATTCAGGGTGCGCGCCACGATCCGATCGGTGACCGCGGGCAGGTGCCGGGCCAACAGGAACTCCACGGTGCCCTTGCGGCTGGTGGTGAGGTCGCGGCGTGGCCGCCGAGCCAGCGCGGCCAACAGGACGGTGTCGACGACCCCTTCCAGGGGTTCGTACACACTCATCCCTTCCAGGGACAGCCCGGCTTCAGCGGTCGAGTCGTGGATGGGGCTGCGTACCGCGGAGGGGTAGACACAGGTGACGTGGGCATGCCCGGCCAGTTCCAAACGCAGCGCGTCGGCGTAGGCCACCAGCGCCCGTTTGGAGGCACCATAGGCGGCGGCCAACGGCAACTGCATGACCGCCATGCGGGAGGAGACCATGACCACGCGGCCCTTGGACTCGGTCAGGGCCCGCACACAGGCCGAGGACACACGCCAAGCACCGAGCAGGTTGATCTCCAACTGACGTCGCACCTCCTCCCCCGGTGGAAGTTCGGCCGGGGCGGGCCCACCGATACCCGCGTTGTTGACCAGCAGGTCCAGCCCACCGAGTCGATCCAGGGCCGCGGCGACCTTGGCGACGACGTCGGCGTCGTCGGTGACGTCACAGGCCAGAACCTCCACCGGGTCCTCTTCGAGGGGCCGCAGATCGAGACCGACCACCTGGGCGCCCATGTCGCGCAGGCGGGCGCACAGGGCACGGCCGAAGGTCCCGGAGGCGCCGGTGACGATGACCCGCATGCCCCGGGCGTCACGACGGCCACCGGACAGGAGTTCGCGCAGGAGTCGGGGTGTGCTCACGGAGTGGTCTCCTTCTGGGGGAGGTCGAGGGCGGCGGAAGGCTTCGAGACGCGCCGAACTCCGGTCCGGGCCTCAGGCCGGTTCCGGGCACGCCGGACCCCGATGGCGATCTCACGGGGAAGGTCGGCGACGTAGCGGTCGAAATCGATCCGCATCATGGGGCGTCTGTCACCCCAGCGGCGGACAGCGTCGCGGTGGGCTCGCCTCACCGAACGGCGCTGTTCCACGAGGCCGGGCAGGGCGTACAGGCCCGCCAGGTGGGTGGCGGCCAGCTTGGCCTGGGCCTCCACCACGGGCAGTGCCGCTCCGGTGGACTGCATCAGGCCGATGAAGGTCAGCGAGGGGTCCTCCAAGTGAAAGACCCTCTTGTACAGCGGCATCTCTTCTGGGGCCGGCCCCAGCCAACGCTCGGACAGGAATGGGATGCTCACCCGGTAGCCGGTGGCCCATACCACCAGGTCCACCCGATCGGAGCGGCCGTCGGTGAAGACCACCCGATCACCGTCGAAGCGTTCGATGCCGGGGCGGGGCACCACCTCACCATGGGTGAGCCGGTGATGGATGGTGTCGCTGAGGGTGGGGTGGTCCTGGAACAGCCCACTGGCGGGGGCGGGTAGCCCGTACCGGGTGGGGTCGCCCACCGAGAGCCGGACCATGGTCTGGGCGAGCGCCTGACGCACTCGCCAGGGTAGGACGGCGATGGCTCCACCGGTGGCGTCCGAGGGTCGGCCGAACAGGTACTTGGGCACGACGTGCACTCCACGACGGGCCGAGAGCAGGACCGGTCCCCGGGAGACCTGGGAGGCGTCCACCGTGATGTCCATGGCGGAGTTGCCCATGCCCACGACCATGACCCGCTTGTCCCGAAAGGTTTCCGCGTCGCGGTAGTCATGGGCGTGCATCTGTCGCCCTTCGAAGGTCCCCGGGTAGGCGGGATCCGGCCAGCGGGGATCCCAGTTGTGGCCGTTGGCGACCACCACCGCGTCGAACCGATCGGTGGCTCCGTCCTCGGTGACCACGAACCACTCCCCCGGCCCCTGCCGCTCCACGGAGACCACGGTGGAGCCATAACGCACGTGTCGGTTCAGGTCGAAGGTCCGGGCGTAGTCGGCGAGGTACCCGGCGATCATCTTCGCGGAAGGATAGTCCGGCCACGTGGACGGCATCGGGAAATCGACGAACTCGGTGCGTTTCTTGCTGGTGTTCAGGTGCAGCGAGGAGTAGGCCGCCGATAGCCCACTGCTGTTGTCCTGGACCCACAATCCTCCGGGACGATCACCCTTGTCATAACCGACCGGCCTCACCCCCACGTCGACCAGCGTCTTGAGTGCGGCCAGACCGGCCGCACCCGCACCGATCACCGCGACACGGGGTGGGTTACGCATGAGAGGGCTCCCTGGGTTGTCATGGGGAACACCCACCCTAGAAGCCCGAACCTCCAGGAAAGCTGTGTGGTACTCACCACTTGCCGCCCTTGGTTGTGTCCCACCACAACCCCACCGATGATGGACCCATGCACACCCCCGACGATTGGCCCCGTCTGGTCGACCTGGTGGAGCGGGTCGTGAGCGAGGACGATCTGCTCACCTCCGTCGTGGCCTCGACCCGCACCACGGTCCGCGAAGTATCGACGCTGCCGGTCTCGGACATGACCGGACACACCCGGGCACTGCTCGCCGCCGCTACCCGAGCGGTGACGGCGCGACGCGTCCCCACCGAAGCCGAACTCTCCTTCGTCGCCGAACTCGCCGTGGTCCGGGCCGGACAGGGCGTACCGCTGGAAGCCGTGCTGGCCGCCATCCACGTGGCCGAGCGTGCCATCTGGACCCGGATCCGAGCCGCGGCCCGGGCAGAAGGGCTGGCCGCCGAACCCTTGTTGGACGCCCGCGAGCTCTACGACGACTGGGCCGACGCCGTCCGTTCACGGCTGTTGTCCGCCTACCGCAGCGCCTACACCGACCACCTCCGCGGTGCCGACACCACCGGCGCCTTGGTCCGCCGCCTACTGGAGGGAGGGTCGGCCGCGACCCTGGCCGCCGCCGAGGCCGGTCTGGCCTCGCGGCTGTGGATCTCGGTGAACCGACGGCGGCCCTCACCCGCCACCCCACCCTCGTTCCTGTTCGCCGAGGTCGATGGTCTGGACGTACACATCGGCGGCGGCCGGCCACGAGGACGAGTTCGTTACGCCATGGGGGTGGCGGGGCCGGCCGCGGCCAAGGACCTGGCCACCCAGCGCGATCTGGCCGTGGCCGCGCTGACCGCCGCCGAGGCCATCGGTCGAACCGGCATGGTGCACATCGCCGACATCGCCTCCTTGGCCGCCGTCGTGGAGCGCCCGGAAGTGGCGGCGGCACTGCTGGCCCGGTACCGCACGGCCCTGGAATCACTACGGCAGAACACCGAACCGGTCGCGCTGGCGGTCCGCACGTGGTTCGAGACGGACCGGGACGCCGAACGCGCCGCCGCGCGGCTGTTCGTCCATCCCAACACCGTGCGCAACCGCCTCCAACGGTTCACCGAGACGACCGGCATCGATCCCACCACCCCACTGGGCGCCGTGGACGCATGGCTGCTCTGCCGTACCTGGCTCGACCATCCCTGATCACGCACGCTTCCTTCCCCGCCGGGAGGGCAGTCGCCAACCGTCGACACAGCGCTCCACCAAACCGGCGGCGGCCAGCATGCCCAGGGAACGCATCACCCGTTCCAGCCCTTCCCCACTGCGCTGGGCCACCTCGGCCGTGCCCACCCCGGGCTCGTCCACCACCGCCAGTATCCGGGCAGTCTCCGGGGCCAGGTCGGCGTGAACCGCGACCGGTCCGGTGAATTCGGTGCTCTGGCCCAACGGCACCACCTGTTCGATCACGTCCTCGACCCCGGTGACGCAGCAGGCCCTCCCCTCCCGCAGGAGTCGGTGACAGCCCACCGAGGTCGCCGAGGTCACCGGCCCCGGCACCGCCATCAGGATCCGGTGCAGCTCGTTGGCGTGTGTGGCGGTGTTGAGGGCTCCGCTACGTCGTCCCGCCTCCACCACCACGGTTCCCGGGGTGAGCGCCGCGATGAGTCGGTTGCGGATCAAGAAATCCGGGGCACGCGGGGATCGGCCGATCGGGCGTTCGCTCACCAACGCTCCGTTCCGTGCCACCTGCGCGAACAACCCCGCGTGCCCACGTGGGTAGTCCACGTCCAGCCCACCGGCCAGCACCGCGACAGTCCTTCCGGTGAGCAAGGCTGAGCGGTGCGCGGCACCATCGATCCCGTAGGCACCGCCGGAGACCACACTGAAGGAACGCTCCGCCAGCCCGTAGGCGAGCTCGCGAGCCACGTGCTCCCCGTAAGGACTCGCGGCTCGTGCCCCCACGATCGCCACCGAACGCAGGCACAGATGACGCAGGTCGCCGTGGCCACGCACCCAGAGCCCGTAGCAATCGCGGCCCGTTGGAAGGGTGTCCAAACGCCCCGGCCATTCGGGGTCCCCAGGGGCGACGAAACGGACTCCCGCCTGGGCCGAATCCGCCAACAGCCCGTCGATGTCCACACCGGCGGCGCCCCGCGCCCAGGCCATCCAACGGGGCGGTGTCTGCCCCTTTCCGCCCGGTGGCGGCTCTCCTCGTACCAGCGCCGACCACACCTGGGCCGCCCCGTGTTCGGACAGGGCTTCGGCCAACCAGAGGTCACCAGGCCTGGCCACCGCCGTCAAACCGGCCCTGGCCCTGGCCTCCTCCTCGTCCCCGTTCACATCCGACTCCTTCCAGATCCCCCGGCCTCGGTGACCGGGTCGGATTCACCAGGCCCGACCGGACCACAGGGCGTAGGCATAGGCGATCTCCTCTTCTCCCGGGCGCTCGCGTCCGGCCAGATCGGCCAGGGTCCAGGCGACACGAAGGGCCCGATCCACACCTCGGGCGCTGATCTGGCCCCTGTCCATGGCCTGCCCGAGAAGCTTCAGGGACCGGGGCTCCACCGGAAAGTCCCGACGCAACCGTGCTCCCGGGATGGCCGCGTTGGTACTCCATGGGGTACTCGCCAAGCGATGGTGAGCCCGTTTCCTGGCTTGGACGACACGTTCGGCCACCACCTCGGAGGATTCGGCGAAGGCCCGATCGGCCAACAGTTCGGCACGGGAGACGGGTTGAAGTTCCACCTTGAGGTCCACCCGGTCCAGTAAGGGACCGGACAACCGGGAGAAGTAACGACGCCTCTCTCCCGCCGGACAGGTACACGAATCGCCCGGTTTGGCGCAGGGGCAGGGGTTGGCGGCCAGGACCAACTGGAAGCGAGCGGGAAAGGTGACGGTGGCGGCGGCCCGCGCGATGACCACCTCACCGCGTTCCAATGGTTCACGCAGGGAATCCAACACCCCACGGCCGAACTGGGGTGCCTCGTCCACGAAGAGGATGCCCCGATGCGCCTTGGACACCCATCCCGGCCTGGGGTTGCCGTTGCCGCCACCGATGATGGCGGCCCGGCTGGAGGTGTGATGCGGCGCGGCGAAGGGCGCCCTGGTGACCAGGGGCGCACCGGGAGGAAGCAGGCCCGCCACCGAGTGGATGGCGGTGCCCTCCAGCGCCTCGTCCCGGCTGAGCCGGGGCAACACCGTGGGTAGCCGTTCGGCCAGCAGACTCTTCCCTGTTCCGGGTGGACCCGACATCATCAGGTTGTGGCCACCCGCGGCGGCGATCTCCACCGCCCGCCGTGCCACCGGTTGCCCCAACACGTCGGCCAGGTCAGGCCCCCGGTCATCGACGTCGGGCGTGATGGCGGTGTCTTCCTCCGGCTCCGAAGGGGTCCGGCCACGGAGCCAGTCGCACAATCCCGCCAGGTCGGCGACGGCGGTGACCTCCACGTCGGGGACCAGACGGGCTTCTTTGGCGTTGCCCCCGGCCACCACGAACCGGGTGAACCCCTGGCGGGCCGCGGCCACCACGGCGGGCAGCACACCGCACACCGGGCGAGCCCGCCCGTCCAGGCCGAGTTCGGCGATGAGCACGGCGTCGGCGAGCCGCTCCACCGGCACCTCACCGGCGGCGGCCAGGACCGCCCCGGCGATGGCCAGGTCGAAGAGACTGCCCGACTTGGGCAGACTGGCGGGCGAGAGACTGATCGTGATCTGACCGCTGGGCCAGTTCTCGGAGCTGTTGACCACGGCAGCGCGAATACGGTCCCTGGCCTCGCGTAGTGCGGCGTCGGGCAGTCCTACCAGGGTGACTCCGGGGTCCCCACCACCCAGATGGACCTCCACCTCGACGATGTGCCCCTGGACTCCCAACAAGGTGACGCAATGGGTACGGGAAAGCGACATCAGCGCAGCCCCCGCTCATGGGCCAGGAGTACCCGGCCTCGATCGATCAGGACACACAGTCCATCGATCCGCATCGGGGTGGGCGGGTGGCGGTGCGCGTGGGCCCATGAACGGCCCAGTGTCCTCAGCCGACGCCGCTTGCGTACGGTGATGGCGTCCACCGGGTGCCCATACCGTAGGGACCCCCGGGTCTTGACCTCGACCACGACCAGGACCGGCCCTTCCCGGGCCACGATGTCGATCTCCCCGGTCCCGTCCGGAGCACGCCAATTACGAGCCAGGATCCACATCCCGACCCGTTCCAGATAACGTGCGGCGAGCGTCTCACCGCGCCGCCCCAACTCGCTTCGATACTCGGCCCACCGTTCCACGGCGACCACCTCCCGTTACCACGGTCGGTGATCGAGGGGACGCGCACCAGAGGGAGATTTTTCCTGTGGACAACTCCGGAGTCACCCCTGCGGAGCGCTCCCGTCTGCGGGGGGAAGTTCGAGGTCGGACTTGGTGATCTCCTCGACGTTGACGTCCTTGAACGTCACCACGCGTACGTTGCGGACGAACCTGGCCGGTCGATACATGTCCCAGACCCAGGCGTCCTCCATCACGACCTCGAAGTACATCTCTCCGTTGTCGGTGGAACGAGGCTGCAGGTCCACGTGGTTGGTGAGGTAGAAGCGTCGTTCGGTCTCCACCACGTAGCCGAAGAGGCCGACCACGTCGCGGTACTCCCGATAGAGCTGCAGCTCCATCTCGGACTCGTACTTCTCCAGGTCCTCAGAACTCATCCGTTTGCTCGCTTTCGTCGCCACACTCCGGCCGTGTCGTGCCGTCTCCAAGGTGGACACCACCACCATCCGACTTGTTCCCGTCGGGGTACGACAACGCGTTCGGGGAACGTCGATACGATCCGAGATCCATCATGCGTCACCGAACGCGTTTTCGCGCCCCGTCGAACGGAAATCCTTCGACGAATCGATCAGCGGACCTATTCGGAGTCCACTTCCTCGAAGGCCGGTGGGACGCTCAAGGATCCGGCCTGGTCGAAGGGCCAGATGATGACGAAGGCCCGGCCCACCACGTGGTCGATCGGTACGGTGCCGCCTCCCGGGTTGTTCTGGTTGGAGCGGGAGTCGTGCGAGATCGCCCGGTGGTCGCCCATCAGCCACAGTTGTCCCTCACCGACCTCGATCGGACCGAACTCGGTGTGGCTCTCGATGCTGCCCGGATACAGGTAGGCCTCTTCGTCCAAGGGTTCGCCGTTGACCAGCACACGGTTCTGTTCGTCGCAGCACTCCACCGTGTCACCGGGCAGTCCGATGACACGCTTGATGTACTCCTTGCCGCTGGGGGCCGCACCGAGCTGCTGCTGTACCCAGGTGAACGCGCCACTGATCGGGTTGGTGGGTTCGGGGATCTGTACGGTGTTGGGGTCGTCCCACGACCCGTCACCGTTGAAGACGATGACCTCACCACGCTCGATGTCGCGGATCTGGTAGACCACCTTGTTGACCAGGACCCGGTCCCCGACCAGCAGTGTGTTCTCCATCGAGGTGGAGGGGATGTAGAACGCCTGCATCAGCCAGGTCCTGATCACGAACGCCAGCACCAGCGCGATCACGATCAGGATGGGCAGTTCCTTCCAGAACGACCCCTTCTTGGCACTGCTCTGGGATTTACTCATCTCGGCGTCCGCCCTCTCCTTGGACTCCTGGCCCTGGGCACTCGAGACAGCACTGGCTCCCAGACGCTCATGCGTGGGGGAGCCAGTGTCGGAGCCGGGCTCCTGAGGGCCGGACCGGGCGGAATCCTCGTCCTGGACCCCGTCCGCGCCGAGGCCCTTTTCGTCTTTGTCCATCGGCCGAAAGCCTATCCTGCCGCCCAGGCGAGCGGCGCGGTTCCGGCCGGATGCTCAAGCCAAGGGCGGAACTACTTGGCGGCGGGCTCGCGGCGCTCGCGGATGCGGGCGGCCTTACCGCGCAGGTCGCGCAGGTAGTACAGCTTGGCGCGACGCACGCGACCGCGGGCGGCGACCTCGTACTTCTCGATGGCCGGGGTGTGGATCGGGAAGGTACGCTCCACGCCCACGCCGTAGCTCACCTTGCGGATGGTGAAGGTCTCGCGGTTGCCCGAGCCCTGGCGGCGGATGACAACGCCCTTGAAGACCTGGACACGGGTGCGGTTGCCCTCGGTCACGCGAACGTGGACGTTGAGGGTGTCACCCGGACGGAACTCGGGAACGTCGTTGCGAAGCTGAGCCTTCTCAAGCTCCTGAATGGCGGTGTGCATCTCGCGAATCCTCATCAATAGCGCGCCGCGTCCTGCTCTCCGGCTGATCCGGGGAGGGGTTCGCGGGCGAGGCCCTGTTGGGTCTGAACAGTGGAACCACTCGGTGACCGACACAGAGGCCGACGTCGTGCCGCCGGCATGCGGATGCCTAGGGGTCACCGAGGGGGAACCTCATCAGTCTGCCACATCCTGCGCGACTCCTCGAACCGTCTCGGGTGTGGCCTCGATGATCCCCACCTCAACCCTCGGTGGTCGAGCTCTCCTCGGCCAGGACCTCACGGTCACGTTCGTCCAGGGCCTGCTCGGGGGTCGCCTCCATCAGGTCGGGACGGTTGCGCGCGGTCTTACGCAATGCCTGGTCACGACGCCAGCGGTCCACGGCCCCGTGGTTACCGGACAGTAGCACCGGCGGAACCTCCTGGTCACGCCAGAGGGCCGGTTTGGTGTAGACCGGCCCTTCCACCAAGTACTCCATGCCACCGGAGGCGAAGGAGTCCTGAACATGGGACTCCCGGTTGCCCAACACTCCGGGCAGCAGCCGGGTGATCGCCTCCACCATGACCAGCGTGGCCGCCTCTCCCCCGTTGAGGACGTAGTCGCCGATGCTGACCTCCTCGACCGGCATACGCCCGGCCGCGTCCACCGCGACCCGCGAGTCGATGCCCTCGTAACGACCGCACCCGAAGACCAGGTGCTCCTCTTTTGCGAGCCGTTCGGCGTCGGCCTGGGTGAACGGTCTCCCACTGGGCGTGGGCAGGATCAGCCGCGCGGGACGGTCCGCGACGACCTCGTCGAGTGCCTCACCCCACGGTTCGGGCTTCATCACCATGCCGGGACCGCCCCCGTAGGGGGTGTCGTCGACGGTGTTGTGCCGGTCGTGGGTCCACGTGCGCAGATCGTGGACGCGCACGTGGAGCAGACCCGCGTTGCGCGCCTTGCCGATCAGGGATAGGTCCAAGGGGGCGAAGTAGTCGGGGAAGATGCTGATGATGTCGATGCGCACGGCGTACTCGTTCGGTCGGCGACCCTGGTGGTCGCGGTCAGTCGGTGCTCTGTAGGTCGAGCAGACCGGGTGGTGGGTCGAGTGTGATCCGTCCGGCGGCCACGTCCACGTCGGGGACCAGATCGGCGACGAACGGCACGAGGACCTCGTGGCCCTCCTCCGCGGTGATCACCAGAACGTCCTGGGCGTGGTGAAGGACGTCCTCGACGGTGCCCACGGTCCTGCCTTCGGTGGTGACCGCCCTCAGGCCGATCAACTCATGGTCGTGGAACTCGTCCGGATCGTCCAGGGGAGCGATGTCCGCGGAGTCCACCAGGAGTGTGGTCCCACGCAGTGCCTCGGCCGCGTCACGATCGGCCACCCCTTTGAAGCGGACGAGCAGCCTACCGCTGTGCCGCCGGGTCGAGGCGATGGTCAGCGGACCGACCGAAGCCGGGTCGGTGAGGAGAACCGCGCCCTCGCCGAAGCGGGCGTCGGGGTCATCGGTGCGCACGTCGACCGCGACGTCACCGCGGATACCGTGCGCGCGGCCGATCCGGCCCACCACGAGTCGCATGAGTGCTTTTCCTTCGATCGCTTCGAAAGCCCGAGGCTGCCTCCCCCGGAATGGGTCGTGTCCGGGCACGGCTCGGTACCCGGGCACGACTGCGGGGCGCCGACCGTCCGTGGTCGGCGCCCCGAGAGACGCGTCAGCGCACTTCGTGTAGGTCCAACAGGTCCACGCGCACGTAACGACCACCGGCGAGCGAGCCGATGACGGTCCGCAGCGCCTTGGCGGTACGGCCATTACGGCCGATCACCTTGCCCAGGTCGTCAGGGTGGACCCGCACCTCCAGAACCTTGCCCTTGCGGAGCCGTCTGGCTCGCACCTGGACGTCATCGGAGTTCGCGACGATCCCCTTCACGAGGTGCTCAAGCGCCTCTTCCAGCACGATCAGGCCTCGCCCTCGGACTTCTTCTCAGCCTCAGCGTTCTCGGTGCCGGTCTCGGCAGCCTTGTCCGCCTTCTTCTCGGCCTTCTCGGCCTTCTCGGCCTTCTTGTTGGCCTTCTTCTCCTGGCCCGGGAGCACGAGCTCCTTGAGCGCGGCCTGGAAGGCGGCCTCTTCGGCCTCCGGGTCCTTGGCCTCGGCGACCTGGAGCGGAGCCGGGGCCGCCAGGCCCTTGAACTTCTGCCAGTCACCGGTCTTGCGCAGGAGGACCTTCACCGCGTCGGAGGGCTGGGCGCCCACGGACAGCCAGTACTGGGCCCGCTCGGAGTCGATCTCGATGAGGCTCGGGTGCTCCTTGGGGTGGTACTTGCCGATCTCCTCGATCGCCTTGCCGTCACGCTTGCTGCGGGCGTCGGCGACGATGACACGGTACTGGGGCGCACGGATCTTACCCATACGCTTGAGCTTCAGTTTGACAGCCACTGGAGTGGTCTTCTCCCGAATAACGGTGTTAGGCGCCTGACGGCGGACCACGTGGGGTTGTGGAACCCGTCGAGGCAGGACGTGGGCGGAAGGCTAGTTAGAGGGCCGGCCCGCCGCCGTTAGTCGACTCCTCATTGTGCCAGACGCCGGCATGTTCCTTGGACAGGACACAGAACGAGCCCGGTCACATTCCCCGGGCCCGTTCGGCCGCCTATTCCTTCTTGCCCTTGCCGAGCTTGAAGTTCGACAGATCCGGCATGGCGGGACCACCAAGACCGGGCGGGAGGGTGGGCGAAGGACCGCTGCCCCCCAGCCCCGGAGGCAGCTGCGGCATCTGCTGCGGCTCCTCCTGGCGGCGCTGACGCTCAGCGGCGCGTTCGGCCTCCTGCTGACGGGCCTTCATCGGATTGCCGCTGCGCTGCTTGCCCTTCTTGGCCTTCTTCGGCTTCTTGGCCTTCTTGCCACCACCCATGCCCGGCATACCAGGCATACCAGGCATTCCGCCGCCGCTCTTCATCTTGCGCATCATCTTCTGCGCCTCGAAGAATCGAGTCACCAGACCGTTGACGTCACCGACCTGAGTGCCCGAACCGTTGGCGATGCGCAACCGGCGCGAACCGTTGATCATCTTGGGGTTGGTGCGCTCGGCCGGCGTCATCGACTGGATGATCGCCTGGATCCGGTCCAGGGACTTGTCGTCGATGCTGTCGATCTGCTCGCGCATCTGCCCCATGCCGGGCATCATCCCGAGCAGGTTGCCGATCGGGCCGAGCTTGCGGACCATCTTCATCTGCTCGAGGAAGTCGTTGAGCGTGAAGTCCTCGTCCGAGGCCATGGTCGAGGCCATCTTCTCGACCTCGGCCTCATCGAACGTGCGCTGCGCCTGTTCGATGAGCGTGAGGACGTCACCCATGTCCAGGATGCGCGAGGCCATCCGGTCCGGGTGGAAGAGATCGAAGTCCTCGAGCTTTTCACCCGTGGACGCGAACATGATCGGACGGCCGGTGATGTGCCTGATGGACAGGGCCGCACCACCACGGGCGTCACCGTCGAGCTTGGTGAGCGCCACCGCGTCGTAACCGACGCCGTCCAGGAACGCCTGGGCTGTGTTGACCGCGTCCTGACCGATCATCGCGTCGACGACGAAGACGATCTCGTCGGGCTCGACGGCGTCACGGATGTCCGCGGCCTGCTGCATCATCTCGGTGTCCACACCGAGACGACCGGCGGTGTCGATGATGACGATGTTGTGGTTGTTGCGCCGCGCGTGCTCGATGGACTCGCGAGCCACGTTCACCGGGTCACCGACACCGTTACCCGGTTCGGGAGCGAACACCGGGGTGCCCGCGCGCTCACCGACGACCTGGAGCTGAGTGACGGCGTTGGGGCGCTGAAGGTCCGCTGCGACCAACAGCGGGGTGTTGCGGTCGGCGGCGAGCCACTTGGCCAGCTTGCCCGCCAGGGTGGTCTTACCGGCACCCTGCAGACCCGCGAGCATGATCACGGTGGGCGCCGTCTTGGCGAACCGGATCTGCCGAGTCTGCCCACCGAGGATCTCGACCAGTTCCTCGTTGACGATCTTGATGACCTGCTGGGCGGGGTTGAGGGCTTTGGACACCTCTTCGCCGCGGGCGCGCTCCTTGATCCGCGCGATGAATTCGCGGACCACCGGCAGCGCGACGTCCGCCTCCAACAGCGCGAGACGGATCTCGCGCGCGGTCGCGTTGATGTCCTCCTCGGACAGGCGCCCCTTGCCGCGCAGCGAGGAGAAGACCGATGTCAGCCGGTCGGAAAGCGTCTCGAACACGAGTTCAGCCAGTCCTTCGTCTCGGAATCGGCTTCCTAGCCTACCCGCCCGTGTGCACCCCGACCGCACCCCGGGCGTCGAGGGTCACTGACCCCCTTCGTCCTCCTCGGTGCCTTCCCCGGCACCTTCTTCCTCGCCACCGGACAGCGTGGCCTCACGCTGCTCGGCCAGCGCGGCGAGCATCTCCTGCTGTTGGTCCCCGCTCAGCCCACGGGTGGACAGGATCGCGTCGGCGTCGACACTGTACTCCTCGGCGTCGGTGCTGGTGACGTCGTAGTCGACCCCGCAGGACAGCTCGAGGGTGCCACCGGCCTCCAGTGAACCCGACTCCGAGCACTCCTTGGTGCCGAGCTCCTCGTTGGTGAAGGTGACGTCCATACGGACCAGAACCGTGCCGCTGCCTTCGGTCCCGGCGTCGTGCACGGTACCGGACCAGGTGCAGCTGGGTCCCTCGTCACAGGTCATGCCGGCCTCACCCTGCCAGGCGACCTCGATCCGCACGTCACGGGAGTCGGTGAGCCCTTCCTCGACGACGGTGGTCAGCCCCGTGTAGAGCTCTTCCGCCCCCGTCTGGTCCACCTCCGCCAGGTCGAGACGGACCTGCGGACCGGTCTCGGCCCCCTCGGGAACGAGCTCTTCGATCGCGATGCGCACGATCTGACCGGTCTCGGCGTCGATCCACAGCTGGTTGCGCTCCCCGGCCAGACTGATCCGGTGCGTGCGCGTTCCGTCGAGGTTCTCCTCCACCGCCTGGTCGTCCTCCAACTCCATCCCACCGAGGATCTCGGCGAGCGCGGGCGGCGCCAGCGTGCTGGAGGGGTTCAGGCCCGCGTGCCGAGGGGAGGAGCGCACCCAATTACCCTCGAAGGCTCCGCTGTCGGGGCCGAAGACGCTCCGGTCCAGCCAGAACTCCTCTTGAGCACGCAGGAACAACTTGCTGTCCGCCGCGAGCACCTCGGCTTCGGCTCCATTGACCTGGAAGGTGCCGCGAGTCGCGCCCCCATCGGCGACGGTGAGGTCCGTCTCCTGCACGTCGGCGCCCACGGACGCGGCGATCTGGCCGGTGGCGGTCAGCGCCGGATAGTCGGCGAGGTCGGCCAAAGCCTCCTCGAGCAGGGGTGCCGCGTCTACCGTCTCGGTGGTCTCGGTGGCGGGTTCCTCCGCCTCCTCCTCACCTCCGAGGGAGCACCCGGCCAGGCCCAGCGCGGCGATCGTGCCCACCGCCGCGAGCGCCAAGCGCCCGCTCCTTCGGCCCCTGTTGCGAGTAACCGGCACCATCTTGCCTCCTGACCCCATCAGCATTGGGGTGCTGATACGAATCGGCGTGAAGTGAGTCATCGGGGAGGGCCCCGGCTCCTTGGCGGTCGCCCAACGCTCCCCGGCATGGGATGTGGGTACGTGTCCCGCCGGTCCCCACCGGCTCCGAGGGCGTTCCGGGGCGCCCGTCGGTGCCCGCTTCCCTGAGCGGGGTCGGGCCGTCGTACCGCTCCGAAAGAGTACCGAACGCCGACAGGGGTCATGTCCAACAAGTCCTCATGAATGAGTACATGTACCCGGCATGCTGGGGCAATGCTCTGCAGATGGGGTCCGAAGACGTGAACGGGGCCGATGGGGTGTCGCCCACCGGCCCCTGATCCACCTCACCGCGTCAACGGTTCCAGGTCCATCACCTCGACGCTGAGGCTAGGACCCGACCCGCGATGAGGTCGTCTCCTCACCCGGAGGCGTCGGCGAGGAGATCGCTTCTTCCTTCCCCTCGTCGAGTTCGTCGAAGGCGTAGGCCGATTCGGAGTGCAGCTCGTGGTCGAGGCCGTTGGTCTCGACCTCCTCCGGGATACGGAACCCGATGACGACGTCGATCACCTTGGCGATGATCCAGGTGAGGACGAAGGTGTAGAGCATGACGCCGAGGACCGAGATGGCCTGGGCCGCGAGGAGGCCGAAACCACCGCCGTAGAGCAGGCCGGCGTCACCGCCACCGGGGACCGCCGCCGAGGCGATGAAGCCGAGAGCCAGACAGCCGACGATCCCGCCGACCAGGTGGATACCGACCACGTCGAGGGCGTCGTCGTACTTGAACCGGAACTTCCAGCTGATGGCGTAGGCGCAGATGGCACCGGACAGGGCGCCGACGACGATCGCGCCGACCGGGGTGACGTTGGCGGCCGCCGGGGTGATCGCGACCAGACCGGCGATGGCGCCGGAGGCGAAGCCCAGGGCACTGACCTTGCCGTAGCGAAGACGTTCGACGAGCATCCAGGCGGCCGTGGCGGCGGCGGTGGCCACCTGGGTGTTGACCAAGGCCAAGGCGGCCTGTTCGTTGGCGGCGTAGGCGGAGCCGCCGTTGAAACCGAACCAGCCGAACCACAGTAGGGCGGCGCCCAACAGTACGAACGGCAGGTTGTGCGGACGCATCGACTCGGAGCCGAACCCCTTGCGGCGACCCAGGACCAGGACCAGGGCCAAGGCGGCGGCGCCGGCGTTGATGTGAACGGCGGTACCGCCGGCGAAGTCGATGACCTCGGGCAGGCCGGCCCACTCGTGCGTGCTCGCGATCCAGCCACCGCCCCAAACCCAGTGGGCGACGGGGAAGTAGACCAATAGTGCCCAGATCGGGGCGAAGAACAACCAGGCGCCGAACTTGGCCCGGTCGGCGATCGCACCACTGATCAGGGCCACGGTGATGACCGCGAACATCAGCTGGAATCCGGCGTCGACGAGCAGAGGATAACCGCCATCCCCATCGACCTCGGTGAGGATGCCGCCGAGTCCGACGTAGTCGAATCCGCCGATGAACGCCTCCAGGGCGCCGTACCCGGGAGCGTAGGTCAGTGAGTGGCCGATGAGCACCCACAGGACACTGACGATCGCGATGCTGCTGAAGCTCATCAGCATCATGTTGAGGACGCTCTTGGCTCGCGACATGCCTCCGTAGAAGAAGGCCAGCCCCGGAGTCATGAGCATCACCAGCGCGGCGCTCATCAGCAACCACGCGGTGTTGCCGGTGTCGATCATTTCGTCGCCTCCATGGAACGAACGGGGGAATCACCTGGTGGTGAAGGCGAAGGTCGGCGAGCGCTTCGTCGGGCCCGTTTCGGATCACCACGGCGACCACTCTCCGGCCAGGGTGTTTCTCGAGGTGATTCCTGGTGTTGCGCCCATGTAAAAGGGCACGCGGTGGTGTTAAGGGGATGTCAACCACCCGTGGTCGAAGCCACGGGCTCGCGAAACACGGAGGGGCGGGGCCTCCCCGGGCTCGGTGGACCAGGCCTGGCCCTCGGAGCCAGGGGAAGGAAGAAAAAGCGGCCGAGCGCCCCGTTTCCGAGGGCCCGGCCGCTTCGACCGTCGATTGTTCTCTGATCAGCCCAAGATCGCGTCCACGAAGACCTCGGGGTCGAAGGGAGCCAGATCGTCGGGGCCCTCGCCGAGCCCGACGAGCTTGACCGGAACACCCAGCTCACGCTGGACTTGGACGATGATGCCGCCCTTGGCGGTGCCGTCGAGCTTGGTCAGCGCGATGCCGGTCACGTTGACGACCTCCGCGAAGACGCGCGCCTGACGCAGACCGTTCTGGCCGGTGGTCGCGTCCAGTACGAGGAGGACCTCATCGACCTGGGTCTTCTTCTCCACCACACGCTTGACCTTGCCGAGCTCGTCCATGAGTCCGGCCTTGGTGTGCAAGCGTCCGGCGGTGTCGATGATGACGGTGTCGACACCGTCCGCCATACCGCGNCCCCCCCCCCCGCCATACCGCGTGCGACCGCGTCGAAGGCGACACTGGCGGGGTCGGCCCCCTCCTCCTTGCGCACCACCGGGGCGCCCACCCGCGAACCCCAGGTCTGGAGTTGTTCGCTCGCCGCGGCACGGAAGGTGTCGGCGGCGCCGAGTACGACGCTGCGTCCGTCACCGACCAGGACACGGGCGAGCTTGCCGGAGGTGGTGGTCTTTCCGGTGCCATTGACACCGACGATCATGATCACCGCCGGGCGGTCACCGTGCGGTTCGGTGCGCACCGAACGGTCGGTGTCGGCACCGAGCTGCTGGAGAAGTTCTTCGCGCAGCAGGGTGCGTACCTCTTCGGTGTTGCGGGTGCCGAGCACCTTGACCCGGGTGCGCAGGTTCTCGACGATCTGAGTGGCCGAGGTCACTCCGATGTCGGCGGTGATCAGAGTGTCCTCGATTTCCTCCCAGGCGTCCTCGTCGAGGTTCTTGGCGGAGAGCAGGTTGAGCAGGCCTTGGCCCAAAGAGCTCTGGGAGCGGGCGAGGCGGGCACGCAGACGGACCATGCGTCCGGCCGACGGGGGCGGGGTCTCGACCTCGGGAGCCGCGGGCTCCGCCGGCGTCTCGGGTTCGACCTCCTCCACCGGAGGGGCCTGGGCGGGAGGCGTGCGTACCGCCCCCTCGTCCCGTTCCCGGTCCTCTTCGGGGGGCGCGGTCCTGGGCGGCGGGGCGACCTCGGGTCTGGTCTCCTCCTTGCCCGGCGTAACCGAGCGTCGGGTCCTGACCAGGTAGAACCCGCTGACCGCCAGGAGGGCGACGACAACGATGATGCTTACGAGCAAGGTGATGTCCATAGCGTGGAACAGTCTCCCAGAGTGCTCCACGCGTTCGCATCACACCACGGTGGTGTGCCGGGTTCGTTCAGGTGCCCCGGTGACGTGTCGTACGCAGAATGAGGATGAAAAAGGGCGCGCCGAGGAAGGCGGTGACCACACCGATGGGCAACTCGGCGGGGGAGACGATGGTGCGCGCCACGATGTCGACCAGGACCAGGAAGGCACCGCCGGCCAGCACCGTCATCGGCAGGATCGCCCGATAGTCGGAACCCACCAGGCGGCGCACGATGTGCGGAACCACGATGCCGACGAATCCGATGAGGCCGCTCACCGACACCGCCGCCGCGGTGGCCAGGGAGGCCGCGGCGATGACCACCATCCGCACCATGGCGGGGCTCAGCCCCAGGCTGACCGCCTTGTCGTCGCCCAGGGCGAGCATGTCCAGCAGGTGACCGCACAGCAAGAGCACGACCAGGCCCACCACGGCGTAGGGGGCGATGAGCCGCAGGTCGTCCCAGCCGCCCCGCCCCAGACCGCCCAGCAACCAGGCGTAGATGCGCTGAAGCTGGTCGACGCCCATCTGTTGGACGAGGGTCTGGGCCGCGGAGAGGAAGGAGGAGACGGCCACCCCGGCCAGGACCAGAGCGGCCGTACCTCCGCCTCCGGCCGTGGAGCCGAGGAGGTAGGCGGTGGCCACGCCCAGGAGAGCTCCGATGAAGGCCGCCAAGGGGACCAGCGCTCTCGGGTCGGGGGCGAGGTCTGGACCGAACACCATGATCAGGGTGGCGCCGAGCCCGGCTCCAGCGGCCGCGCCGAGGAGGTAGGGGTCGGCCAAGGGGTTGCGGAAGACTCCCTGGTAGGCGCCACCGGCGGTGGCCAGGAGGGCGCCGACCACCGCGCCCATCACCACCCGGGGCAGGCGCAGTTCCATGAGCAGCGCCTGCTNCCCGCCTGCCGTTCGGTCAGGGATGTTTCGACCCCGCCGAACGGCAGCAGGCTGAGCATGTGCCGGAGGATGTCGATCCAGGTCAGGGAGGCCGCCCCGGCGGAGATGCCGAAAAGCGCGGCCGCGCACAGCGCCACGGCCCCGATCGGCAACCAGCCGTACCGGGTCGCGAAACCCTTCACTTGCCTCGCCCCTCCGTGCTCACCGGCCGGACCTACCGGCCGGCGCTCTCCTTGACGGCCTCGCCGACCAGTTCGGCGAAGTCGACCACGCGCGGACCCCAGCGGGAAGCGATGTCGGCGTCGAGCAGGTGGACGGCGTCGTTCTCGACGGCGGCCACCGTGTCGAACGCGGGACGCTCGGCGATGGCCTCGATCGTGGACTCATCGCCATAGGAGACGAAGATCAGGTCCGGGTTCTCCTCGACCACGAACTCCGTGGACAGCTGCGGATAGCCACCGCTCTCGCCGTCGGCGGCCTGGTCGGCGATGTTCCTCAGTCCGAAGGCGTCGTAGATCTGGCCCACGAAGGTGGCCGAGGTAGCGGAGAACAGGGTCTCGTCCAGCTCCTGGTAGAAGGTGAGCACGGTATCACCCAGTTCGGCACAGGCGGCCTCGACGACCTCGTTGAACTCGGTCTCGATCCGGTCGGCCTCGGTGTCGGCCTCCTCGGTGTTGCCGGTGACCTCACCGAGTAGGCGGGTCTGAGCGTAGACGTCCTCCAGGTCGGTGGCGCCGGGTAGCACGAGGGTGGGGATGTCGACCGCGACGAGCTGCTCGGCGGTGTCGATGGCACTGTCGGAGAGGATGACCAGGTCCGGGTCGTACTCGCTGATGGCCTCGACGTTGGGGATGAACCCGCTCAGATCCGTGGTGGGGGCCTCTTCCGGGTGGTCGGAGAACTCGTCGACCGCTTCGACCTGGTCTCCGGCTCCGATCGCGAAGAGGCTTTCGGTGTTGCTGGGCGAGAGCGAGACGATGCGTTCGGGGGCCTCTTCCACGGTGACCTCCCCGAGGGCGTCGGTGACGGTGACCGGGAAGGTGCCGTCACCGATGGGGGCACGGTCCGCGGGCGCCTCGGGGGCGCCGCAATCGGCGGAGGCCGTCTCGGTGGTGGCCTCCTCCGCGTCTTCGGGCTCTGAGGCATCGGTACCGCAGGCGGTGAGGGCCAGGGTGAGGCCCAGGAACGCGACGGGAAGTCGGCGGGTGATCCGCACGGTGCTCCTTCGAGAACGTACGGGGAGGAGCACGGCCCCGTAGGGACGGCCGGTCCTTCCCACGAGGACTGGTGACGTCGGCGTCGATGAGGCGACCTGGCTCGTCCCCGTATGACGGGGCTCCACAGTTGCGGGACAGCGCCGGGTTGGCGGCCGAATATGGCCGTGTACCGGACTTCGCTCGTTCGACACCGGTCGTGCCGTCGGGTGGGACGACACGACCCCTTCACTGTACTGGTCGGCGCCCCGGGGCCGACCAGGAGGGTGAAACCTGCCGCGACCTGCGCATCCTTCGTTCCGGACGAAATCCTTCGGTGAAACGGCCCACTTTCATCGACCGAATTCCACCGACCGCTTTCGAGGTGTATGTCGCTAGAAGTGGTCTTTCATCCGGTTTACTTACCTCTGCGGCCCCAGATGGGACACCAGACACTTCGTTCCACCATGTGGCCATATTGAGTCTGAATGAACATTGACACCCAACGTCGCACACAGCAATGATCTCGTTGCCATGCGCGCCGATTATCCGAATATGGACACTTAGCGGCGTATCCCCCCGTGTGTGTACTCCATGCTCGGCGGATCGCCCTTCCCCCTCCGTCCTGAGGCGCGCACGAGAAGGGATGTGTTGACAAGGTGGTACCCCACCGCTCACGCTTGGCCTCACTCGCCGGGTTGACACTCATGGCCGCTCTGGTCGCGGCCGCCCCCGCCGGTGCGGACGAGGAACGGGGCCTGGCTCCTTTGCACCCCGCTCCCACCGCAGGGAACGGTGAACTCACCCATCAGGTGCAGGATCTTTGGTTCATCGAATTGGAGAGTCCGCCCACCACCGAGGGCACCTCCTCCAAGCGCATCGACGACGAACACACCGAGTTCCACGCCGAAGCCGAGGAACACGGACTCGAATACTCCGAGCGCCTCTCCTTCAGCGAACTGTGGAACGGCATCTCCGTGGAAATGGAGGACGACCAGGTCAGTTCGGCCCGGGAGATCCCCGGTGTGGCCGCCATTCATCCGGTCATGCGCTACGACATCCCGGAGTTGAACGACAACGAGCCCGAAATGGACACGGCGCTGGGCATGACCGGTGCCGACGTCGCCCAGAGCGAGCTCGGCCTGACCGGTGCGGGCCTGCGCGTGGCCATCATGGACACCGGTGTCGACTACACCCACCCGGATCTAGGCGGACCCGGCGATTTCCCCACCGAACGCGTGGTGGCCGGATACGACTTCGTGGGCGATGACTTCAACGCCGGCGACCCGGACAACGCCGTGCCGGTCCCGGGCGATGACCCGCAGGACTGCAACGGCCATGGCACGCACGTCGCCGGCATCGTCGGCGCCGAGGGCGAAGTCACCGGTGTGGCTCCCGACGTCGTCTTCGGTGCCTACAAGGTCTTCGGCTGCACCGGTTCCACCACCGCCGACATCATGATCGCCGCCATGGAGCGGGCCCTGGCCGATGACATGGACGTGCTCAACATGAGCATCGGTTCGGCCCATTCCTGGCCGCAGTACCCGACCGCCATCGCCTCCGACAACCTGGTCGACCAGGGCATGGTCGTGGTCGCCTCCATCGGAAACTCCGGTGACACCGGCCTGTACTCGGCGGGCGCCCCCGGCCTGGGCGAGAACGTCATCGGTGTGGCCGCCTACGACAACACCCACATCCGCTCGGCGGCCGCCGAGGTCACCCAGAGCGGGGAGACCGTCGCCTACATGGAGATGGGCGAGGCCACGGAGCCGCCCACGTCCGGGGAGACCGACGAACTCGTGCACATCGGCCGAGGTTGCCTGGCCGCGGGCGACGAACTCGAGGGCGACCCCGAGGGCAAGACCGCGTTGATGGTCCGTGGTGAGTGCACCTTCGCCGAGAAGTACGACGCCGCCATCGACGCCGGTGCCACCGGTGTGGTGATGTACAACAACGTGCCCGGCATGTTCGCCGGAGGCGGCATCGTCGACCGGGGCGCCTTCTCCATCGGTATCTCCGACGTCTCCGGAGCGCACCTCCTGGAGCTCTTGGAGGACGGCCAGAGCGTCACCCTCACCTGGACCGACGAAGAGGCCACGATCCCCAACCCGACCGGCGGGATGATCAGTAGCTTCAGCTCCTACGGCCTTTCCCCCGACCTGAGCCTGAAGCCGGACATCGGCGCCCCGGGTGGTCTGATCAACTCCACCTATCCGATGGCCCGTGGCGGCTACGCCACCGTGAGCGGAACCTCCGTGGCGGCTACGCCACCGTGAGCGGAACCTCGATGTCCTCCCCGCACGTGGCCGGTGGTGTCGCCACCCTGTTGGAGGCCCGTCCGGACCTGGACGCCCACCAGGTGCGCGACGTTCTTCAGAACTCGGCCGACCCGACCCTGTGGTGGGGCAACCCGGACCTGGGCGAACTGGACAACGTGCACCGTCAGGGCGCCGGAATGCTCGACATCCCCGGCTCCGTACTGGCCACCACCGCCGTCTCCCCCGGCAAGCTGTCCCTGGGCGCCACCTCGGGTCCGGTGACCGAGACCGTCACCATCACCAACGACGGTGACGCCGAGACCACCTATGAGATCTCCCACGCGCCGGCCCTGGGCACCCACGGCAACACCTTCACGCCGAGCTTCAACGACGCCTTCGCCGAAGCCTCCTTCAGCCAGACCAAGGTGACCGTGGGTGCCGGACGGTCCGCCTCCGTGGACGTGACCATCACCCCGCCGGCCGATGAGCTGAGCCAGATGATCTACGGCGGTTATGTCGAGATCGCCGAGATCGGGGGCGAGGACACCACCTACCGTGTGCCCTACGCCGCCTACAACGGCGACTACCAGGCGATCGACGCGATGACCCCGATCACCGACGGGGACGGCGAGACGCACGAACTGCCGTGGCTGACCAAGATGACCGAGTGCGAGGCCTTCTTCGGCTTGGACTGCGCCGGTAACGGCGGCAGTTACGAGAACCAGCCGGGCGGCGCCGCCTACACCCTCGACTGGGTGGACGGTCTGCCCGACGTGCCGTACGTGATCGCGCACTTCGATCACCACGTCACCAAGCTGGAGATGACCGTGATCAACGAGCGCACCGGTCGCCCGGTGCACCCGGACCGCAATATCGCGGTGTCGGTGGACCACGTCAATCGCAACGCCACCCCCACGGCGTTCTTCGCCTACCCGTGGGACGGCACCGTGACCGACTCCCACGGTCGGACCACCGAGGTGCGTGACGGTTCCTACCGCCTGGAAGCCCGGGCCCTGAAGGCCCTCGGCGACCCGGACAACCCGGACCACTGGGAGAGCTGGACCTCCCCGGTCATCACCATCGACCGCGGCTGATCCCTGACAGGGGCATCACCGAACGATGACGAGGGCCGCTCTTTCGAGGGCGGCCCTCGGTCGTGGCGACGAACGGCTTTCGGCCACCGTGGTGGAGGTGAGGGCGATCGGGGCGAGGCCCCCGGAGGCCCCACCCGCTTCGCACCCGCGCGTACAGCGTGATTCGGGGAGAAGGTTCCGTTCTCTCACTTGGGGGTCCGGCTATCACCTCACTCGGTCAAGCGCCTACCCCAGGGCCGTTCAGGCCGGCCGTTCAAGCTTTTGACTGATCACCTGGGAGATACCGTCACCCTGCATGGTGACGCCGTACAGCGCGTCGGCCGCCTCCATCGTGCGCTTTTGGTGGGTGATCACGATGAGTTGAGAGGAGGCCCGCAACTCCTCGAAGATCACCAGCAGACGCTGCAGGTTGGTGTCGTCCAAGGCCGCCTCGACCTCGTCCATCACGTAGAACGGTGAGGGTCGCGCCTTGAAGATCGCCGCGAGGAACGCCACCGCGGTCAGCGAACGCTCACCACCGGACAGCAGCGACAACCGTTTGACCTTCTTGCCGGGCGGTCTGGCCTCCACCTCGATACCGGTGGTCAACATGTCCTCGGGCGAGGTCAGCACCAACTTGCCCTCACCTCCGGGGAAGAGCCGGCCGAAGATCGCCGCGAACTCTCGTTCCACGTCCAGGTAGGCGGAGGAGAACACCTCTTGGACCCGAGCGTCGACCTCGGCGACGATGTCCATCAAGTCGCGCCGGGTCTTCTTCAGATCCTCCAACTGCGCGTTGAGGAAGGCGTGCCGTTCCTCCAACGCCGCGAACTCCTCCAATGCCAGCGGGTTGATCTTGCCCAGCTGGTTGAGCTGACGTTCGGCGGTCTTGAGCCGCTTGGCCTGCACCTCACGCACGTACGGAAGCGGGACGGCGTCCTCACCGGCGTCCGCGGGTGGCGGCACCGGGACCCGGGGACCATATTCGGCGATGAGCGTAGGCACGTCCACGCCCAATTCCTCCATCGCCTTGGTCTCCAACTGCTCCAGGCGCAACCGTCGTTCGGCCCGGGCCACCTCACCACTGTGCGCGGAGCTGGTGAGCTTCTCCATCTCCACGGACAGCTCCCGGACACGGGCGCGCACCGTCTTGAGCTCGCCGTCGCGGGCCTCCCGTTCGGCCTCGGCGGTGGCGCGTTCGGCCTCGGCCGCACTCAGCGAGACCGCGATCCGTTCCAGGGCCGATCGAGCGCTCTCGGCGACGGCCTGGGCGACGGTGGCCTGCGCGGCCCGGGTGCGTCGACGCTCTCTCTCGCGTTCGAGGGCCCGACGTTCCTCGGCGGCCTGAGCGAGTAGCGCCTCGGCCTTGCCCGCGATGGAACGCGCACGTTCCTCGGCGGTGCGTACGGCCAGGCGACGCTCCATCTCGGTGGCGCGGGCCTTCGAGGCCAGGGCGGCCAACTCGTCCCGGTGATCGGCGTCGGGTGCCTCCTCCTCCACCGCGGTGGCGATCTCCTCGGCCTCGGCCAGCTCCAACTCCATCCGCTCGAGCTTGGTGGCGTCCTCATCGCGCACGGCGGCGGCCTTGGCCGCGGCGACCGCGTAACGTTCGGACTCGGCCTCGGCGGAGCGGGCTTGACCACCGAGTTTGCCCAACCGTTGGGCGGCCTCGTTGCGTTTTCGGTCGCTCTGCCGGCGTCGGGTGGTGAGTTCCTCGGTGGCGCGGGCGAGCTCGGCGCGCTCACGTTTGGCTGCGTCCAACTCGGCCGCCACCCGCTTGGCGGCCTCGGTGGCGATCTCCAGACGTTCGGCGGCCTCGTCGACCGCGGCCTGTACCTCCAACAGGCTGGGTGCGGCGGCGGTACCACCGTGCACCATGGCGGAGGTGAACACGTCGCCATCGGGGGTGACCGCGCGTACCTCGGGCAACGTGGTCACCAGGGCCAGGGCCTCGCGCGTGCTCGGGGCCAGGACCATCCGATCGAGCAGGGCCGTGACGGCGTCGCTCAAGTCGTCTGAGGTGGTGACGGCGTCGGCGGCATAACGCGATCCCCGAGGAAGCACGGGCCAGGTGGAACGGGGCGCGGCGGGCAGCGCGCGAGCGACCACGATGCCGGCGCGCCCGGCGTCGGCGGACTTGAGCAGTTCCAGAGCGGCCA
>NZ_ANBD01000107.1 GCF_000341005.1 Nocardiopsis alkaliphila YIM 80379 | reverse complement strand
CCCGCCACGGCACCGGCGGCCGCTCCGAAGGCGGCGGCGACGGCGGTCTCGTGGCCCGTCTCGACCTGTACCAGGGTGGCCAGGCCACCGAGCATGCCGGGCAGGTCCGCTTCCAGGAGGGTGCCGGCCCCGTCCTTGTGCGCCAGGCCCAGTTCCAGGGCTTCCTTACGGGCGGCCAGGGCGGCGCGCTCGCCCTCGGCGGTGCGTTCGTCGTCGCGGAGCCGGTTGAGTTCGGTCTCGGCCGCGGCCAGTCGTTGGGCGAAACGTTCCTGGGCTTGCTCGAGTTCGGCGTCGCCCTCGTCGAGTCCGGCGGCCTCCTCCCCGGCCATCTCGTATTCGGCCTGGGCCGCCACGGCGCGTTCGGCCGCTTGTCGAGCCGCTTCCTCCAACCTGGCGATCTCGGATTCGTGAGAGGACAGGCGGCCACGCAGACCTTCCACCCGGGCGGCCAGCCGCACGATGCCCTCGCGGCGTTCGGCGGCGGCGCGGGAGGCGGTCTCCAAGCGGCGTTCCTCCCGATGCAGGGCGTCCTCGGCCGCGGAGCGTTCGGTCACGCAGGCCTCCAGGACCTCACGTGCCTCTTCCAGTCGGGTTTGGAGCTCCTCCTCTTGGGCGGCGGCCTCCTCGGCCTCCATCTCCAATTCTTCGGGGTCGCGCCGACTGAGGATCTCGCCCTGCACGGCCACCAGGTTCTGATGGCGTTCGGTGGCCAAACCTCGTACGGCGTCCAAGCGTTCGGTCAGACGAGAGAGCGCGTGGTAGGTATCGGTGGCCCGGGCCAGGGTGGGCGCGGCGGCGGCGGCCTGTGCCTCCAACTCGGCCTCACGCTCTTGGGCCTGCTTGAGAGCGGACTCGGTGGCACCGCGTCGAAGCAGGACCTCCTTCTCGTCCGCTTCCTCCTTACTGAGCTGTTCGGTGAGCGTGACGATGTCGTCCGCGAGCAGGCGCAGACGGGCATCGCGCAGGTCGGCCTGGATGACGGCGGCCTTACGAGCCAGTTCGGCCTGTCGTCCCAGGGGTTTGAGCTGGCGTCGCAGTTCGGCGGTGAGGTCGGTGACACGGTCCAGGTTGCCCTGCATCGCGTTGAGTTTGCGGATCGCCTTCTCTTTGCGCTTGCGATGCTTGAGGATGCCCGCGGCCTCCTCGATGAGGGCGCGACGTTCCTCGGGGCCGGCGTGCAGGACCGTGTCCAGCTGGCCCTGCCCGACGATGACGTGCATCTCCCGACCGATACCGGAGTCACTGAGTAGGTCCTGGATGTCCAGCAGTCGACAGGTGTCGCCGTTGATCGCGTACTCGGAACCACCGTTACGGAACATCGTCCGCTTGATGGTGACCTCGGTGTAGTCGATCGGCAGGGCGCCATCGGTGTTGTCGATGGTGAGACTGACCTCGGCGCGGCCCAGGGCCTGACGGGTGGAGGTACCCGCGAAGATCACGTCCTCCATCTTGCCGCCGCGTAGGGACTTTGCCCCCTGTTCACCCATCACCCAGGAGAGGGCGTCGACGACGTTGGATTTACCCGAGCCGTTGGGCCCCACCACACAGGTGATGCCCGGCTCGAAACGAAGGGTGGTGGCCGAAGCGAACGACTTGAAGCCGCGCAACGTCAGATTCTTCAGGTACACCCCACACCCCCCACGATGGTCACCGCGTTCGGCCACGGGCGATCCTCACCGAGCCGACAATCAAGGGTGCCACGAAGTGGGGGCCGAAGAGGGAGGTTAGGGCTCTTCAGCGCGATGAATCACGCCACCGTGGACAGCGAAGACGGGGAAGGGGACGTCCGGCGAACACGTGGGGTTGCCCTCGAGTACGCCGGGTACAAAGTACAAAGAAGCCGCAAAGTCAAGGAAAGGAAGCGGAAATTGGTGGCCGAACAGGGCCCGGCCGTCGATCCGCCCAGGGACGCCAGTTCCATCCTCGGCGTCCCCGTCAGTGGATCGACAGATCTGATTCGTTCCGCCGGCGCGGATCCGAACGGGTGATACGGGTCAGGCGAGCGCGGGCTCGCGGTCGGTCGCGTTGGTAGCGACGTCGGTGACGGCCATGCTGAGCTGGTCGTTCTGTGCCTGGAGACGGCCGATCTCGTCCTCCAGGTCGCGTACCCGCTTCTGAAGCCGTCGCATTTCCGAGACCATCCGAGGGTCGGAGCCGCCGACGTGGCCAAACAGAGCCTTCGCCATGATGTGGGTCCTCCACACTGAGTGACCAGTGATGATACGCACGTGTGACGTCCCGGAACGGATTCGGCTCTCAACCGGGGTTCCGGGTGGAAGGTGCGCGGTGTGTCTTCAAGAGTCTCACCATGCGCGTCGCTGGTCAAGATTTGATTACAACGGTCCGTAACGGCCACATCCCAGCCCAACGGCATCAGGGCATGTGGCATCGCACGATGCGAGCGTGGTCCACCCCGGCGGAGCCGTTACCCGACCAGATGAGCGCCCGTCGTGCGACCGACCCGCTCCGTGGTGGTGCACTCGAATCGCGTTACCTTTCCAGGATACTCAACGTTCGACGAAGCCGGCGAAGGCACCCCCGGCCTTGCTCCAACGTTCCACCACGGAATCCACACGACCCGGTGTCGCACCGCTCTTGAGGTGCTCCAAGAGCTGTTCACAGTCGCTCCGAGATCCTTCCGCGACGACCTCCACACGGCCGTCGTCCAGATTCGTGGCGGCTCCTCGTAACCCGATCTCCAGCGCACGAGAACGCGTCCACCAGCGAAAACCCACGCCTTGAACCCGTCCGCGCACCCATACGGTCAACCGGACCGGTTCATCCTGCCCTCCCACGGCCAGGGCACCCCCTTACCTCGTGGAGATATTTTCCTCACCCACACGCCAGAACGCCCTTACCCAGCACCCGATCGACGGTCTTCACAAGGGTTCAGCCAGACGAACGGGGTGGCCTCTGACAGCTCGGGCAGCTGAACGAGGAACGATTCATGAACGCTTCTCGTACGATCGCGGTCCCGCAGCGACCACAGGGTTCGTCCCGCCGTCCATACGCGTTCAGTCCGCGCTCGAAGTAACCGCTCTCCCCGTTGACGTTGACGTATAGACCGTCGAAGGTGGTGCCGCCCACCTCCAGCGCCTCGTTCATCACGTCGCTCACGTGGCCGAGTAGCTCCAATGCCTGGGCGTTGGTCAGCCCCCGGGTGGAACGGGCCCAGTGCAATCGGGAGCGCCACAACGCCTCGTCCGCGTAGATATTGCCCACACCACTGATCAGCGACTGATCCAGCAGGGCCCGCTTGACCTCGGTCCGCCGGGCCCGTAGTGCCCGCACGAACGCCTCCGGAACGAATTCCGCGTCCAGTGGGTCCAAGGCGATGTGGTCCACCGAAGCGGGTACCTCGGCCCGCTCCCCCGGCTCATCCACCATCAGGTGGCCGAAGGTGCGCTGGTCGACGAAGCGCAGTTCGTTTCCGTCCGACAAGGCCAAACGCACCCGCAGATGCCTCTCGTCCGGTTTGCCCTGCGGCTGCACCAACATCTGACCGCTCATGCCCAAGTGCGTCAGGAGCATTTCACCGCCGTCCAGCACCAACCACATGTACTTGCCACGACGGTGTACCGCCGTCGGCGCGCGACCCACCAGGCGATCGACGAAATCGGCGGGGCCGAGCAGGTGCCTGCGCACCGAACGGGCGTGCAGTACCTGAACGGCCTCGATTCGACGACCCACCGCGTGTTCGCTCAGGCCCCGGCGCACCACTTCGACCTCGGGAAGTTCCGGCACGACTCAGCCCTGCCCGCCGCGGCCCTTGGACTTGTCGCCCTGGCCCTTGCCCTGAGCCGCGTCGACCTCCGAACGGGCACGGATGGCCTTCCACGCCGACTCGGCGGCCTGCTGTTCGGCCTCCTTCTTGCTGCGCCCCTCGCCCAATCCATGGCTCTCCCCCGCCACGCGCACCGTGGCACGGAAGGTCTTCTGGTGGTCGGGACCACTCTCGTCCACGTGGTACTCGGGCACACCCAGCATCTCGGCGGCGGTGAGCTCCTGCAGCGAGGTCTTCCAGTCCAGTCCGGCGCCCAGCCCCGAGGCCTTGGCGATCAACGGGTCGAACAGGCGGTGCACGAACTCCGAGGCCATGTCCAGACCACGGTCGAGGTAGACCGCTCCGATGATGGCCTCCAAGGTATCG
Source organism: Nocardiopsis alkaliphila YIM 80379 (assembly GCF_000341005.1). Classification (GTDB taxonomy): domain Bacteria; phylum Actinomycetota; class Actinomycetes; order Streptosporangiales; family Streptosporangiaceae; genus Nocardiopsis; species Nocardiopsis alkaliphila. The sequence continues at coordinate 7,352 of NZ_ANBD01000107.1, read as the reverse complement.
GCGAGGATGGAGGACTTGTTCCGCCCCCCGGTGCCCTCCTCACCACGTCCCAGCCGGATGTACTCACCGATGCCCAGCCCACGGGCGACGTCGGCCAGCGCACGCATGTTCACCACGGCCGCGCGCAGCTTGGCGAGTTGGCCCTCCGGTAGGTCCGGGTGCTTGCGAAAGAGGGTGTCCGTGACCACCAGACCCAGCACGGAGTCACCGAGGAACTCCAGGCGCTCGTTGGTGGGCAGACCGCCCTTTTCGTAGGCGTAGGAACGATGGGTGAGGGCCCGGAGCAGGATCTTGGGGTCGACCTCGACCCCGATCGCCCGGTGGAAGGACCTGGCCTCGGATGCGGAGAGTTGGCTTGCCACGGCGTTCGCTTCCCTGTCGGACGCGCCGAAGCGCGCGAGGTGGTGGGGCTCCCTCGACCCGTCCGGTGCGCTCGAAAACGAGGTGATCGTCGCGGGAGCCTGCGCTCCCCCGGCGGCCACCACGATCTCGGGAGCCTCGGGTGGAGAGGGTGGGATTCCCCTGTTGTCGGAGTTCACTCTACAAAGATCGGGCGACGAAGGGTGCGCCAGGTGGTTCCGGCGCCCCGCCTTCACACGGCGAAGCGGGGCGGATCCCTCGGTGGGTTCCGCCCCGCTGAGACACGAAGACCGGGTTCGGGCACCAGGCCCGCGGCCTCCATCGTTAGGCCGGGTTCGTGACCTGGCGGTTGTTGTAGGTGCCGCAGGTCGGGCACGCGATGTGGGGCTGCTTCGGGTCACGGCAACGCGGGCAGTTGACCAGCACCGGGCGCGACGCCTTCCACTGGGAACGGCGGGTCCGGGTGTTGCTCCGCGACATCTTCCGCTTCGGGACGGCCACTTCAATCCTCCTGGGTCACCCCCGCGCGGTCGCGGGAGGTCGCTTATCTGGTCACCCCGCACGCTGTCGCGGGGAGGGTGTGCTCCGATCGATCGGGCCCTGGGGCACCGTGGGCGACCGGCTCACGAACTCACTGCCGGCCGGGGTCCTCCGCGATCTTGCGGAGCGCCTCCCAACGCGGGTCGACGCCGTCGCCGTGCCCGTGTTCGGGTCCGGCCTCGGCGAGTTTGACGCCACACTCGGAGCACAGGCCGGGGCAGTCCGGGCCGCACAGTGGCGAGAGTGGGAGCGCGAGAACGACGGCGTCTCGAACCACCGGTTCGAGGTCGAGCAGGTCGCCCTCTAGATAGTAGTCCTCATCCTCGTCGCCCGAGTCCTCGTCACCGGTCTCGGTGCTCCCGTCCTCTTCCCCGGCATAGCGGTACATCTCCTGGAAGCCGGCTTCCAGCTCCTCGGACAGGGGGTCGAGACAGCGGGAGCATTCGGCGGTGAGGCGCCCGGTGACGGTCCCGGTGACCAGGACCCCCTCCATGACGGCCTCCAGGCGCAGGTCCAACTCGATCTCCTGGCCCTCGGGCACACTCGCCATCGCCGTCTCGAACCCTTCGGTGAGGGTCACGATACGGTTGACGGTCCGCATCGACCCCGGCTGGCGACCCAGCGGACGGGTGTCGACCACGTACGGGTCGCGGGCATCTAGACGAGACAGAGTGATCGCGCTTTCAAAGAAGAGGTGGCGGGGCCGGGCGCGCGCTCGCCGACGCTTGCGCATCGGTCGTTCACGGTGGTGCTGACCGGCCTGAGCGCACGCCGAGGACCGGCGACGCCCGTGGTCGAACGCTGATTCTACCTACCATGTCCCCGAGCACCCAAATCAGCCCTCCGGCGGGCCCACCCCTCGGCGCCCGAACCGGGCCCGAGCCGGGCCCAGGACTACGGAGCGTACTTCTCCTTGAGTCGCTCCTGTACGTAGGGCGTGACCAGGCTGGAGACGTCGCCACGGTGCTGAGCGATCTCGCGCACCAGACTGGACGACAAGAAGGAGTACTGCGGGTTGGCCGTCATGAACACGGTCTCCACCCCGGAGAGCCGGTAGTTCATCTGGGCGATCTGTAGCTCGTAGTCGAAGTCGCTGACCGAGCGCAGACTGCGCACGATGGTCTGGATGCCGTTCTCCCGGCAGAAGTCGACGAGCATCCCGTCGAACTCGCTGACCCGTACGTTCTCGAACTCGGAGGTGCCCTCGCGGAGCATGTCGAGCTTCTCCGGGACGGTGAACAGGCCCCGCTTGTTGACGTTGTTGAGTACGGCGGCGATGACCTCGTCGTACTGTTTGGCGGCTCGACCGATGATGTCGATGTGACCGTAGGTCACCGGGTCGAAGGAACCCGGACAGACGACTTTGCGCACGATGGATCGCCCCTCTCCAGAACTACTCACGGGTACCGCGATCGTAGGGGCTCATTCCCACGCCGATTCGGGCAACACCCACTTAGTGCCCACATTCACCCATATATGGGCTTGAAGAAGAGCGCTCCATGGCCGTTCGCCAGTGCGTTGGCCGTCAAGGTTCACCGGCTCGGCCCACTCCCCGTGGTCTTGCTGCCAGAGGCAAGAGCAGCCCAGATGAGAACCTGTGAGTCCCACCGGCAACGCTTCCGCCCTAGCACTACTGGCTCGTCCGCGCGTACCAGAGGATCGCCTCGCCGTACTTGCGGCTGCGATCGAGCTCGAACCCCTTGGGCCAACGCGGTTCCGGGCCACGCTTGGAACGCTCCACCACGGCCACCGCGTCCCGCGCCAACCAGCCCTGTGCGAGCAGATCCCTCAGGACCGAGGCCAATTCGTCCTCGGTGACCGGGTAGGGCGGATCGGCCACGACCAGGTCATAGGGCTCCCCGACGCCGCCCCGCGCCAGCACTCGCTCCACCCGGTCCGTCACCAACCGCGCGCCGGGCAGCCCAAGGGCCCTGATGTTGGCTTCGATCACCTTGGCGGCCTTACGGTCCGCCTCCACCAACAGGGCGTGCGAGGCGCCCCGGGACAGGGCTTCCAGACCGATCGCCCCCGACCCCGCGTACAGGTCCATGACCCGCAGCCCATCGAAGGTGCCGAAGTCGGATTGGACGGAGGCGAACAACGCCTCCCGGGCACGGTCACTGGTGGGCCTGGTGGTGCGGCCGTCGGGGGCGTCGATGCGCCGACCGCCCGCCACCCCGGCGATGATGCGGGTCATACGCACCACGGTATGCGGCTCAGGTCTTGTCGAGGTATTCGGCGCGTTCCTCCGGGAGCAGGGCCGCCAAGGCCTGCGCCAAGGGTGGGTGGGCGGTCAGCGCCGGGTCCTGCTCCACGTACTGGGTGGCCGCTTCCTTGGCCTTCCCGATGAGTTCTTCGTCGTAGAGCAGGGTGAGCATCCGTAGGCTGGACCGGGCCCCCGACTGGGCGTCGCCCAGGACATCGCCCTCCCTGCGCATCTGGAGGTCGGCGCGCGACAACTCGAACCCGTCCGTGGTCGAGGCCACCGCCGTCAGCCGTTCCCTGGCCGGAGTGCCCTCCTCGGAGTCGGTGACCAGCAGACACAGACCGGGCAGGCTCCCACGACCGACCCGACCCCGCAACTGGTGCAACTGGGAGATCCCGAACCGGTCGGCGTCCATGATCACCATGACGGTGGCGTTGGGCACGTCCACACCCACCTCGATGACGGTGGTGGAGACCACCACGTCGGTCCGGCCCTCGTTGAGACGACCCATGACCGCCTCCTTGTCCTCCGGGGCCATCCGTCCGTGCAACGCCTCCACCCGCACGTCCGCCAACGGCCCCTTCGTGAGCCGGGCCACTACGTCCAGCACGGCCAACGGCGGCCTGGCCCCGGGAAGTTCCCCCTCCGGTGGGGCCTCCACCTCGTCGTCACCATCACCGATCCGAGGGCAGACCACGAACGCCTGCCGCCCCTGGGCCACCTCCTCACGGATCCGCTCCCACGCACGGGTGAGGAAGTGCGGTTTCTCACTCGTGGGAACCACGTGCGTCGAGATGGGGGAGCGCCCCTGTGGCAACTGGGTCAGGGACACCACGTCCAGGTCCCCATAGACGGTCATCGCGACCGTACGGGGGATGGGCGTGGCGGTCATCACCAGCACGTGCGGGCGTCCGTCGGTGGCCTTCTCCCGCAGGGCGTCACGCTGTTCCACACCGAAGCGATGCTGCTCATCCACCACCACCAGGCCCAGGTCGGCGAAGGAGACGTGTTCTTGAAGCAGGGCGTGGGTGCCCACCACGATCCCGGCGGTGCCCGAGGCGGCTTCCAGCAACGCCTCCCTGCGAGCGGCCACGCCCATGGAACCGGTCAGGAGGGTCACCCTCGTGGCGTGCTCCGCCCCATCGATCTGCCCGGCCCGTCCCAAGGGCCCGAGCATGGCGCGGATGGAACGGAGGTGCTGCCCGGCCAACACCTCGGTGGGAGCGAGCAGGACGGCCTGACCACCGGAGTCGACCACCCGCAGCATCGCGCGCAGGGCCACCAGGGTCTTGCCCGCGCCCACGTCACCCTGCAGTAGACAGTGCATGGGGTGGGTGGCGTCGAGACGTTCGGCCAGGCTCCGCCCCACCTCGCGCTGCCCTTCGGTGAGGGTGAACGGCAACCGTGCGTCGAAGGCGTCGAGTATGCCTCCGGCCATACCGGGGCGGGGCTTGGCGGGCATCTCCTCCGCCCGCCGCCGACGCTGGGCCAGGGCGAGCTGGAGAACGAACGCCTCATCCCACTTCAGTCGGCGCCGCGCGGCCTTGAGTCGATCCATGTCCTTGGGCCGATGGATCCGGGTCAAGGCCTCGTACACACCGAGCAGTCCCTGTTCGGTGCGCAAAGAAGGCGGGAGGGGGTCGGGGATGTCGATCGCGTAGTCCAAGGCCACTTTGATCGAACGGGCGATGGTCGCCGAGTCCAACCCCTTGACGGCCGGGTAGACCGGGATGATCTCGTCGGCGTAGGCGCGGGCGGCATCCCCGTCCAAGCCGTCCTCTTCGAGCAGCACGTACTCGGGATGGTCGAGTTGACGGCGCCCCTTGAAGGTGGAGACCCGGCCCGAGAACATGGCCAGTCGCCCCGGCACCAGGGCGCTCTGGTGGTAGGAGCCGCGGTTGAAGAAGGTCAGGTGCAGCCGGCCGGTTCCATCGGTGACGGTGGCCTCCATCATGTCCATACGGCGACGGCCCTGGCGAGCGGGAATGGTCTTGCGCCGGGCGTCGAGGACCTTGGCCTGCACGGTCACGTCCTCACCCTCGCGTAGGAGGGCGAGATCGGTGAGGTCTCCCCTGCGGTCATAGCGGCGCGGGTAGTAGCGCAGCAGGTCGCCGAGGGTGTGCAGGTCGAGTTTGTCGGCCAAGGCCTTGGCCGTCCTGCCGCCGAGCGGTCCCTTGCGCAGCGGCTCGTCCCAGGTGCTCACTGTCGTCCCCGTCCTGGACTCGTGCGTCGATCCCTCGCCACGGTAGACCGCCGGTGCGACGTCCGAGGCCCATGGACGGAACGATCTCCGAGTTGGCGTCCGCCCCCCGCGACGGGGGTATACTCGTCAGAGTTCGTCGTGTTCTCGCCATGCCCGCGTGGCTGAGCCCGATGCTCCGGTGGGGGTGCCGCAGGCTTCGGCCGCACCATGTTCCACCGTTGCGCGAACGGATGCCGTCCAGTGGCCCTGATGCCATTCTCGGGCAGTTCCTTCGTGTACTCTTCCAAGGTTGGCGTTCGCGCCGACCTGTCCGCCCGACCTTCCCCGGTCGGATGAACCTTCGCGTGCGGCGACGTGCGCGATCCCTAGCGCTTGAATGGAGTTACCGTGGCTTCCGTCTGCGACGTCTGCGGCAAGGGACCAGGGTTCGGTAACAGTGTTTCCCACTCGCACCGTCGCACCCGCCGCCGCTGGAACCCCAACATCCAGACCGTTCGCACCCGCGTGGGCGGCACGCCCAAGCGTGTGAACGCTTGCACTTCGTGCATCAAGGCCGGCAAGGTGACCCGCTGAGGCGATCCGGCCCGTAGCAGCGAACGAAGACCCTCCGACTTCACGTCGGGGGGTCTTCTTCGTATGGGCCATGTGAAGGGTGCGAGAGTGTGCCCGGCGAGGACTGTCGAGGCCGGTGGTGTGATCGCTTCAGAGCTCGCAGACGTGCCCGTTGAGCGAGCAGCGGATCGGGCTCTGCGCGGGACCGACCGCGTCGAAGGTGAGCGAGACCGATTCCCCTGGTTCCAGTGCGGCCTCGGCCCCGGTCCTACGAGCCAGGATTCCGTCCTCCAGGGGTTCCCAGTCGGCGTCACGCACCTCGGTGACCTCGGCGCTTTCGAAGGCCAACGCCAACTCCCAGGCCTGGAGCGTCGTGTCCGAGGTGTTGGTGACGGTGACGTGTCCGGTGAATCCGACCGTGGTGCTCTCCAATAGCCGGTAGACCACCGTGGTGGGTTCGGTTCCGGCCTGGGTCTGCGGACCGTCGGCACCCGGTGAGGGTGTGTCGTCGACCTCGGGGGCGGACGGAACCGCATTGCCCGGTTCGCCTTCGTCTTGGGGCCCGGGGGTTTCCGTGGCGCCAGGCGCGCTCCCGAATTGCAGGTAGATCTGGGTGGTGCTGTATCCGAACAGGATCAGCCCCAAAAGGATGCCGGAGACGACGAGGACGTTGAGCAACCGGGGAGGTTCGACCCGTTTGGGGACCGTGCTCTGGAGGAGGCCGCCGAACCGCCGCAGAGCACCGGCGTCCTGCGGTTCACTACGGTGGGCTCCACGGCGAGCACCACGTCGCCTAGCCATGTCGCCTCATAAACCGCCTCTCGACGCTATTGCGCTCCGCGATGGCACAGCCTAGCGCGATCACCAAACAGGACAAATCCAAATGGCTCACTCCCGTCGGAAATGATCCCATCCCCCACCGCTCATCACGTTTCCGTCCACGGTGACGATAGCGGTTTCCCCGTCCGCGCCTTCCTGAACGGGCATCACGGTCCCCACCGTGCGCCAATGCGCCGGCAGGTCCACCTCTGGTGGAAAGGTCGCGGCCAAGGCGTGGTCCTCCCCACCCACCAGCATCATCGCGCGGGCGGCCTCCGAGACGCCGCGCGCACCGAGTCCGAGTACTTCGACCGCTTCCAGGAGCGCGGGATCGGGATCGAAGGCTTCCGAAGCCAAGTCCAGGCGCGCCCCACTGCTCCGGGCGATGTGCCCCAGGTCTTGGAGGAGGCCGTCACTGACGTCGAGCATGGCGGTGGCACCGAGCCGGGCCGCCTCGGGACCGGACGCGTAGGGCGGGCTCGGCCTGCGGTGTTCGGCCAGGCAGGAGGCGGGCCCCTCCACCCCGTGTTCCAACAGGGCCAGCCCGGCCGCGGACAAGCCCAGGTGACCGGTGTAGGCGACCACGTCACCGGGCCGGGCGCCGTCGCGCCGTACCGGTGTGCGCCCCTCCAGGTCCCCCAAGGCGGTGACGGCGATGGTCAGCACCTTTGA
>NZ_ANBD01000106.1 GCF_000341005.1 Nocardiopsis alkaliphila YIM 80379 | reverse complement strand
GGCAGGTCGGGCGGAGCCGCGAAACCGATGAGCATGCCGGTGGGCCGCGCCCCCATGGCCACGACGTCGGCGTAGTTCTGTGCCACCGCACGGTGTCCGACATCGCGGGCGCTCGACCATTCCCGTCTGAAGTGACGTCCTTCGACCAGCAGGTCCGTGGTCGCGACCGTACGCCCATCGGGCGCGGCGACCACCGCGGCGTCATCGCCCGGCCCGAGGATTACATCGTCCGTCCTGGGGAATTGGCTCGTCACACGTGTGATCAGAGCGAACTCACCCAGGCCCCCAATGGTGTTCGACACAAGGATCAGGGTACGGTGACCGCTCCGACGCAGTGGTCTGGACCCGGTGGTCAAGCCTCCTCGTTCGTCTCCCGTTCCTGATCGGCCGCGCCCGGACCGGAAGGCGACCGCTCTCGGCTCACACCCGACATGGCACGAAGGAGTAGACAATATGATGCAGGCGTACATTCTGATTCAGACCGAGGTCGGTCAGTCGGCCGAGGTCGTCGAGCGTGTCCGCGGTATCCAAGGGGTCGAAAAGGCGGACGACGTCACGGGGCCCTACGATGTGATCGTTCAGGCCGAGGCCGAGGACATCGACGCCTTGGGTACCCTCGTGGTCGCCCGTATCCAACGCCTCGAAGGCATCGCCCGGACACTGACCTGCCCCATCGTCAACATCTGATAGGTCGACCACGTCGACGGAGCGAGGTTGTTCGTGCTGAGACGGTACGTCGGGACGGCGATCACGGTCGCTTTGTTGACGGCCGGTTGCGGTCAGACCGTTCACATGCAGACCTTCGAGGCGCAACCGAACACCGCCGAACCCTGCGCGGCCCTCGTCGCGGACCTGCCGGACACGCTCCTGGGAGCGGACCGCGCCACGATCCAACCCGAGTCGCACGTCATGGCGGCCTGGGGCGACCCGCCCATCGGTCTGCGCTGTGGGGTGCCCCGTCCCGCCGGGCTGGAGATGGACTCGACCTTGCGTGAGGTCGACGGAGTGGCCTGGTTCCCACAGCCGCAGGACGCTCCGAGCATGTACACCGCGGTCTACCGTGAGGCCTATGTGGAACTTTCCATCCCCGCGTCGTACGGGGCGCCCGCAGCCGCGTTGACGCAGGTGGGCGAGCTGATCGACGAACACCTTCAAGAACGCCCCGACCCCGGCGTCTGACCCTTTCGCGTGGTCGGGGGCGGAAACGGTGATCGCTTCCGCCCCCGACTCCCACCGGGACGCAGCGGGTCGGCCGGTGCCCGAAACCTCTATTCCTCGTCCTCGGTCGCTTCGTCGTCGGTGTCCTCGTTGTCGGTGTCCGCGCCTTCCTCGTCGCTGTCCGCGTCCTCCAGGGCCTCGGCCTCTTCACCGGCCGCCTCGATCTGCGCCTCGACCTGGGGCTGGGTCTCCGCGACCGCGCCCGAGCAGGAGGCGCCCGGTTCGGGAACGTCGGTACCGCGCTCGTAGAGTTGCACGAAGCGGCCGAGGTTCTCGTCGTCGGCGTTGTCCACGGTGATCTGGCGGCCCCAGCTGGAGGCGACGATCGGCCCGTCCATCTCACCTTCGTAAGGGGTGATCAGCAGGTAGTCGCCAGGGTTGTAGAAACCCTCCAGCGCGTCCACCTCTTCTTGCGGCAGCTCGGGGTCGTAGTTGATCCAGACCGCGCCGTGCTCCAGCGCGTGGACTCCGAACTCCGGCATGACCGGCTCGGGGTAGACGCCGCAGTTCTGCCAGCTGCTCCAGTGCTGTCCACCGACCGGCGGGGACTGCTCGTAGTCCACGCGCTCACCGGTGGGAACGTGGTTGTACACGTCGATCTCGTACTCCGCGACACCCTCGATGTCGCGGCTGCGCATCTCCATGAAGATCGCCGTTCCCAGAAGACCCAGGACCGCGGCTCCGGCCACACCGGCGCCGGCGATCTTGAGGGCTTTGTTGCGGCGTTCCTTCTTACGCTGCGCCTCCCGCAACGCGGCCGCGCGGGCGCGGCGCTCTTCCGCCTTCGACTTCTTGGCCACTGGGACTCCTGGGGTACATGTGGTCGAACAAGACTTTCCTATCCTCTACTTTGTCAGCAGAGTCAGGCGATTTGACCAAGGTGGTTCGAATGGGGCAACTGGCCGGAGCTTCCTCCGGTGACGACGGCGGTGTCCAGGAGTCGGCCCACGAGGACGACACGACGTTGCCGCCGGGTTTCTCGCACGGAACCGCCGGCAAGGACTCCAAGCCGTTGACACAGCGGCCCGTTCCTTTGTGGATGGCCGTGATCTTGATCGCGTTGGCGCTGGTCACCGGCTTCCTCCTGGGACGTCCCTCCTATCCGTTGGACACCAGCGCGGACGCCGGTTTCCTACGGGACATGAGCGCTCACCACGCCCAGGCCGTGGACATGTCGATGGTCATCCTCGACAAGACCGACGATGAGGAGCTGCACACCGTTGCCATGGACATGGCTCGCACCCAACAGGCCCAAATCGGCATCATGCAGGGCTGGCTGATGACGTGGGGGCTGCCCGCCCGGGCCTCTGAACCCCCCATGACCTGGATGGAGGGCCACGACCACAGTCACGGTGGCGGCAGTGCCGAGGGCGAGGTCCCCGAGACCATGCCCGGCCTGGCCACCCCCGAACAGCTCGCGGCGCTGGACGAGGCCGAGGGTGAGGAAGCCGAGGTGTTGTTCCTCGAGTTGATGATCGACCACCACCTGGGTGGGATCGAGATGGCCGAGGCCGAGGTGGAGTTGGGCCGTGAGGACCTCGTGGTCAACCTGGCGCAGGGCATGATCAACGCCCAGGAGTCCGAGGTGGAGAACATGGAGCGGCTGCTGGAGCTACGCGACTGACCCCTCCCGCCGACGCTGGTCCTTGCGCTTCACCCTCGTGCCGCAAGGCGGCCGTGAGGTCACCGAACACGACGACGGCGCGCCCCGATTCGGGGCGCGCCGTCGTCGTGAGTCCCGTTTCACAGGCCCCCGGGGGCACTACGACGGGATGTAGCACTACAGTTTGTAGTACTACCGAAGGTCGGTTCCTGAGAGGCATGCATGGAAGCTCTAGACCTGGCGCGATGGCAGTTCGGGGTCACCACGATCTACCACTTTCTGTTCGTGCCCTTGACCATCGGACTATCGTTCATCGTGGCCGTCCTCCAGACCTTCTGGTACCGAACCGGACGACACGAGTACCTTCAGGCCACCCAGTTCTTCGGCAAGCTGTTCCTGATCAACTTCGCCATGGGCGTGGTCACCGGCATCGTGCAGGAGTTCCAGTTCGGCATGAACTGGAGTGAGTACTCCCGCTTCGTCGGCGACGTCTTCGGAGCGCCGCTGGCGATGGAGGCCCTCTTGGCCTTCTTCTTGGAGTCCACCTTCATCGGGTTGTGGATCTTCGGCTGGCACCGCCTCCCCCGCGGAGTCCACCTGGCCTGCATCTGGATGGTCGCCATCGGCACCAACCTGTCGGCCTACTTCATCCTCGCCGCCAACGCCTGGATGCGCCATCCCGTCGGTTACCAGATCAATCCCCAGACCGGACGAGCCGAACTCAACGACATCTGGGCCGTGCTCAGCAACGACCAGGCCTGGTCCACCTACCTGCACACGGTCTCGGCCGCCTTCATCACCGCCGGACTTTTCGTGGTCGCGGTCAGCGCCTTCAAGCTCTGGCGCAACATCAGCCACAACGACACCGGCGAGGTCGGCGTGGTCCCGCCCAAGCGCGACTTCGCGCTGTTCCGCTCCACCCTCAAGGTCGGACTGGTCTTCACCCTCCTGGCCGGGGCTCTCACCATCTTCTCCGGTGATCACCAGGCCAAGCTCGCAGCCGAGTACGAACCCATGAAGCTGGCCGCCGCCGAGGCCCTGTGGGAGACCGAGGAGGGCGCCGCCTTCTCCACGTTCGCCGTCGGCGACACCGAGGAGCGGTACAACCCCATCGACGTCACCGTTCCCAACGTCCTCAGCTTCCTGGCCACCGGGCACTTCGATGGCGAGGTGCACGGCATGAACGACCTCCAAGAGGCCTACGAGGAGTACTACGGCCCCGGTGACTACGTCCCCAACGTCTTCGTCGTCTACTGGTCCTTCCGACTGATGATGGGCCTGGGGCTGTTCGGTGTGGCCATGGCCGCCCTGGGATTGTGGCTGACCAGGGACAAGGAGCGCCTGCCCCGGAACAAGTGGTTCTACCGTGGTGCGATCGCCGCACTGCCCGCCGCGCTGGCGGCCAACATCTTCGGATGGGTGCTCACCGAGATGGGCCGCCAACCCTGGACCGTGCACGGCGAGCTCCTCACCGCCGACAGTGTCTCCCCCGGGGTGAGCCTGGGCACGGTCGCGATGAGCCTGGGCATCTTCACCGCGGTCTACGGCCTCCTGTTCGTGGTGGAGGTCGGATTGCTCTGGAAGTACGTCAAGAAGGGCCCCTCCCACCTCGTTCCCGACCTGGAGAAGGACGAGGACGAGTCCCAGATCCCGCACTTCAGCTACTAGGAGCCAACGACCATGGAACTGGCCGTCATCTGGTTCGTCGCCATCGCCATCCTGTGGATCGGGTACTTCTTCCTGGAGGGATTCGACTTCGGGGTGGGCACCCTGCTGCCCTTCATGGGCAAGCGCAACTCCGTCGACCGTCGGGTCGCCATCAACTCGATCGGCCCGGTCTGGGACGCCAACGAGGTATGGCTCCTCACCGCCGGCGGTGCCATGTTCGCCGCTTTCCCCGCCTGGTACGCGTCCCTGTTCAGCGGGTTCTACGTGCCGCTGTTCATCATCCTCATCGCGCTCATCCTGCGCGGTGTGGCCTTCGAGTACCGGGGCAAGCGCGACGACGCCAAGTGGCAGGACCGGTGGGATCGGGCGATCTTCTTCGGCAGCGCCGTCCCCGCCTTCCTGTGGGGCGTGGCCTTCGCCAACATCGTCCGTGGTGTGGCCATGGGGCCCGACCACATCGTCACCGCGTCCCTGTTCGACCTGCTCAACCCCTACGCCTTGCTCGGTGGACTGACCACACTGTCCCTGTTCACCCTGCACGGCGCCGTCTTCTTGACCCTCAAGACCGCCGGGCCGGTCCGTGTCCGAGCCCGACGAGCCGCGACGTACGCCGCGTGCTTCGCCATCCCGGCCGGCGCCGCCTTCCTGCTGTGGACACAGCTCGCCCATGGGAAGCCATGGACCCTACCGCTCGTCCTGATCGCCGCCGCGGCGCTGGTGGGCGGGGTCGTGGCGGTCCACTTCCGCAAGGAGGGGTGGTCCTTCGTCGCCACGGGCCTGGCCATCCTGGCCTCGGTGACCACACTGTTCGGCTCGCTGTTCCCGAACGTTCTGCCCTCCACCACCGACCCGGCGTTCAGCCTGACCGTCGCCAACGCGTCCTCCGGCGACTACACGCTGACCGTCATGACCTGGGTGACCGTGGTGTTCTTGCCCATCATCATGGGCTACCAGGCATGGAGTTACTGGGTCTTCCGTAAGCGGGTCACCGGCGAGCAGATCACCGGCGCCACCGTCGCCGGAGGGGACACGCCCCAACAGGTCTCCTGAGCCGACACCGATCCGATTCCGTACCCCTTGCCCCCGCCATCGCCCCGGGGGCGAGGGGTACGGCGCTCTCCAACGCCTTCGTCACGATGTCGAGGGCACGTCCACACCGACCGAGCAGACGAGGTCTCCCGCGTATGAAACCGCTCGATCCGCGCCTGGTCCGGACCGCGAGCGCGGTCCGGACCCACCTGGCCGTCACCGTCGTCAGCGGTGTCCTCATCACCGGTCTGATCCTCGCCCAGGCATGGCTGTTGGCCCGTATCATCACCGGGGCCTGGGCCGGGGAGGGCGTGGACGTCCTCGGTGGGATGATCGCCATGGTCGCCGCCGTGGCCGTCGTCCGCGCGTTGCTGTCCTACCTCGCCGAGACCTCCGCCCTGCACAGCGCGGCTCGGACCAAGTCGCAACTGCGCCGCAGGCTCGTCGCACACGTGACCGGATCGGGCAAGGTGTGGTTGGCCCAAGGCGGGGATCGCCAGGACGGATCACCCAAGGCCGGTGAACTCCTCACCTTGACCACGCGTGGTCTGGACGCCCTCGACGAGTACTTCTCCCGTTACCTGCCCCAGCTGGTCCTGGCCGCGATCGTGCCGGTGGCGGTCCTGACGGTGGTGTTCTGGGCCGACTGGATCTCCGGGGTCGTCATCTTGGTGACCTTGCCGTTGATCCCCATCTTCATGGCGCTGATCGGTATGCACACCCAACAGCGCACCGAACGACAGTGGAAGCTCCTGAGCCGCCTGGGC
>NZ_ANBD01000105.1 GCF_000341005.1 Nocardiopsis alkaliphila YIM 80379 | reverse complement strand
CCGACACTGGCGGTGTTCCGCCGGGCCAAGGCCCAGGCCGCCATCATCCGCAAGGTCGGCGACGACCACCGCAAGGCCACCATGGGCACCCTGCGGATCGCGTTCTTGTCCGCCTTCGCCCTAGAACTGTTGGCCACCCTCGCGGTGGCCCTGGTCGCCGTCGAGGTGGGGCTACGGCTGCTGGGCGGACACATGGACTACCAGACCGCCCTGCTCGTCCTGATCCTGGCACCCGAGGCCTACCTTCCGCTGCGCGAGGTGGGCGCGCGCTTCCACGCCAGCATGGAGGGGGTCGCCGCCGCCGAACAGGTCTTCACCGAACTGGACCGTGAACGCGGCGACGATCCCGACGTCCCCGTCCCCGTACCGACCGGGCGCCCCTCCCCCGCCGCCTCCGGGGACCTGCGATTGGAGGGGGTGGGTCTGCGATACCCCGGCCGTGACCTTCCCGCCCTTTCCGGGGTGGACCTGACCGTGCGGGCCGGAGAACACCTGCTGCTCACCGGTCCCAGCGGCTCGGGCAAGACGACCCTGCTGTCGCTGCTGCTACGCCTGAGCGAGCCCACCCAGGGTCGGATCAGCGTCCGCGCCCCCGGGGGTGAGTGGACTCCCTTGGAGAAGGTTCCGGCGCACGACTGGCGACTGGGGATCGCCTGGGTTCCCCAGCACCCCTACCTGTTCGACGTGTCCGTGGCCGACAACATCCGACTGGGCGCACCCGGAGCCGACCTGGAACGGGTTCGCGAGGCCGCACGCCTGGCCGAGGCCGACGAGTTCGTCTCCGCCCTGCCGGACGGCTACGACACCCGACTCGGTGAACGCGGTACTCGCCTGTCCGCCGGTCAGCGTCAACGGATCGCATTGGCCCGGGCGATGTGCCGCGACGCCCCTCTGGTCCTGCTGGACGAACCCACCGCCCACTTGGATCCGGAGAACGCCGCAGCGGTGCGCACCGCCGTGGCTCGGCTCTTGGAAGGTCGCACCGCGGTGATCGTCGCCCACGACACCGGCTGGGCCGAGTCCGTGGCGGGTGGCCACCTGCGTACCGCCCATCTGTCGCTTCCGACCGAGAAGGTCCTCCGATGAGCGCCATCTCCACCGACCCACTGAGCCGGATGATCGCCCTGGCACGGCCGCGTAGCGCGCGCTTCGCCTTGGGCGTCCTGCTCGGTGCCGCCGCCACCGGATCCGGGGTGGCCCTGCTGGGGGTGGCCGCGTGGATGCTGGCCACCGCCGCGAACCACCCCTCCATCACCGCGCTGAGCGTGGCCGTGGTCGCCACCCGTGCCCTGGGCGTGAGCAAGGGGGTGAGCCGTTACCTGGAACGTCTGGTCACCCACGACGCGGCCTTCCGTGTCCTGGCACGGGTTCGGGTACGGGTGTACGAACGTCTGGCCCGTACCGAACCCTTCGGTCGGTTCCGCTCCGGCGATCTGGTCTCGCGGTTGGTCAACGACACCGAGGCCACCCTCGACCTGCTGGTGCGAGGGCTGACCCCGCCCCTGGTGTCGGTGGTCACCGGTGGCGCCGCCGTGCTGGTCCTGACCGTGGTGTACGCACCCGGCGGCCTGACGTTGGCCGCCGGGCTGCTGCTCGCCGGACTCGCCGTGCCCCTGATGGCCGCCGCCCTGAACAAAAAACCCGGACAACGCGAGGCCAAGGCGCGCGGAACGCTCTCGACCGCCCTCGTGGACACCCTTCAGGGCGCCCCCGACCTGGTCGCCTACGGGGCCATGGACCGCCAGGTCGCCCGGGTGGAGGAGGCCGACGCCGAACTCACCCGTCTGGCCCGGCGTGACGCGGCCATCCTCGGCCTGAGCGAGGGTGCCAACACCCTGATCACCGGACTGACCGTGTGGGGCGCGCTGTTCCTGGGGGTGCTCGCCGTGGAGGATGGCACGATCGGGCCCACCGCCCTGGCGGTGTTGGTGTTGACCACCCTCGCCGCCTTCGAGATCGTCGCGCCGTTGCCCGCCGTCGCCTCCCGGCTGGGATCGATCCGGGCGAGCGGAGCTCGCCTGTTCGGGGTCTTGGACACCCCTCCCTCGGTCGCGCCCCCTTCCCAGGAGGGCCTGCGGATCGATCCGGACTCGGAGGCCACCGTCCACGTTCGTGACCTGAGGGTGCGCTACGGGCCCCGGGAACCGTGGGCCTTGGACGGGGTGGACCTGGAGATCCCCGCCGGGGCCACGGTGGCCGTGATCGGTCCCAGCGGGGCGGGTAAGAGCACCTTGGCCTCGGTTCTGCTGCGTTTTCGCGACCCCGACGAGGGTCGGGTGGAGATCGGCGGCATCGACATCACCGACTATCCCGCCGATGAGGTACGTCGATCGGTGTCCGGAGTGCCACAGGACCCGCACGTGTTCGGTTCCACCCTGCGTGAGAACCTGCGCCTGGCCAAGCCGGGGGCGCCGGACGACGAACTGTGGGCCGCGCTGCGCCGTGTGCGGCTGGCCGGTGAGGTCGAATCGATGCCCAAGGGTCTGGACACCCAGGTGGGTTCGCACGGGCTGGGACTGAGCGGTGGGATGCGCCAACGGTTGGCCCTGGCGCGCGCGGTGCTGGCCGCGCCCCGGGTGCTGGTGCTGGACGAGCCCACCGCCCACCTGGACCCGGACACCCGCGACGCCGTCATGGCGGACCTGCTCGCCGCGGCCGAGGGATTCTCCACCCTGCTCATCACCCACGACCTGACCGGCTTGGACCGGGTGGACCGGATCTACGTGGTCCGTGACGGTCGGGTGCTGCAATCGGGCACCCACACCGAACTGGTGGCGGAGGATGGATGGTACGGGGACGTGTACCAGCGCTAGGGTTCGGCTGTGAATCCCGTACGTGAGGCCCTCGCCGGTTTCGGCACGCTCCTGCGCGGTCTGGGCATCGTCCTGCGCAAACCCCGTCTGTTCTTCCTGGGCGCCCTTCCGGCGCTGATCACTTCGCTGCTCTTCCTGGCGGCACTGATCACCCTGTTCCTCAACCTGGAGGACCTGGTGGCCTGGGCGACACCGTTCGCCGCCGATTGGGACACCACCTGGCGGGGGTTGGTGCGCGGCGCCCTGGCCCTGGGCCTGCTGGTGGGGTCGATCCTGGTGATGGTCGTGGCCTTCACCACGGTGACCCTGACCCTGGGGGCGCCGATCTACGACAGGATCGCCGAAATGGTCGAAGAGGAACTGGGGGAGGTTCCCGAGGCCGCCGAGGAGTCACTGATGGCCTCGATCGTTCGTGCCCTCCGCCAGTCCGTGGGCATGGTGCTGGTTTCCCTCGTGGTGACCGTGGGCGCGTTCCTGCTCGGCTTGATCCCGTTGTTGGGCTGGCTTTTGGGTCCGGTGTTGACCGCCGTGATGGGCGGCTGGTTGCTGGGCATCGAACTCACCGCGAGCTCTTTCGACCGGCGTGGCATGTTCCGGATCCGGGACCGACGGCGCCACATGGGCCGGCACCGCTGGCGGGTCCTGGGCTTCGCGATTCCCACCTATTTCCTGCTGGCCATCCCGTTCGTGGCCGTGGCGGTGTTCCCGGCCGCGACCGCGGGAGGAACGATCCTCGCCCGCGAGCTGCTGCCCGAAGGGGCCGAAACCTGAAAGGCGATACGAAGGGGCGGGTGACCAGGTGGTCGCCCGCCCCCGGCGAGACCTCGGAGTCGTCAGAGCGGCAGCGGACGCCTCGATGCCGAAGGGTTCGGGCAGGTGAACGGAGTCGCCTCGAACGGCGCACCGCGTGTGCGCCTTCCCGTGGCATCCGGAACGTTTCCGAGCGCGGCCAAAGCACCACTCCAGAGCAGGTCTTCTCCGGAGGGGTCCCCAGGGAATCGAGCAGGTACCGTCAGCGCAGGCCGGGATTTCGGCGCAGGGCCGTGGTGATCATCCGCTCCACCAGTGCCGCGTAGTCCACTCCGGTGGCCTCCCACATCTGCGGGAACGCCGAGGCCGGGGTGAAGCCGGGCATGGTGTTCAGTTCGTTGACCAGGACCCGTCCGTCCTCGGTGTAGAAGAAGTCCACTCGGGCCAGCCCCTCACACCCCATGGCCTCGAACACGTCGGCGGCCATCTGCCGCAGGCGGGCGGTGACCTCCTCCGGGATCCGCGCGGGGATGGTCAAGCTGGACGTGGACAGGTACTTGGCCTCGAAGTCGTAGAAGTCGAAGCCCTCGGCCACGTGCACCTCAGCCGGGTGGGAGACGTCCGGCACGCCACCGTCCTCGGACTCCAGCACGCCGCACTCGATCTCTCGACCGAGGACCTGGGCCTCCACCAGGACCTTGGGGTCGTGCTCACGGGCGGCCTCCACGGCGGCGATCACCGCGTCGGTGTCGGAGGAGTCCTTCACCTTGGAGATACCCACGCTGCTGCCGGCGCGGGCCGGCTTGACGAAGACCGTCGCGCCCAACTCGGCGACGTCGTCCAGGATCCGCTTTCGCTCGTTCTTCCAGGTGCGATCGGTGATGGCGACGAAGTCACTGGTGGGGATGCCGTTGCCCACCAGCATCGCCTTCATGAACACCTTGTCCATGGCCGCGGCGCTGGAGAACACCCCGGCGCCCGCGTAGCGCACGCCCATCATCTCGAAGAGCCCTTGGATGGTGCCGTCCTCGCCGAAGGGACCGTGCAGCAACGGCAGCACCACGTCCACCTCGGCCAGACGCCGTGGCCCTTCCTCCGGTGACACGGTCATGAGCTGGCCGGCGACGTCGAACGGCAGCGCCAGGTCGAGACCATCCTCGGAGACGCTCGGCAACGCTTTGGTCTCCGTGTCGATGCGCAGACTCTCGGGGTCTCCCGAGGCCAGGACCCAGTTACCGGTGGGAGTGATCCCCACCGGCACGACCTCGTAGCGGTCCGGGTCGATGACGGACAGGACGCTGCCCGCGGTGACGCAGGAGATCTCGTGCTCGGAACTGCGCCCGCCGAAGACGACGGCGACCCGAATCTTGCGCTGCTGGGACATGCTGCCTGACCTTATCTGCCTACCGATGGAACCGGAACGGGGTGAATCGTCCCCTTCAGTTTTCCCCGTCGAGCGCCACCAAGACGTCATCGACGAGGTCCTGGGGATCCTCCAGACCGATGGAGAACCGTACCGCGCCCGGGGAGACGCCCGCGTCCGCCAACTCGGCCTCGGTCATGTTCCGGTGCGAGGTGGAGGACACGTGTCCCACCAGGGTGTGTGTACCGCCCAGGGACGCGGCGATGACGGCCACCCTCAGGCGGTCGACGAAGGCCATGCCCTCCTCCCGGCCGCCCTTGGGGTGCACCGTGACCACGGCACCGTAACGACCGGTGTCGAACAACTTGCCGGCCAGGACGTGTTCGGGGTGCGAGGCGAGCGAGGGATGGTCGATCCGTTCCACGGCCGGGTGCCCCTCCAAGGCGGCCGCCAGGGTCGCGGCGGTCTCGCATTGACGCTGAACCCGCAGGGGCAAGGTCTCCAGGCCACGGTGGAGCAGGTACGCCTCGTCCGGAGCCAGACACGGCCCCAGGTCCACCCGCGCCGAACGGATGCGTTCCATCAGGGCGGGTGAGGCCACCGCCACACCGCCCGTGGCGTCGCTGTGGCCGCCCAGATACTTGGTGGCCGAGTGCACCACGACGTCCGCGCCGAACTCCAAGGGCCGGCACACCGCGGGAGAGGCGAACGTGGAGTCCACCACCAGGGCGGCGCCGACCTCCTGGGAGATCCGTGCCAGGCCCGGCAGGTCGGAGACGGTCATGGTGGGGTTGGACAGCGTCTCGGTGAACACCACGCGTGTGTGGGGGGTCACGGCGGCGCGTACGGCGTCCAGGTCGGTGATGTCCACGAAGTCCGTGCGTACCCCGAACCTACGGAGCAGCCCGTTCAGCAGTGAGTAGGTGTTGCCGTAGATGGAACGGGCCGCCACCACGTGCGCCCCGGCCTCGGTCAGGGCCAACAGGACGGTGCTGATCGCGGCCATGCCGGAGGCGAAGGACTGCCCACGCACCGGGCCCGGCGATCCCACACCCTCCAACGCCGCGACCGCCTCCGCGAAGGCGTCCGCGGTGGGGCTTTCGATACGCGCGTAGGAGTAGCCGTCTCGGACGCCGTTCAGGACGTCCGCGAACTCCTGGGAGCTGTCGAACTCGTACGTGGTGGCACGGTGGACGGGCATCCGCATCGGGCGTCCGGCGGGTACGAACGACCGGGGAAGGGAGACCGCCCTGGTGTGTTCACCCTTCTGTCCGGACTCGGCTGTGTGTGACATCGTGCTCGCTCTCAGACTCCGTACCGCTCCGGCTTGGTGCTGCGCGACATGAACTGCGCGAGCGCCTGTGCCGGACTCAGATCGTGGTGCATCATCTTGACGACGGACTCGGTGATCGGCATGTCGACCCCGTGGGCCCATCCGAGTTCGAGGATCGACTCGGAGGACTTGACCCCTTCGGCCGTCTGACTGGTCTCCGCGATGACCTGTTCGAGGGTCTTGCCCGCGCCAAGTTTCTCACCGAAGGTCCGGTTCCGCGACAGCGGGGAGGAGCATGTCGCGACCAGGTCCCCCATTCCGGCCAGGCCGGACAGGGTGTGCTCGTCGGCGCCGAGCGTCACCGCCAAACGCGTGGTCTCGGCCAGGCCGCGGGTGATGAGCGATGCCTTGGTGTTGTCCCCGAACCCCATGCCCTCGGCCACGCCCACGGCCAGACCGATGACGTTCTTCATGGCGCCGCCGATCTCCACGCCGACCAGGTCGGTACTGGTGTAGGGGCGAAAGTACGCCGACTTGAAGAGCCCTTGGAGGAAGACGGCGGTCTCCTCGTGTGGGCAGGCCACCACTGCGGTGGCCGGCTGGCGTTCGGCGATCTCCCCGGCCAGGTTGGGGCCGGAGACCACCGCGATCCGCTCCTCGGGGAACTCCAGGGCCTCGGCGATCACCTGGCTCATCCGCATCAGGGTGCCGAGCTCGACCCCCTTCATGAGGCTGACCACCACCGCGTCGGAGGGGATGTGCTCCTTCCAGACGGCGAGGTTGGCGCGCAACGACTGAGAGGGGACGGCCAGCACCACGACCCGGGCCTCGACGAGTGCCTCGGCCGGGTCGGTGGTGGCGCGCAGTCCGGCGTTGAGCAGGACGCCCGGAAAGTATTCGGGGTTTTGTGCGCTGTCGTTGATCGCGTCCACGACCGAGGCCCGGCGCCCCCACAGGACCACCTCGACGGTGGGGCCCTCCCCCGACCTACCGGCCAGGTCCGCGGCGTCGGCGACGACGTTGGCGAACGTGGTCCCCCAGGAACCACTGCCCAGGACCGCGACCTTCACCTTGTCAGCGCTCATGTGCTCGCTCATGCCCCCGCGTTGTTCTTCCCGTTGTCACTGTCGGCCCGCTTCTTGCGAGCCTTCCTGAAGTCGAAGGGCTCCGTGGGCGCTTCCTCACCTCGGATCTCGGCCTGAAGGGCGGTGATGTCGGCCATGATCGCCCGGGTGGCGCCGTCCAGCACGGTGGTGGTGATCGGCTGGTCCCGGAACTCGGACAGGTCCACGGCGGGGCCGGCCCTGAACTGGACGCGCTTGCGCGGGGGCAGCAAGTGGGGCTTCTTCTCGCCGTAGGGAAGCAGGTGTTGTTCACCCCAGTGCGCCACGGGGATCACCGGGACACCGGTGGTCAACGCCAGACGTGCCACACCGTTCTTGGCCGTCATCGGCCACAGTTCCGGGTCCCGGGTGCAGGTGCCCTCAGGGTAGATGATCACCGACGAACCGTCCTCGACGAGCGCCTTCTCGGCCTCGCCCAGTGCCTTGACCGCGTCGGCGCTGTTGCGTTTGATCGGGATCTGTCCCGTGCTCTTGGCCACCGATCGGACCACGGGGATCTTCATGACCGCGTCCTTCATGGTGAAGGTGGGCCAGCGGCGGGTACCGATGTAGAGGAAGTGGGCGACCGTCAGCGGGTCGGTCACGGAAAGATGGTTGGTCGCGATGATCACTCCGCCTTGGGCGGGGACGTTCTCGGTCCCCTTCCACTCCGGCTTGGTCACCAGCCAGAGGGCGAAGCGCACGATCCGGGACACGACCCACTTGACCCATCGCGATTCTCTTTGCTTGGCCACGGGACTCCTCACTTCTCGCTCCCCGCCCGCTCAAGGCCTCGGAAGCACAACCGATTCAGTCTAGGGTGTCCGCGCCGCGCCATTCCCCAACACCTACCCTCATCATTGTCGTAGCCGTATCAACATGTCCCGGGGGAAGCGTGACCGGCTTTGGAAGGCGGGGCGGGGCTCTTGGGCCCGAGGTGCGCTGGTCCCTGATCGTCCCAGTCAAGCACCTCGGTCTGGCCAAGAGTCGACTGGCCCGGGCCGCCGGGGAACTGCGCGAGGAGTTCGCGCTCGCGATCGCCTGCGACACGGTGGCCGCCGCCCGCGCCTGTGCGGCCACCGGTTCGGTGTTCGTGGTGACCGAGGATCCGCGTGCGGGTGCCGAATTGGCGAGGCTCGGCGCGGTGGTGGTGCCCGGAGAACCCGGCGGTGGGCTGAACCCGGCCTTGGAGCACGGGGCGCGCACCGCTCGATCCCTGTGGCCGGACTCGGGGGTATGCGCGTTGTCGGCGGACCTGCCCGCGCTGCGCCCGGTGGAGTTGGAGCGGGTGTTGACGGCGGCCTCCGCGCACGATCGGTCCTTCCTCGCGGATTCGCCCGGGGTGGGGACCACCCTGTTGGCGGCGGCGCCCGGCAGACCCTTCGAACCGGCCTTCGAAGGCACTTCACGTGCCCGGCACCTGGCGGGTGGGGCCCGCGAACTGTCGCTCGCGGGGGTGGAATCGGTGCGCCGAGACGTGGACACCCCGGAGGATCTGACCGCTGCCGCCGCCCTAGGGCTGGGACCACGCACACAGGCCCTGCTGGGACGCTTGTCACCCTATGAGTCAACACAGGCGCTCTGAGGCGCCTGTGGCCTTCTGAAGGCTTCGAGGCACCGGACAGCGCTCCGCCCGGGACCCCACGTGGGACCCCGGGCGGACACGTCTGCTCGTCGGTGACGAACGGACTACTTCTTGTCGCCGTTGACCAAGGCCTTGAAGTCAGCGCCGGCCCGGAACTTCGGAACGAAGCTCGCGGGGACGTTGATGGTGGCACCCGTCGCGGGGTTGCGGGCGGTGCGAGCCGCGCGCTCGGACTTCTCGAAAACGCCGAAGCCCGTGATGGCGACCTTGTCGCCCGACGCCACGGTGGCCTGAATGGTCTCAAGCACAGCGTTGACCGCTTCGGTCGCGGTCTTCTTGTCTCCGAGACGGTCGGAGATCGCGTCGATCAGGTCACGCTTGTTCATAAGGTTCCTCCGGTTCCCCCTTGCTCGCACGAAATTAGGGGACGCAGAGGCCTTTACACAAATACAAACGCCTGTGGGAAGGGCGTGTCGGCCCCCTCCTCACCTGCGATGTCACGCTCCGCAACGGAAGGGCTGGAGGAGACCTCAAGGGGAACGCGCCCCTTTTGCCCCCTTCTGTGGGCCTCAAAAGCCTACGTATAACCGGATTCCGGACGCCAGCACCGCCACCCTTAAGCGCACAAAGGCAGTAAGCGAATGCTCACAAGAAGTAAAGGTAAAATTATTCGGGATCGGGGGTGTGCTGCGTCACAACACCGCCCGATCCCGTGCCCAGAAGGGCCTTCCGGTCCACGCCGTGACTACATCGTGACCGGCTTCCAGGGCTGCCGGGTCGCCTCGAAGGCCGTGATGTCGTCGGTGTGACGGAGCGTCAAGGCGATGTCGTCCAGTCCCTCCATCAACCGCCAGCGGGTGTAGTCGTCCAACTCGAACGACTCATCCACCCGCGCGGCCGGCACGCGGACTCGACGCTCCACCAGGTCCACGGTCACCTCGGTGGTCGGTTCGGCCTCCACCGCGCTCCAGACGCGGTCGATGACCTCCTGGGGCAGCAGGACGGTCAGCAGGCCGCCCTTGAGCGAGTTGCCGCGGAAGATGTCGGCGAACCTGGAGGACAACACGACCTTGAACCCGTAGTCCTGTAGGGCCCACACGGCGTGTTCACGGGAGGAACCGGTGCCGAAGTCGGGACCGGCGACCAGCACGGTCGCACCTTCGTACTCGGGGCGGTTGAGCACGAAGTCAGGGTCGGACCGACGCCACTCGGCGAACAGGCCGTCCTCGAAACCGGTACGGCTCACACGCTTGAGGTAGACGGCGGGGATGATCTGGTCGGTGTCGACGTTGCTCTCTCGCAGCGGGACGGCCCGACCGGTGTGGACGTCGAACTTCTCCATGAGAGGACTCTCCTAACGGATCGGGGCGGCTACAGGTCGGCCGGGGAGGACAGGGTGCCGCGCACCGCAGTGGCGGCGGCCACCAGCGGGGAGACCAGGTGGGTGCGTCCGCCCCGGCCCTGGCGGCCCTCGAAGTTGCGGTTGGAGGTGGAGGCGCTGCGCTCTCCCGGCTTGAGCTGGTCCGGATTCATGCCCAGGCACATCGAGCAACCCGCTTCACGCCACTCGGCGCCGGCCTCCTCGAACACCTTGCCCAAGCCCTCCTCGTTGGCCTGTTCCTTGACCCGCATGGAACCGGGGACGACCAACATGCGCACACCGTCGGCGACCTTGCGGCCACGGATGACCTCGGCCGCGGCCCTGAGGTCCTCGATCCGACCATTGGTGCACGAGCCCAAGAAGACGGTGTCCACACGGACCTCACGCATCGGCGTACCGGCCTCCAGGTCCATGTACGCCAGTGCCTTCTCGGCGGCGGCCCGCGCGGAGGGGTCCTCATAGGAGGCCGGGTCTGGCACGGAGGCGTCCAACGGCACGCCCTGGCCGGGGTTGGTGCCCCAGGTGACGAACGGGCTCAACTCGTCGGCGTCCAGGACCACTTCGGCGTCGAACTCGGCGCCCTCGTCGGTGCGCAGACTCTTCCAGTGCTCGACGGCGGCGTCGAAGTCGGCGCCCCGCGGGGCGTGCGGGCGTCCTTGGACGTAGTCGAAGGTGGTCTGGTCCGGGGCGATCATCCCGGCACGGGCACCCGCCTCGATGGACATGTTGCACACCGTCATGCGGGCCTCCATGGACAGTGCCTCGATGGCCTCGCCCCGGTACTCGATGACGTAGCCCTGACCGCCACCGGTACCGATCTTGGCGATCACGGCGAGGATGATGTCCTTGGCGGTGACACCGGGCCGCAGCTTGCCGTTGACCGTGACGGCCATGGTCTTGAACGGCTGCATCGGCAGGGTCTGGGTGGCCAGGACGTGCTCGACCTGGCTGGTGCCGATACCGAAGGCCAAGGCACCGAACGCGCCGTGCGTGCTGGTGTGACTGTCGCCACAGACGACGGTCATGCCGGGCTGGGTGAGGCCGAGCTGGGGGCCGACCACGTGGACGACGCCCTGCTCGATGTCGCCCATGGGGTGCAGACGTACCCCGAAGTCCGAGCAGTTCTTGCGCAGCGTCTCGACCTGTTTACGCGAAACCGGGTCGGCGATGGGCGCGAGGAGGTCCATCGTGGGGACGTTGTGGTCCTCGGTCGCGATGGTCAGGTCCGGACGGCGCACGGAGCGACCGGCCAGACGCAGACCCTCGAAGGCCTGAGGGCTGGTCACCTCGTGAACGAGGTGGAGGTCGATGTAGAGCAGGTCCGGCTCGCCCTCGGCACGTCGAACGACGTGCTCCTCCCAGACCTTCTCGGCCATCGTGCGTGCCATGAGCGATCGCCTCTTCCGTGTCTTTCCGTGTCTTCCAGGGACTCAGGCCGACTTGCATTCCATATATCGAGACGGCAATATCAAGCCATGGACAACTCTAGCTCATCCAGCGGTGTCGGTGTCCTGGACAAGACGATGTCCGTCCTCGACGCCCTGGAATCGGGACCCGCGTCTTTGGCCCAGCTGGTCCAGATCACCGGTCTGGCCCGCCCCACCGCCCACCGTCTCGCCGTCGCCCTGGAACGTCATCGCATGGTGACCAGGGACAGCCAGGGCCGTTTCGTACTAGGCCCCCGCCTGGGTGAGCTGTCGATCGCCACTGGAGAGGATCGCCTGCTCGCCGTGGCGGCGCCGATCCTGGTCCAGCTACGCGACCTCACCGGTGAGAGTGCCCAGCTCTACCGCCGTCAAGGCGACACGCGCGTGTGCGTGGCCGCCTCCGAACGCAGCAGTGGCCTGCGCGACACCGTTCCCGTGGGCAGCGAATTGCCGATGAACGCCGGCTCCGCGGCCCAGGTCCTGCTCGCATGGGAGGACTCCGACCGCATCCGCCGTTCCCTGGTGGGGGCCCGCTTCACCGCGGCCGGTCTGGCCCAGGTGCGTCGCCGCCGTTGGGCCCAGAGCGTCGCCGAGCGCGAACAGGGCGTGGCGTCGGTCTCGGCGCCGGTCGCCGGACCGGGTGGCCGGGTGATCGCCGCGGTCTCGGTGTCCGGCCCGATAGAGCGCCTGACCCGTTCCCCTGGACGTATGCACTCCCAGGCGGTGGTCTCCGCCGCGGAGAAGATCAGCGAGTCCCTGCACACCTACGAGGGCATGGGCTGAACCGAAGGAAGGCCCCACCCGAAAGGGTAGGGCCTTCTTCGATGTACTGCTGGTACCCCCGAGCGGATTCGAACCGCCGTTACCGCCTTGAGAGGGCGGCGTCCTAGGCCACTAGACGACGGGGGCAGGACGTGATTCCCATGGAACGTGAAGCGTGGTACCCCCGAGCGGATTCGAACCGCCGTTACCGCCTTGAGAGGGCGGCGTCCTAGGCCACTAGACGACGGGGGCGCGCTTTCGGCCCCGGAGGGCCCCGTGTTCACGGCGTTAACCGTGAACAAGCTGGCCTACCAGGACTCGAACCTAGACTAACTGAACCAGAATCAGTCGTGCTGCCGATTACACCATAGGCCATTGCTTCGGGAGGACTTCGGCCGCTTCCGCTTCCCTGTCCCCCTCGGCGACGTAGACAACTCTAGCGGACATTCCGAGTGCTCGCGAACCGAAAACGGGGTGGGAGGGCTGTGGCCCCGACCACCCCGCTCGTCCTCGGGTCCTTGCTCGGCCTCAGTGCCCGAACGGCGACCCTGACGGGTCAGCCCTCGGAGGCCTTCTCCTGGGCCCGCAGTTTCTCCAGGGCGGCCTCCAAGCGCGCCTGGACCCGCTCACGGCCCAGCAACTCCAGGGACTCGAACAACGGCAGCCCCACGGTCCGCCCGGTGACGGCCACGCGCACCGGAGCCTGCGCCTTGCCCAGCTTCAGCCCCAGGGACGCGCCGGTCTCCTCGGTCGCGGTCTTGAGGGCGTCCGCCGTCCACTCCAGCCCGGGGTCGGCGAAGCGCGCCAGTGCCGCCTCCACCATCTCCTTGCCCACACCCGGCTTCATCGCCTTCTTCCAGCTCTTGTCGTCCTCCACCGGCTCGCTCAGGAACAGGAAGTCCACGTTGGGAACGATCTCGCTGAGGACGGACACCCGGCTCTGTGCCAGCGGGGCGATGGCGGCGAAGACCGCCGGGTCGTAGGCCTCGGCCTCCCACGGGGTGTCCTCGCCGGTCAGCCACGGCCGGCAACGCGCGATGAAGTCCTCCACCGACAACCCACGGATGTACTCACCGTTGAAGGCGCGCAACTTCTTCTCGTCGAAGAACGCGCTGGAGCTGTTCACGTCCTGGATGCGAAAGAGCGGCATCATCTCCGACCACGGCATGAGTTCGCGGTCCTCGCCCGGACCCCACCCCAGCAACATCAGGTAGTTGACCATCGCCTCGGCCAGGTAGCCCTCCTCCTGGTAGGACTCCAAGGCGACCTTGTCACGGCGTTTGGACAACTTCTTGCGCTGTTCGTTGACGATGACGGGCAAGTGCGCCCACACCGGCGGGGTCAGCTCCAGCGCCTCCCACAGCAACTGCTGTTTGGGGGTGTTGGACAGGTGCTCCTCACCCCGGATGACGTGCGTGATGCGCATCTGAACGTCGTCCACGACGTTGGCCAGCACGAACAGCGGCGAACCGTCGGCGCGGGCGATCACGAAGTCCTCGATGGCGGAGTGCTCGAACTCCACGTCGCCGCGAATCTGATCCCGAACGATCGTGGGACCGCCCTCGGGCACCCGGAAGCGCAGTGCGCGTCCCGGGCCCGCCTCCAGGCCACGGTCCCGACAGAAACCGTCATAGCCCAGGCTCGGGTTGTCTCGACGCTCCTGTACCTGTTCTCGGGTGCAGTCACAGTAGTAGGCGCGGCCGGAACGGTACAGCTCCTGGGCGGTCTCGCGGTGCTTTTCGACGTAGGCCGACTGGAAGTAGGGGCCTTCGAAGTGCGGGTCGCTCTCGTCGATGCCGATCCAGGACATCGCGCGAATGATGCCCTCGGTCCACTCGGGGCGATTGCGCGCGGCGTCGGTGTCCTCGACGCGCAGGACCATGCGGCCCTCGGGTCGCTGCTGGGCCAAGGCCCAGTTGAAGAGCGCGGAACGTGCGCCACCGACGTGGAACATGCCCGTGGGCGACGGGGCGAAGCGGGTACGAATCGGAGTCTCAGTCACGTGTTCCAGGGTATAGGCGGCCCCGTCAGTGACCGGATGACCATTGGGAGGGGACGATCGGCAGCGGACGCTGGTAACCCGGGCCCAGGCCGAAGGAACGGGAGAGCGCGTCGGCGAAACCCGCTGCGATCTTCAGCTCACCGCCCTCGTTGGGGTGGGTGCCGTCGTAGGTGTCGGTCCACGGGTCCCAGGACTCGGCCTTGGCCAGGTCGAAGGAGACCACCCGGGAATGGACCATGGACAACTCCTCGGCCAGCTCACGGACCAGTTCGTTGTACACGTACAGGCGCAGCGCGAAGCCCTGGTCCTTTTCGACCAGGGTGATGGGCGGAGCCTGGGCGATCAGGATGTGGACGTTCGGGTTCCCTCGCCGGGCGCCCTCCACGTAGGCGCGGATGCGCCGCTCCATCTCCTCCTCACCGATGGGATGCAGCAGATCGTTGATCCCGATCATGACGCACAACACGTGCGGCCTGTGCTCGGCGACGTCGGCGGTGATGGTGGTGGCCGCGTCGGCCAGGCTGCGCCCCCAGCGGGCGTTGTGGTCCTGGTCGAAGTCGGGATCCCGATAGTCGACGCCCTCGGGATCCCCCTCCCCCCGCGCGGTCCCGGCCACCTCCGGCGACACGATCTGTTCAGGGGTGGCCGGGGCGGTGAAGGGACCCACGAAGTCCAGGCCCTCCACGTGCGGTTCCAGATGGTTCCACAGGTGGTAGCGCCAGGTTCGGTCCCCATCCGCGCCATGGGTCATGGAATCCCCGGCGAGCATGATCCGCACCTGAGCGCGTTCGGGTTCGGAGGACCTGCCGAGCAACCACAATCCAGAGCCCGCCAAGGCCACGACCAGAGCGAGTGCGCCGGTGAGGGCGAAGGGCACGATGCGTCGACTTCGGGGCGCCAAGAGGCGGTCCTTCCGCTCGGTCGGGGCGCGCCCCGACGGGTGGACCGTGCGCGGGCCGCAAGCCGCGCACGGTTCGTTCGGACTCAGTCCCGGGCGACCACCCGGTTGGTGATGGTGCCCAGGCCCTCCACCGTGACGGCCACTTCTTGGCCGACCTCGACGGGTCCCACACCGGCCGGAGTGCCGGTCAGGAGCACGTCGCCCGGAAGGAGGGTCATGAAGGAGGAGACATAGGAGATGATGCCCTCGATGTCGTGGATGAACTGTGACGTGCGTCCGTCTTGGCGATTCTCGCCGTCCACGGTGGTGGTGAGCCGCAGGTCTTGGGCCTCTTCGACGCTCAGCCCGGTGGTGATCCATGGACCGATCGGGCAGAAGGAGTCGAAGCCCTTGGCCCGTGTCCACTGCTTGTCCTTCTTTTGCAGGTCACGGGCGGTGACGTCGTTGGCCACCGTGTACCCGAAGATGACGTCCTTGACGCGCTCGCGCGGTACCTCGCGGCAGGGCCGGGAGATGACGATGGCCATCTCGCCCTCGAAGTCCACCCGTTCGGAGACCTTCGGGTAGAAGATCGGATCATGGGGACCGGCGACCGCGGTCGACGGCTTGAGGAAGACCACCGGCTCCTTCGTGCCCTCCCCCGTGACGTCCTTCATCTCCGCCACGTGGTCCGCGTAGTTCTTGCCGATGCACACGACCTTGGTCGGCAACACCGGCGACAGAAGCCGCACGTCGGAGAGCTTGGCACGCTCACCGGTGAGCTTGATGTCTCCCAACAGCGGGTGACCGCTCAACCTCGCGACGAACTCCTCCCCGCTGTCCGTGTCCGCCTCGACCAGACCGAACCCGACTTCGTCACCGGCCGCGAAACGTGCGATACGCACCTGTGATTCCTCCAAGCAGCCCTCTACGACTCACTGTCCGTCTGAAGCGTAGTCGCGCCGGCCACGTGCGCGTCTCTGGCATGCTGGAAGCCATGGACCATCGAGAGGCGGAGGACCGTGCGCACTCGTAGCCACCACCGTGCCCGGCACCGTCGGCGTCGCGGACGCCCCTTGGGGCTGGCACTCGGCCTGTGCGTGGTCTCAGGTGCCTCCGCGATGTTGATGGTCGGCGTGCCCGCCCCTGGTGAGGAACCGGTCACTCCCGAGGAGACCTCCGCGCAAGGGCCCACCGGTGACGGTGTCCCGGACGGCACCCGCGCCCACCCCGCCCCCACGGCCCAAGAGGAGACCGAGGAGGAGGACGTGGAGGAGACTCCCGTCCTGCTGCGTTCGGTCGTGGAGGAGGTCGACACCGCCGACGGTGAGATCCAGGTCATGGAGGGCGAGGGCGAGGTCACGGGCGAGGGCCCGCTGACCACCTTCGCCGTGGAGGTCGAGGAAGGACTCCCGGGGAAGAACGAGGACTTCGTCGATGCGGTCGAACTGATCCTGGGCGACCCTCGGAGCTGGGGCGAGGACGGTGACCGTTCCCTGCAGCGCGTGGACGGCGACGACGCCGACATCAGGGTGCTGTTGGCCGCACCGGACACCGTGGATCGCATGTGCGCGCCGTTGCGCACCAACGGTTTCGTCTCCTGCGCCAACGGCAACCGCGCCATCATCAACCAGAACCGTTGGGTGGCGGGTGTGGAGCACTTCGACGACGACCTGGAGACCTACCGGATCTATCTGATCAACCACGAGGTCGGCCACACCCTCGGTCACGGGCACGTGAACTGCCCCGGGGAGGGTGAGCCCGCCCCGGTGATGCAGCAACAGACCCTGGATCTGCAAGGTTGTGAGCCCAACGGTTGGGTCGACCCCGACGCCTAGGACCGAACGAGGCGCCCGAGGCCATCGGGCCCCGGGCGCGTCCACTCCGTGCTCGCGCTCAGTCCTGGACGGAGGCGTTGTACTCCTCGATGGTGCCACTCACGCCGTCGGCGGCGTCGGACATGGCCTCCTGGGCGGACAGGTCACTGGTCAGGGCGGCCTCCCATCCCTCCTCGGCGGCCACGCGGGCCTCGGACATCACGCCCATCATGCAGCCGGCGGTGTTCTCATTGATCTCGGAGTCGGCGAGCTGGGCCGCGGCCACTGAGAATTGCGGGAACTCCTCGGCGCGTTCGGTCGCCTCGGGACCGTCGTAGCCCTCGGTGTTGACCGCCAGGTAACCGGTGCCCGCGTGCCAGATCGACTGGGCCTGCGGGGTCAACAGGTACTGCACGAACTCCCAGGATCCACGGATCTCCTCCGGACTGTGACCCACGCCGTTGATCCACAGCGAGGCACCGCCGATGATCGAACCGCCCGGGTCGCCCGCGCTGATCAACGGGAAGTAACCGGCACCGACCTCGAAGTCGGACTGCTCGATGAAGCCGCCCAGGGAACCGGTGGACTCCAGGGTCATGGCGGCACGGCCGGAGGTGAAGGCGGCCTGACCATCATCGGTGTTGCGGCCGATCTGGACGGCGAGGTCGTCCTCGATCATCTGCTCCCACCATTCGACGAGCTCGACGACCTTGGGGTCGTCGAAGAGGACCTCGGTGGCGCGGCCGTCACGGCCGTTGGAGTTGTCGCAGTAGGGGGTGGCGGCACGAGCCATGAACTGTTCGATGAACCATCCGTACACCGCCGCGCCGAATCCGTACTGCACGACGGTGCCGTCGTCGTCGGTGATGGTGAGCTGTTCGGCGGCCTCACGGATCTCGTCGAGGTCGGTGGGCGGGGAGTCCGGGTCGAGTCCGGCCTCCTCGAAGGCGTCCCGGTTGACGTACATCAGTGGGGTGGAGTTGTTGAAGGGGAAGGACCTCAAGTCGCCCTCGACCGTGAAGTAGTTGAGGAGCGCCTCCTCCACGTTGGAGGTGTCGTAGGCGTCCTCATCGATGAAGGACTGGGCCGGCACGGTCTGCCCCGAGTCGATCATGAACTGGGTGCCCAGGTCGTAGATCATGATGAGTTCGGCGGTCTCACCCTGTTGGATGGCGGCGCGATGACCGGCCAGGGCCTCGTCGTAGTCGCCCTGGAAGGAACCGGTGACTTCGACACGGCCCTCGTTCTGGGAGTTGAACTCGTCGATCAGCCGGTCCAGTACCTGACCGTTGGTGGCGTCCATGCTGTGCCAGAACTCGATCTGAACCGCCTCGTCGAGGTCGTCCAAGACCTCCGGCCCCGGAGCGGTCAGGTCGGTGTCGCCACCGCCTCCATCGTCTCCGGAGCAGGCGCTGAGCAGTAGGCCCAGGCTCGCGAGCAGTGCCGCGGCCTTGACGCCTCGTCGGTGGGGGAAGGTTCTCATCCTTGTTCTCTCCACTAGGTGTTTCTCGCCCTACTTGACCGCGCCCGCGGTGAGTCCACGGACGATGAATCGCTGTCCGAAGATCACGAGGGCCAGGGTGGGGATGACCGACAGGGCGGCGCCCGCCAGGACGAGTCCCGGGTTGGCCGCCTCTCCGGCCTTAAGACTGTTCAGGCCGATCTGGAGGGTCTGCATCTGGGTGCTGCGAGTGATGATCAAAGGCCAGAAGTACATGTTCCAGCTGGTGATGAAGACGTACGTACCGACGGCGGTCAGGGCCGGCTTGCTCAGCGGCAGCAGGATGGTCCACAGGAACCTGAGGTGCCCCATACCGTCGATGCGTGCGGCGTCGTACAGCTCCTTGGGGAACTGTTTGAAGCTTTGACGGAGCAGGAACGTGCCGAAGGCGTAGGCCAGGAACGGCATGACCAACCCCGCGTAGGAGTCGCCCAGGCCCCATCCGGTGATGGTGAGGTAGTTGGGAATGAAGGTCGCTTCCGCCGGAACCATCAGGGTGGACAGGAACAGCGCGAAGAGCACCGCGGCACCGCGAAAGCGCAGGAACACGAACGCGTACGCGGCCAGAGCCGAGGTGAGGAGCTGACTGACGGTGATGACGCCCGCCATGACCAACGAGTTGCCGTACATGCGCAGCAGGGGTACGGCGTTCAGGGCGCCCTGGACGTTCTCCAAGTGCACGCCGGTGGGCAACAGTCTGGCGGGAAAGGTCGACAGTTCCCGGGGTTCCATGAGTGTTCCCACGAACACGTAGTAGACGGGGAAGAGCACCGGGATCAGGAGCACGGCCAGCATGGCGTACAGCAGGACGCGACCGAGGACGTGTCCGGCCGTGGGTCTGTGTCGGGTCAGGGGCGTGGGCCGAGAAACGGTCGTGGTCCTCACGAGTAGTGCACCTTCCGTTCGATGACACCGAACTGGATGACGGTGCACACCAAGACCACCAACAGCAGGACGAGCGCCTGGGCGCTGGCCCGACCGAAGTCGCTGGTGCCGTAGGCGAAGGCGTCCTGGTAGATGGAGTAGACGAGGGTGGTCGTGGAGCCGACCGGCCCGCCCGCGGTGAGGATGTGGATCTGGCCGAAGCTCTGCAGCGCGTTGATCGTGGAGATGACGATCAGGAAGAAGAGCTGGGGACCGAGCATCGGAATGGTGACGTCCCAGGCCAGGCGTGGCCCGGTGGCACCGTCGATGCGAGCGGCCTCGTTGATCTCCTTGGGGATGGAGCCGATGCCCGCCGCGAGTACCAGCACCCCGTATCCCAGGTTCATCCACACGGTGGTGATGATGACCGACCACAGGGCCATCTCCTGGGAGGTCAGCCAGGGCACCTGGTCCAGGCCCAGGCGGTACAGGATGCCGTTGAGCACGCTGTTACCGGGGCTGTAGAACACGGAGAAGATCACCGAGGCGCTGGCCACGGAGAAGGCGAAGGGGAGGGCGAAGGCACCGCGCAGGAACTTCTGGCCCGCCCGCCGAACGCCACCACCCTCAACGGAGGTCTTCGCCCCACCCCTTCCCTCTAGCACGCCCTCCAGGAGGAGAACGATCACCAGGGCACCGACCACGCCGGGGACGACCACTCCGAGGGTGAACACCACGGTGGTCACCAGGATCTGGAGGAACTCGGGCGAGGCCATCTCGGCGAAGTGGCTCAGCCCGACGAAGCGGTTGGGTTGGCCGATGATGTCGTTGCCGTGCATCGACAGATAGACGGTACGGCCCAGCGGATAGAGGAGGAAGAGCGCGAAGATCGCGACGGAGGGGGCCAGGAAACCCCACGCGAGCAGGGCGTCCCTTCCCGAACGTGCGCGTTTGCGTTGGGGTGTGGGAGGGGTTGGTGGAGCGACGCGCCGGTCGGTCTCCGAGCCGGTGGTCACGCCGTTGCCTCCGCCCCGTGCACGAGTCGTGGTCGAGAACACGTCACGCAGTCTTCAGGGGGCGAATGACCTGCGCTCCTCTGAGAGACGAACAGCACGCCAACGGCGGGGCGCACCACGGTTATGTCCGACATCCATCACCACTCGTACATCGCGAACTTCCCGAAAGTTCGCAGTATCGAGCGGCTCTGGACACACTGGCTATGACCTGACGGACAGGGATTTCTTACCTGTAAGTAAGTTTCAAAGCCCTGACCTGTGCCTCCTCTCGAATCGGCACGGCGGGTGACGGAAGAACGTGACGATTCCGTCACCCGCCCGAGGCTCAGTCCCGCGGATAGCCCTGACGCAGCAGCCCGTAGGTGATGGCTTGTTCCAACGCGACCCAGGAGGCGTCCACGACGTTGGGCCCCACCCCCACGGTCGTCCACTCCTCGACTCCGTCGCTGAAGGTGATGAGGATCCGGGTGATCGCGTCCGTACCCGAGGCGCCTTCCAGGATCCGGACCTTGTAGTCGGTCAATTCCAAGCCGCCCAGCGCCGTGTAGACGTTCTCCATCGAATTGCGCAGTGCCCGATCCAGCGCGTTGACCGGGCCGTTGCCCTCGGCGGTGGCGATGACCCGCTCACCCTTCACCCGCAGCTTGACGGTCGCCTCGGTCAGGCTCTCGTAGTCGTTGGACAAAGGGCTGGAGCCGGCGGCCGGGCGACGCTCGGTGAGGACCCGCCACGACTCGGTCTCGAAGTAGCGGACCGGCTCCCCCCGCTCCTCGCGTAGCAGCAGTTCCAGGGAGGCATCGGCGGCCTCGAAGCTGTACCCGGACAGTTCCAGGCCCTTGACCCGTTCCACGACCCGGCCGGAGAGCTCACGGTCCCCCGTCAGGTCCAGGCCCCACTCCTGGGCCTTGAGTTCCACCGAGGCGCGCCCGGCCATGTCGGAGACGAGCATGCGCATCCGGTTTCCGACCAGTTCGGGATCGGTGTGCTGGTACAGGTCCGGGTCGACCTTGATCGCCGAGGCGTGCAGGCCGGCCTTGTGCGCGAAGGCCGAGATCCCCACGTAGGGCTGATGGGTGTCGGGGGCCAGGTTGACGATCTCGGCGATCGCGGTGGCCACCCTGGTCATCTCGCCCAGACAGCCCTTGGGCAGGACCTCCCGGCCGTGCTTGAGGGTGAGCGCGCCCACCACGGAGAACAGGTTCGCGTTGCCCACCCGCTCGCCATACCCGTTGGCGGTGCACTGCACGTGGGTGGCCCCCGCGTCCACGGCGGCCAGGGTGTTGGCGACGGCGCAGCCGGTGTCGTCCTGGGCATGGATGCCCAGACGCGCCCCGGTGGCCTCCAACACCTCGGTGACCACACGGGTGACGTCGGCGGGAAGCATGCCACCGTTGGTGTCGCACAGGACCACCACGTCGGCCCCGGCCTCGGCCGCGGCCCGGACCACGGACAGGGCGTATTCGGCGTTGTGCCGGTAACCGTCGAAGAAGTGCTCGCAGTCCACGAACACGCGCTGTCCGTGTCGGCTCAGGTAGGAGACCGTGTCGGAGACCATGGCGAGGTTCTCCTCGAGCGTCGTGCGCAGGGCACGTTCGACATGCCGGTCGTCACTCTTGGCGACAAGGGTGACGACCGACGCGCCGCTGTCGCGCAACGCGGCCACCTGTGGGTCGTCGGCGGCGCTCACACCGGCCCGGCGGGTCGCGCCGAACGCGGTGAGCTGCGCGTGTTCCAGCTGAAGCTCTTGTGAAGCCCGCTGGAAGAACTCGGTGTCCTTGGGGTTGGCCCCGGGCCACCCGCCTTCGATGAACGCCACCCCGAAGTCGTCCAGCAGCTTCGCGATGGCCAGTTTGTCGGAGACCCGAAGGTTGATCCCCTCGCGCTGGGCTCCGTCGCGCAGCGTGGTGTCGAAGACGTGGAAACTGTCGTCCCTCATGGGTGGAACTCCCGAAGGTGAAGGTGTAAGACGGTCCCGGCCAACAAAAAAGACCCCTCGTGGACACGAGAGGTCAGCGCGCTGGCAGGGTCCGGTTCTCTTCCCTGCTCTTTCGCGGGAAGGCGTCAGCCAGCGCGCCCCTGAATAATCACGATCTGGGACGGCATGAGGCCAGTGTGCCACATGCTTTGATCAGAAGCGCAGTTCAGGCCCCAAATGTCTCAGCCGGCGAGACAGAAGTTTCTCAGGCCGGACGTTTGCGAAGTGTCGCTCCCTGGGAGAGAGCGAGGGCCGCCCCGAGCTCGGGGCGGCCCTCGCCGGGACGAGCGGTGTCCCTAGAACTTGGTGATCCAGCCATGCTTGTCGGGGCGCAGGCCCGTCTGCAAACCGACGAGTTCTTCGCGCAGACGCATGGTGATCGGGCCCAGGCCACCATCCCCGATGCTGAACTCGCCGTCATCGCTCTTGACGTGCCCGACCGGGGTGATGACCGCGGCGGTGCCACAGGCGAACACCTCGGTCATCTCACCGGACTCGGCGGCGGCCTTCCATTCCTCGATGGACAGCGGCTCCTCCTCGGCGGGAATGCCCAGGTCCGGTGCGAGGGCGAGCAGCGACTCGCGGGTGATGCCGGGCAGCAGGGTGCCGGTGAGCGGGGGCGTGCGCAGGCGTGCGTTCTCGCCCTCACCGAACACGAACCACAGGTTCATGCCGCCCATCTCCTCGACCCAACGGTGCTCGCGGGCGTCCAGCCACACGACCTGATCGCAGCCCTTCTCCACGGCTTGGGCCTGGGCCAGGAAGCTCGCCGCGTAGTTACCGGCGAACTTCGCGGCACCGGTGCCCCCTGGGGCGGCACGAGTGAAGTCCTTGGACAGCCAGACGGTCACCGGCTTGACACCGCCGGAGAAGTAGGAACCCACCGGCGAGGCGATGAGCAGGTAGACGTAGGTGCGGGAGGGGTGGTTGACCCCCAGACCGACGTCCGTGGCGACCATGAACGGGCGCAAGTAGAGGCTGAAGTACTCCTTGGAGGGAACCCATTCTCCGTCGTGCGCCAAAAGCAGCTCGATGGACTTGAGGAAGAGCTCCTCGGGGAGTTCGGGCATCGCCATGCGCGCGGCGCTCCGGTTGAAGCGGGCCGCGTTGGCCTCGGGCCGGAAGGAGGCCAACGAACCGTCGGGGTGGCGGTAGGCCTTGAGCCCTTCGAAGATCTCCTGCGCGTAGTGGAGGGCGGCGGTGGCCGGGTCCAGGGACAGGGGGCCGTACGGCTCCAGCTTGGCGTCGTGCCAGCCCTTGCCCTCGGTGTACCGGATGCTCACCATGTGGTCGGTGAACACCTGACCGAACCCGGGGTTCTCCAGCAGTGCCTCACGTTCGGACGGGGTCTTCCGCCGGTCGGAGAGCTGGACGTCGAACGTCAACCCAGTGGTGGTGGTGTTGTTGTTCATGTTGTCGGTGGTCCTCTCGGATGCATCGGGTCGGCAGCGCCGCCGACCTGGAATCTAGTGTGTCGGAAGAGCGCACCCGGGGCCAGGGCGGACCAAGAAGGACCGAACGGACAACGGGCGCGCCGGGTACTCCGGGCGCGCCCGCTCATGGGTCGTGAAGTGGCTGGATGTCCCCCTACGGCCGCGCCCGCTGTTCGAGACAGGGCCGTAGGCGATCGCCTCAGCCCTGCTCGGCTACTCGCGCGGCGAGGTCGTCGCCGATCCGGGAGGTGGACCGGACCGCACCACTTCGGGCACGGGTCTTCAGGTCCGCCGAGACCGCGTCCTCGATACGTCGGGCGGCTTCGGGCACC
The DNA here is from genome assembly GCF_000341005.1 of Nocardiopsis alkaliphila YIM 80379. Classification (GTDB taxonomy): domain Bacteria; phylum Actinomycetota; class Actinomycetes; order Streptosporangiales; family Streptosporangiaceae; genus Nocardiopsis; species Nocardiopsis alkaliphila. The sequence goes on along the minus strand of NZ_ANBD01000105.1, from coordinate 34,020 downwards.
CCCAGGTGGTTCAGCATGGTGGCGGCCGAGAGCACCGTGGCGGTGGGGTCGGCCTTGCCCTGACCCGCGATGTCGGGCGCGGAGCCGTGGACCGGCTCGAACATGCTGGGAAAGGTGTTGTCCGGGTTGATGTTACCGCTGGCCGCAAGACCGATACCACCGGTGATGGCGGCACCGATGTCGGTGATGATGTCACCGAACAAGTTGTCGGTGACGACCACGTCGAAGCGACCCGGCTGGTTGACGAAGAACATCGAGGCGGCGTCGACGTGACAGTAGTCCACCGAGACCTGGGGGTACTCGGCGCCGACCTCCTTGACGGTGCGCTGCCACAACTCACCGGCGAAGGTCAAGACGTTGTCCTTGTGCACCAGGGTGAGCTTCTTGCGGGGACGCTCGGCGGCCTTGGCGAAGGCGTACCGAACCACGCGCTCGACCCCGAAACGGGTGTTGACGCTGTCCTGGGTGGCGATCTCGTGCGGGGTGCCCTTGCGCAGCACACCGCCGGCGCCGGCGTAGGGGCCCTCGGTACCTTCGCGCACGACCAACATGTCGATGTCCTCGGGGGACACGCCCGCCAAAGGGCTGTCCACGCCGGGGTAGAGCCGGACGGGGCGCAGGTTGACGTAGTGGTCGAAGTCGAAGCGCAGGCGCAGCAGCAGGCCGCGCTCCAGGACACCACTGGGCACGGAGGGGTCTCCGACCGCTCCCAGGTAGATGGCCTCGTGTTCGGCGAGTTCGGTGGCGACCGACTCGGGCAGGGTCTCACCGGTGCGGTGCCAGAGCCTGGCACCCAGTTCGTACTCGGTGGTCTCGATGGCCAGGTCGTGCTGGGCGGCCACGACCCCCAGCACCTTGAGGCCTTCGGCGACGACCTCGGGGCCGATCCCGTCGCCGGGGATGACGGCCAGTTTCACGGTGCGCGCTGCCATACGGACTGCCTTCGACTCGGACGTGATCCCGCCGGCGGTTTCTCATATGGCGAGATCAATTGAACAGTAAGTGAGACAACTGTACCGGCCCGAGGGACCGATACAGCCATCCACCCGCGAAAAGACTCAACCGCGGCGGTTGATCGCGTCCTGTAGCGCGCGGGCGACCTCGTCCTCGGTGTCGGGCGTGGACGGGTATTCGATCATGTCGTACATGTGATCCTCCGAATGCGCTGCGCGATGACCGGTGGGCATGACCGGGCCACCACTGATGGGCGTGGGCGACGTTGTCCACGAAAAGGGGGACAAGGAGCTCGCCCCGGCGGGATCGCTGCCGAAGTCGCCTGCGCGGGCCCCGGTGGGGGCGGGCGCGGCCTCGACTCCTAGGCCTTCAGAATATCGGATGTCCAACTATATGACCAGAGATTCCCACCATGTGAGACGACTTGATGTTTCCGCAGATGGGAAAGGGCCCCGTCGCCACAACGCGACGAGGCCCGACCCGGTCACATCCGGATCCGTCAGTTCTCCAGGTCGATCTGACGGGTGAGGTCCGCCTCGATCTCGCCGGAGATCGAGGTGAGGATCTCCTCGGGCACCGCGGAGTCGACGGTCAGGGCGATCAGCGCCTTGCCGCCCTCCTTGTCGCGGATGACCTGCATACCCGCGATGTTGACGTCCGCGTCACCGAGCAGGGCACCGACCTTGCCGACGATACCGGGGCGGTCCTCGTAGGAGAGGAACACCATGTGCTCGTCGAGGCTGATCTCCATCGTGTAGTTGTTGATCTCCACCAGCTTCTCGAACTGGCGGGGTCCGGTGAGCGTGCCCGAGACCGAGACCCGCGTCCCGTCGGCCAGCACACCGCGCACCGAGATCAGGTTGCGCCAGTCGGCACTGTCGTCGCTGGTGACGAGGTTGACCTCGACCCCGCGCTCCTTGGCCAGCAGCGGCGCGTTCACGAAGGTGACGGTGTCCTCGACCACGTCGGTGAACACACCCTTGAGCGCGGCCAACTCCAGGACCTTCACGTCGTGCCCCGCGATCTCACCGCGCACCTCGACGTCGATCCGGGCGGCGAGCGCGCCGGCCAGCGAGGTGAACACCCGACCCAACTTCTCGGTGAGCGGCAGTCCCGGCTTGATCTCCTCGGCCACCCCGGTGCCCTGCACGTTCACCGCGTCCGGCACGAACTCGCCGGACAGGGCCAGCTTGACCGAGCGGGCGACCTGCGTACCCGCCTTCTCCTGCGCCTCGGTGGTGCTGGCGCCCAGGTGCGGGGCGACCACGACGTTCTCGAACTCGAACAGCGGACTGTCGGTGGTGGGCTCCTTGGCGAACACGTCGATGCCCGCGCCGGCCACCCGACCGTCCTTGAGTGCCCGGTACAGGGCGTCCTCGTCGAGGATGCCACCACGCGCGGCGTTGATGATCCGCACCGAGGGCTTGACCTTGGTCAGTGCCTCGTCGCCGATCAGACCCAGCGTGTCCTTGTTCTTGGGCAGGTGGATGGTGATGAAGTCACTGCGCTCCAACAATTCGTCCAACGAGACCATCTCCACGCCGATCTGGGCGGCGCGAGCGGGCTGCACGAAGGGGTCGTAGGCGATGACCTTGGTGCCGAAGGCCAGCAAGCGCTGGGCGACCAAGGCCCCGATCCGGCCCAGGCCGACCACGCCGACGACCTTCTCGTACAGCTCCACACCCGTGTACTTGGAACGCTTCCACTCACCGTTGATGAGGGCGTTGTGCGCGGGGGCGGTGTTACGGGCACTGGCCAGCAACAGGTTGATGGCCTGCTCGGCGGCGCTGATGATGTTGGAGGTGGGGGCGTTGACCACGAGCACGCCAGCCTTGGTGGCGGCGTCCACGTCGACGTTGTCCAGCCCCACCCCGGCACGGGCCACGACCTGGAGGCGGTCGGCCGCGGCCACGGCCTCGGCGTCCACCTGGGTCGCGCTACGCACGATCAGGGCATCGACGCCGGCCAGAGCCGGAAGCAGTTGGGACCGGTCGGACCCGTCCACATGGCGCACCTCGAAGTCCTCTTCGAGCAGCGCGATTCCGGCGGGCGAGAGCTTTTCCGCGACGAGTACGACGGGTTTGGTCACAACGGTTCCTTTTCAGGTGATACGACCCGATCGTGCAGGTAAAGACGCTGCCCGAATCGGGTGTGACGGCCGGTCAAAAGTCTACTTGTGAGGTAGGGAAGCCCTTTGGGCGAGGGGCAGAAAAGAAGGGGGAAAGATGTGTCACCTTTCCCCCTCTGCGCTACGCCCCGCCACAGGGGTCATTCGTTCGGGCGCCGTCGGGCCCTGCTTCTTCTGGAAACCCGGGGAGGCTCCGTAGGTGGGATCGCGAGGTAGGAGCCATCACACCGTAGGTGCCGAAGGTTCCTGGCCCCCAAACGCCCGAACACGCCAAAGCGAAGCGGAGGCGCCGAAAAACACGACCTAGGCCTTGAGCCAGCTCATCAGCGGACGCAGCTCGGCGCCCACCTTCTCGATCTGCTCGTTCTGCTCGGCCTCACGGCGCTTGGTGAAGGTCGGCTGCCCGGCATCGAACTCGGCCATGAGCTCCTTGGCGTAGCTACCGTCCTGGATCTCACCGAGGATCTTGCGCATCTCCTCGCGAGTCCGCTCGGTGATCACGCGCGGGCCGCGGGTGTAGCCACCGAACTCGGCGTTGTCCGACACCGACCAGTTCATCTTGGAGATGCCGCCCTCGTACATGAGGTCGACGATCAGCTTCAGCTCGTGCAGGCACTCGAAGTAGGCGATCTCCGGCTGGTAGCCCGCTTCCACGAGAGTGGCGAAACCGGCCTTGACGAGCTCCTCGGTGCCACCGCACAGCACGGCCTGCTCACCGAACAGGTCGGTCTCGGTCTCCTCGGTGAAGGTGGTCTTGATGGCACCGGCCTTGGTACCACCGATGCCCTTGGCCCAGGACAGGGCCAGCTCCCAGGCCTGTCCACTGGCGTCCTTCTCGACCGCGACCAGGCAGGGCACGCCGCGCCCGGCCTCGTACTGCCGGCGAACCAGGTGACCCGGCCCCTTGGGGGCGACCATGGCGACGTCGACGCCCTCGGGGGCCTCGATGAGACCGAAGCGGATGCTGAAGCCGTGCGCGAAGAACAGCGCGTTGCCGGCCTCCAGGTTGGGGGCGATCTCGTTGGCGTAGAGGTCGCGCTGGATGTGGTCCGGGACCAGGATCATGATGACGTCGGCCTCACGGGTGGCCTCCGCGGGGCTGAGGACCCGCAGCCCCTCCTCCTCGGCCTTGGCCCGGCTCTTGGAGCCCTCGGCCAGACCGATCCGCACGTCCACGCCCGAGTCCCGCAGCGACAACGCGTGCGCGTGCCCCTGACTGCCGTAACCGATCACGGCGACCTTCTTGCTCTGGATGAGCGCGAGGTCCGCGGCGTCGTCGTAGTACATCTGTGCTGCCACTTGGGGTTACTCCTTGTTTCTAAGTTTGCGGAGGCTCAGGCGCTGCGCTCGACCGCTCGCAAGGAGCGGTCCGTGATCGAACGCGGTCCCCGGCCCAGGGCGACCAGCCCTGACTTGACCAGTTCCCTGATTCCGAAGGGCTCCAGGTTCTTGACCAGGGCATCGAGCTTCTCGGGGTCGCCGGTGGCCTCGATGACGACGACGTCCGGGCTGACGTCCACGACGTGCGCGCGGAAGAGCTCGGCCGTCTGAAGCACATGGGTGCGGCTGGACGCGTCGGCCTTGACCTTGACCAGGAGCAGCTCACGCTGCACCGACGCGGTGGTGTCCATCTCCACGATCTTGACGACGTTGATCAGCTTGTTGAGCTGTTTGGTCACCTGCTCCAAGGGGTGGAGGTCGCAGTTGACCGCGATCGTCATCCTGGACAGACCGGGGTACTCAGTGGTGCTGACACTGAGGGAGTCGATGTTGAACCCACGACGGGAGAAGAGCGCGGAGGCCCGGGCGAGGATGCCCGGGGTGTCCTCGACCAGAACGGAAAGCGTGTGACTGCTCATGGTGGTTCGGCCTTCTCCTACTAGTCCTGGTGTTCCCAGTTCGGCGCCATGTCGCGCGCGTACTGGATGTTGTCGTTGCTGACGCCCGGACCGACCATCGGCCAGACCATGGCGTCGTGGTTGACGCTGAAGTCGACGACCACGGGGACGTCGTTGATGGACATCGCCTTCTCGATGGTGGCGTCGATGTCCTCGGGACGCTCGCAACGCAGCCCCACACAACCGTAGGCCTCCGAGAGACGAACGAAGTCCGGAATACGGACCTTCTCGTCACGGGGCGCGGTCTGTAGGTCGGTGTTGGAGTAACGGCCCTCGTAGAACAGAGTCTGCCACTGGCGGACCATGCCCAGGTTGCCGTTGTTGACCACGGCGACCTTGATCGGGATGCCCTCGACCGCGCACGTGGCCAGTTCCTGGTTGGTCATCTGGAAGCAGCCGTCACCGTCGACCGCCCAGACCACGCGGTCGGGTTCGCCCACCTTGGCGCCCAAGGCCGCCGGAACGGAGAAGCCCATGGTGCCCAGGCCACCGGAGTTGACGAAGGAGCCCGGCCGTTCGTAGTCGATGAACTGAGCGGCCCACATCTGGTGCTGGCCCACGCCCGCCACGTACGTGGCCTCGGGGCCGACCATCTGGCCCAGGCGCTGGATGACCGCCTGGGGCGACAGGCTCCCGTCGTCGGGGGCGTCGTAACCCTTGGGGTAGGTGGTGCGGAGCTGGTTCAGCCGGTGCCACCAGGCCTCGTAGTCGCCTTGGCGGCCCTTCTCCTGGTCGGCGCGCACGGCCACGACCAGGTCGGCCAGGACTTCGCGGCAGTCACCGACGATCGGCACGTCGGCGTGACGGTTCTTGGAGATCTCGGCCGGGTCGATGTCGGCGTGGACGATCTTGGCGTCGGGGGCGAAGCTGTCCAGCCTCCCGGTGACCCGGTCGTCGAAGCGGGCGCCCAGGGCGACGATGAGGTCGGCCTTTTGCAGGGCCCCGACGGCGGCGACGTCGCCGTGCATGCCCGGCATGCCCACGTACAGCGGGTGCGAGCCGGGGAAGACACCACGGGCCATCAGGGTGGTGACCACGGGGGCACCGGTCAGTTCGGCCAGGACCCGCAGTTCGGCGGCGGCTCCGGCGCGCAGGACACCACCACCCACGTACAGGACGGGGCGCTTGGCGTCGGCGATCATCCGAGCGGCCTCACGAACCTGCTTGCCGTGCGGCTTGGTGACCGGGCGGTAACCGGGCAGTTCCAGGCGCTCGGGCCAGACGAAGTCGGCGTCGGTCTGAAGGGCGTCCTTGGAGATGTCGACCAGGACCGGACCGGGACGTCCGCTGGAGGCGATGTGGAAGGCCTCGGCGATCGTGCGCGGGATCTCGCGGACGTCCTTGACCAGGAAGTTGTGCTTGGTGATGGGCATCGTGATGCCGCAGATGTCGGCTTCCTGGAAGGCGTCGGTCCCGATCATCGGGGAGGCGACCTGCCCGGTGATGGCGACCATCGGCACGGAGTCCATGTGCGCGTCGGCCAAGGGGGTGACGAGGTTGGTGGCCCCCGGCCCACTGGTGGCCATGCACACCCCGGGACGCCCGGTGGCGTAGGCGTATCCTTCTGCCGCGTGCCCCGCCCCCTGCTCGTGGCGCATGAGGATGTGACGCACCTTGGCCGAGTCGTAGAGGGGGTCGTACGCGGGAAGAATGGCACCGCCGGGAATCCCGAAGACAGTGTCAACGCCGACGTGCTCCAGCGACCTGATCAGCGATTGTGCGCCGGTCATCTGCTCGGTCATCTCAAGATCCTTCAGCGAGGGCCCAGAGCGGCCTCGGGCTCTGGTGGGCTTGGTTCGGCAATAAAAAAACCCCCACCGCCCGGTGGCGGTCGAGGGGTGGCGCGCAGCAGAAGTGACTCAGTGGGCTGCGCGCCGACCAAGTACGAGAATCAGGGAGTTGTTCTGCACGCTTCTAACATTGGCCGAAGGAACGTGCGCGCGTCAACCAGAACTACATTTTGTCTCATTAATTGAGACGAACATGTCAGGATGCGACCACTCCAACTGAAGCATCACCGCCCTGACCTGCACAAACAAGACGAAAGCCTTCGTCTTGTGTAACGGAGAACACGTAACGCGGGTCGAGGTCATCCCTCAAGTCCGACTTAACAGTCCTTCGCGGATCGATCGCCGAAGACGTCCTCGAGCTTCGTGGTCCTTGGCCTCCGGCACCTTGGTCACCGATCCGGCCGCCCTCGAGCCGGGCACTTCACCTCTTTCCAGCCCGAGGCAGGTCCGATGACCTCGGTCTCGAACTCGTAGCCCTTCAGCCCGCTGAGAGGCACGCCGGAAGAGTAGCGAGCTTCTCCGCACCTTCGCGGGTGCGCGCCGCCATGTCCGCCTCGGACACGATTCGCTAGAGGTTCACTCCGGCCTCGCCACCGACGAGGGACTCCACGCCGCTCGCGGGCATCGGGCGTGCCACCAGGAAGCCCTGACCGTAGTCACAGCGCATCACCCTCAGCTGCTCCAGCTGTTCGGGCCTCTCGATGCCCTCCGCGACCACTTGGACGCCCAGGTCACGGCCGAGCTGGATGATCGTGTGGGTGAGCAGCGTGACCGTGTCGTCGCGCCCCAGACCGGCGATGAAGGACGGGTCGATCTTGATGGCGTCCACGCTCAGCTCGCGCAGGTGCGCCAAGGAAGCGTGGCCCATCCCGTAGTCGTCGATGGCCAGACGCACACCCAGACCCCGGAGCTCACCGAGGCGTTCGACCGCGTCGCCCTCGTCGTCGAGCAGGACCTCCTCGTTGACCTCCAGGGTCAGCACTTCGGCGGGCAGCCCCGTCTCGGCGAGCACGCCCTCGATGGTGCTCACGAAGCGGGGCGAGAGCACCTGCTTGACGGACAGGTTCACCGACAGGCCGATGTCCCAGTCCGATACCCGCCACACGGCGACCTTCTCGCAGGCCTCACGCAGGATCCACTCACCCAGCGGCACGATCAATCCGGATTCCTCGACCGCGCCGATGAAGTCCTCCGGGCCCATGACCTCGCCGTCGCGGTCCCAGCGCACCAGCGCCTCCACCGCGGTCACCTGCGACGTCCCCAGGTCCACCACGGGCTGGTATTCGAGGAAGAACTCACCGTTGCTGAGCGCCTGACGCAGGCGGATCTGTAGTTCCAGACGGGACACGACCATGTCGTGCATGTGTGCCGCGTAGACCTCCACGTTGCCCGGGCCACGTTCCTTGGCCCGGGTCATCGCCACGTCGGCGTTGCGCAGCAGCTCGCCGCTGTCCGTGGTCGATTCGGCGAAGGCCACACCGATGCTGGCGGTCAGGAGGATGTCCCGATCGGCCACCTGGAAGGGTTCGGAGGCGATCACCCGCCCCAGCCGCTCGGCCATGTCCACCACGCGCTGCCCCTCGGGCACGCCCTCGACCAACACGGCGAACTCGTCACCGCCCCAGCGGGCCAGGGTCGCGTGGGAGTCCAACTCACCGCGCAATCGCCGGGCGGCCTGTCCCAGCATGTGGTCGCCGCGCACGTGCCCGGCGGAGTCGTTCACGGCGGTGAACCCGTCCAGGTCGAGGAAGATCATCGCGACCTCACCGGCCGGTTCGTCGTCCATGGCCCGGTACGCCAGCACGTTGCCGGCCCGCTCCTCCAGGTAGGCCCGATTGGGCAGCCCGGTCACACCGTCGTGGAAGGTGAGGTGCTCGACCTGGTCCTGCAGGGCCACCTGGGCGCTGATGTCACGGGTCGTGACCAGCAACCGGTCGGGTTCGCCGGGCTGTTCGTACAGGGAGACCGTGGACTCGGTGTGTCGCCACGTACCGTCGGCGGCGCGTACCCGCAACCGAAGGTGCACCCCCTGACCCGTGCCCTCTTTGAAAAGGTCCACCACCGCCCGAGTGCGGCCCAGGTCCTCGGGATGGATGAGCGTGGTGACCGGTGCGGCCAACACGTCGTCCAGGCGGTAGCCGAACGTCTCGGCCGTGCCCGGGCTGACGTAGGAGACCCCGCCGTCCCGGTCCAACACCAAGATGACGTCGCCGCTGTTGCGGGCCAATTCGTTGAAGTGCCCCTCACGGTTGCGCACCATGCGGGTCAGAGTGGCGTTCTCCTCCAACATCCCCAGTACTCGAACCACCAGAACGACCACGGCGGTACCGGCCGCGATGGGCAGCACCGAGGCGACGTCGTTCAGCCGCAGACCGCCCACCGTCAACACGAGGGTGGCCACCAGAACCGCACCCAAGGCAGCGAATTCGGGGGCGAAACGATACAGTCCTCGGCCGGTGATCCGGCGAGGTCGGGCCCCTGGCCGATGCTCCACCAGCCACGGGAGCGAGCCCAGCAGCGCGAAACCCAAGAAGCGCACCGGCTGTTCGATTCCACCCGCCACCGGCGGGCCCGTGAGTCGGCCGACCGCGCCGATCATGTCCGAGGTCGCGATGACGATGAACGCGCCGATGGCCACCAGCACCGCCCGGCGCGTGCTGTGCGGGGACATGAACACCAGGGGCATGAGCAGGCATAGCACCACGATGTCGGCCACCGGGTACACCAGGGCGAACCCGAGCAGCCCGGCGCCCTCGCCCAGCTCCTCGTACAGCGGAGAGAACAGCAGGACCCACACCACGGAGAAGACCGCGGCGGCGCCCACGTAGCTGTCGGTGATGTGCCGGGTGGCCGTGCGCAGACCGCCCGGCCAAGGGGCGAACCGCGTGAAACCGATGACGAAGAAGGGCAGGGCGGCCAACGCGAACAGATCACCCAGGGTGATCGAAAAGACCGACCCGGCGTTGAACGTTCGGGAGATGGCGTGGGTGAGCGCCCCCGCGCACCAGGCGAGCGCGGCCAGGCCGAGGAAGCGCAAGGCCGCCGACCCGTCGGCCCCATCGGCGTGGGCCTCCCGGTCCGCGCCGGTACGTGTCCAACGCTTGGCCGCGTAGAGCAGGGACACACCCGCCGTCCCGGCGGCCACCGCTCCGGGCCACTGGCCCAGCGTGGCCGCCAGGGTGCTCTCCCCGACCGGAATCAGCGTTCCCAGAAGGTAGAGAAAAAAGAGCGTGCCCAGCCCGAACAACGACAGGCGGCGTGCTTGGAGGGTCATCACCGGCCTCCCCGCCGCCGAACTCTCTCTTGGGCCATGGAGCACCCACCTCGTGATCACTCGACTCAGGACGCGGTGGACCGCACACACCCCCCGTGCACCAACACCCTACGCAACCAAGGTCACACGGTGATTGAGGGTCGGCTGAGAGATGGCGACGGAGCGATCACCTTGGGTGACCCATCAGGTGAGCTTTTCCAAGATGAGTTCACGCGCCCGACCGGCGTCGGCCTGCCCACGGGTGGCCTTCATGACCGCGCCGACCAGAGCACCGGCCGCGGCCACCTTGCCGCCCCGCACCTTCTCGGCGGCGTCGGGGTTGGCGGCGATGGCTTCGTCCACCGCGGCACCCAACGCTCCGTCGTCACTGACCACCTTCAGGCCCCGGGCCTCCACGACGGCGTCCGGCTCACCCTCACCGGCCAGCACGCCCTCGACCACCTGACGGGCCAACTTGTTGGTGAGCGTACCCTCGGCGACCAGCGCGATGATCCGGGCGACCTGGGCGGGGGTGATGGGCAGGGAGTCCAGCTCCACCTCCTGCTCGGTGGCGTGACGGGACAGCTCGTTCAGCCACAGCTTACGAGCCTGGGCGGAGGGGGCGCCTTCGGCGACGGTCGCCTCGACCAGACCGATGGCGTCGGCGTTGACCAGATCGCGCAGCTCGGTGTCGGTCAGCTTCCACTCGTCCTTGATCCGGGCCCGCTGGGCGGCGGGAAGCTCGGGCAAGGTGGCGCGCAACTCCTCGATCCACTCCTTGGGCGGAGCGACCGGGACCAGGTCGGGGTCCGGGAAGTAGCGGTAGTCCTGGGCCTCCTCCTTGGAGCGACCCGAGGTGCTGCGGCCGAGGTGCTCCTGGAAGTGACGGGTCTCTTGGACCACGCGATCACCGGCGTCGAGCACAGCGGCCTGACGCTCGATCTCCGAACTCACGGCTCGCTCGACCGAACGCAGCGAGTTGACGTTCTTGGTCTCGCTGCGGGTGCCCCATTCCGAGGCCCCGATCTCGTTGATGGACACGTTCACGTCGCAGCGCATGGAGCCCTCCTCCATGCGCACGTCGGAGATGCCCAGGGAGCGGGCCAGGTCGCGCAGCTCGGCGGCGTAGGCGCGGGCCACCAGCGGAGCGAGGGCACCGGTGCCGGTGATGGGCTTGGTGACGATCTCCAGCAGTGGGATACCGGCGCGGTTGTAGTCCACGTTGGAGTGGCTGGCGCCGTGGATCCGCCCCGTGGAACCACCCACGTGGAGGGACTTGCCGGTGTCCTCCTCCATGTGCACGCGCTCGATCTCGATGCGGAACTCGCGCGGGCCCTGGGGGGTGTCGACGGTGACGTCGAGGTGGCCGTCGACACAGATCGGCTCGTCGTACTGGGAGATCTGGTAGTTCTTCGGCATGTCCGGGTAGAAGTAGTTCTTCCGGGCGAACCGGCCCCACGGGGCGACGGAGCAGTTGAGCGCCAGTCCCAGACGAATCGCGCTCTCCACCGCCGTCTCGTTGACCACCGGCAGGGAGCCGGGCAGGGCCAGGCACACCGGGCACACCTGGGTGTTGGGCTCGGCACCGAACGCGGTGGGGCAGGAGCAGAACATCTTGGAAGCGGTACCCAGCTCGATGTGGGTCTCCAGGCCGAGTACGGGCTCGTACTTGTTCAGCGCCTGCTCGAAGCTAGGCGTTACCGCGTGGGCCATCGCCGCAAACCCGTTTCAGTAGAGGACATACCTTCCAGGTCAGCCTACCGAGATTCGCGGGCCCTCTGGTCCCGCACCCACGGTTGTGACCCGTCCGACGGATGTCACGGCGAGCACACGATTGGGCCGCTGTAGAGGAGATCTACCGTTACTCAGGGTGCCGGACCGTTAGTCTTGATCCCCCAGGAACACGAATTCGCCGTTCGGGTCTTCTCGCCCGACCGCCCTTCGCACGGGAGCGCCCGAGCATGTCCGGCACTTTGCGTCGGTGCGTCGCGCTGCTCTGCGCCACCGCACTGATCGGTACCCTTTCCGCCTCACCGTCCCTCGCGGAGGACTTCTCTCGCGTGGACCGTGACCCGGTCTCGGGCATGCCCGTAATGATCACGGACGGTGTCGAGGCGGATACCGCCCTGTTCAGTCTGCGTGTGGCCGACCAAGGCTCGGTACGCGCCTACGCGACGGTGTTGGACGAACAGGTGCGTCCACGCACCGCCTATGTCGAGTCGGCCTGGGCCGAGCACCCGGAATGGAGCGACGGCACTTCGAGCACCGACCCGGCCGACCGTGCGAACTGGATCGTGCGCAATTCCTACCCGAACCGGCCCCTGGACACGGTGGCCTCGGCGGCGGGCCTGACCCGGTTGGAGGAGCACACCGCCATCGCCGCGACCCAGGCCGCTCTGTGGCACGTGTTGGACGGAGTGGACCCGGATCCGGAGGCCAACGACGGGGACGTACTGCACCTGTTCGAGCATCTGGTCCAAGGCAGTTCCACCGCGCGGGACGGCACGACCGCCCGGTCCCTGGAGGTCTCTCCCTCCCACCTGGAAGCGGTCGCCCCCACCGAACCCCTGGGCCCGCTGACGGTGAGCAACTCGGGCGGGGAGCCGGTGCGGGTGTCGGTGCGCGGTGCCCCGGCCTCCTGGTTGGTCGACGGCGAGGGTCGGGAGGTCTCCCTGGTCGAGGACGGCGGCCCGATCTACCTGAACGTGGACCCATCGGTGCCGTCCGGGGTGGCCACCCTGCACGTACGTGGGAGCGACGTGCCCTTGGAGGAGGGACGTCTGTTCATCGGGCGCGAGGGGGTTCGCACCCAGCCGCTCATCACCGCCGAGCCCGGAACGGCGACCAGTTTCACCACCGCGACGTTCACCTGGCACGCCGAGGAACCATCCGAGGCCACCGTCGACGATCACCCCCCGCCGGTCGAGCCACAGTCCCCATCCCCCCACGAGGAAACCCACGCCGGAACCCCCGAGGCGACGGCGCAGGCGACCGAAGGCGGTGACCGAAATTCCGAGGACGGGTTGGCGTTCACCGGCACCTGGGTATCCGGTCTTCTGGTCATCGCCGGGGCCCTGGTGGTATCCGGCCTGCTCATTCTGGTTTTGGGGCGCAAACGCCGGGATTGAGAATGCCGGTGTACACGGGAAAAGCCGATCCACATTTTTTGCGAAGTGACTTGGAAAGGTCGAATCGGATCGCTAGTATCGGGCGGGCGATCGATAATCCCCACGGCATACGCGGCCCGCTCCCGTGTCATAAGCCCCGTCGGAGACATCGCCTTCATCCCCCGACCACGGTGTCGTTTCCTTCCTACACCGGCGGATCCATCCGGTAACACCCCCTAGATGCACCGGGACACGATTTGAGTAACCACTTTCTCCCCCGAACCGTTGCGCGTGCGGGCCTTGCCGCCTCCGCCGCGGCCCTGCTCACCTTCGGTCTGGCCGCCCCCGCCGCCGCCGACGACGTCGAGACCTACGAGGGATCGGTCGAGGCGCAGTACATCGGCAACGCCGAAAGCGGACCCAAGGTGTACATGGCCGGTGGTTCCGCCCCGGCCAGCCTGTTCAACCTGAAACTGAAGGACCAGGACACGGTCCTCACCGCCTATTGCATCGACTTCCGCACCAATATCCAGAACAAGGCCTGGTACAAGGAGGACAAGTGGGAGAACTACCCGGGTAAGGGCTCCTTCGCCCAGCCGGGCAAGGTCCACTGGGTCCTGCAGAACGGTTACCCCCGCCTTGACGCCGCCGCCCTCGGTGAGGCCGCCGGCGTGGAAGGGCTGAGCAATGGCGACGCCCTTTCCGGTACACAGGCCGCCATCTGGCACTTCAGCAATGACATGGACCTCGGTGACGGCAATAGCGCCGCCGTCGAGGCGGTCTTCACCCACCTCACCGAGAACGCCGTCGAACTGCCCCAGACCGACGAGCCCAAGGCCGCGTTGAGCATCACCCCGGACTCGGCCACCGGCACCGCCGGCGAGACGGTCGGTGAGTTCCTCATCGAGACCAACGCCACCGACGTTCCGGTCGACCTGAGCGCGCCCGAGGGCGTCGAGCTGGTCGACGTCGAGACCGGTGAGGCCGTCACCTCCGTCAACGACGGTGACAAGGTCGGTTTCGCCGTTCCCGAGGACGCCGAGGCGGGCGAGGCCTCCTTCAGCCTGCACGCCACCTCGCGGGTCGAGAGCGGCCGCCTCTTCCTGGGCAAGAAGGAGAAGCCCAAGACTCAGACGCTGATCACCGCCGAGGGTGGCCAGACCGAGGCCTCCGCTTCGGCCTCGGCCGGTTGGGACGCCAAGCCGGACGACGGAGACCAGACCCCGAGCCCGGAACCGGAGCCGGAGCCGACCCCGGAACCCACCCCGACCCCGAGCCCGGAGCCGAGCAAGCCGGGTGAGGACAAGCCCGCTCCGCCCAAGGAGGAGGAGCCCACTCTGCCGGTGACCGGTGGCGCGCTGGCCGGTCTGGTCGCGGCCGGCATCGCCGCCCTGGGCGCCGGTGGTGGCGCCCTCTACCTGAGCCGCAAGCGCAAGGCCGCAGGTGAGGACAGCCAAGCCTAGGGGCTGAGCTTTCCAGGCGAAGGGACCCGTTCCAAAAACGGGTCCCTTTCGCTAATATCGGACACACCCAAACTGGTAGTGTTGTTTTCACAGGGCCCATTCGAGCCCCGCATCCTCGATCTGAGGCCCCTCCCCCGTCTCCCGCTTTCCTTCTTGCCCCGGGGGACACGTGTCACAGCACCTCATGACAGGACACAAGTTGAAGATCTCCCTCTCTCCCCGTGCCTTCTCCCGTACGGGCGTGGCGGTCTCCACCGCCGCCTTCCTTGCCCTCGGTCTGGCCGCCCCCGCCGCCGCCGAGCCGGGCGATGACCACGTGCGTGCCCAGTACGTGAGCAACCACCAGAGCGGCAGCACCGTCCACATGGACGGGCGCACCATCGGAACCACCCTGTTCAACCTGCAGGTCGAAAACGGTGGCACGCTCATCACCTACTGCATCGACATCGAGACGGGCATCCGCTCGCAGGCCTGGTACAACGAGGACGACTGGGCCAACTACCCGGGTAAGGGCTCCTTCGCCGAACCCGGCAAGGTCCTCTGGATCCTGCAGAACAGCTACCCGGCACTGAGCAGCAACGAGCTTCAGAGCGCGATCGGCACCAACGCCCGGATCAGCGACCAGGACGCTCTGGCCGGTACCCAGGCCGCCATCTGGCACTTCAGCAACGGCGCCACCTTGGACCGTCGCAACCAGCCGGCCGTGCGAGAGGTCTACGACTACCTGGTCGAGAACGCCCAGGAGCTGGAGCAGACCCCGGCCTCCCTGAGCGTCACCCCGGACGCGGCCACCGGCACCGCCGGCGAGACCATCGGTGAGTTCCAGATCTCCACCAGCGCCTCCGACATCCCGGTCGACCTGAGCGCGCCCGAGGGCGTCGAGCTGGTCGACCTGGCGACCGGTGAGGCCGTCACCTCCGTCAACGACGGTGACAAGGTCGGCTTCGCCGTCTCCGAGGACGCCGAGGCGGGCGAGGCCTCCTTCAAGCTGGAGACCAGCTCCACCATCCAGAAGGGTCGCCTGTTCAAGGGTGAGCACGCCACCAAGGCCACCCAGACCTTGATCACCGCCGAGGACAGCGAGGTTTCGGTCAAGGCCGGCGCCCACGTCGAATGGTCCGCCGCCGACGAGCCCGCCCCGGAGCCCGAGCCCACCCCGGAGCCCGAGGAGCCCGAGGAGATCGACGAGCCGGACCCGAAGCCGAACCCGGAGGAGACTCCCGAGGAGGAGCCCACCCCGGAGGACGACAAGCCGGCCCCCGGTAAGGAAGACGACGAGCCGAAGCTGCCGGTGACCGGTGGCGCGCTGGCCGGTCTGGTCGCGGCCGGCATCGCCGCCCTGGGTGCCGGTGGTGGCGCCCTCTACCTGAGCCGCAAGCGCAAGGCCGCCGCCGAGGACATCGCGGGCTGACCCGAGTCCAAGGGCCTGAACAACGACAGGGTCCGTTCCCGTGCACGTCACGGGGGCGGGCCTTCGTCGTTCACGGCCATGGTTCGGATCGGATCGTCCCGTGGCCCGGCGCTCACCGGCAACGCCGTGATCGCTCTGGCCCTGGCCGCCCTGGTGGCGCTGGGCGGGGATGGCACCACCCCACCCGACCCTCCGACGAGGGTTTCCGGGTGAGGAGGATCCGAGGTGGCACACGGAAAAGGCCCTCACACCCGCGAGTGTGAGGGCCTACTTCGTCACCTGGATCAGACCGCGTAGGGGCTGCGGGCGATCAGCGCCCCGTCCCGTTCGGTCACGGCGCGCTCGATGGCGGCCGCGACGCGGTAGGTGCGGTCGTCGGCCAGGGCGGGAGCCATGATCTGGAAGCCGACCGGCAGGCCGTCCTCCGGGGCCAGGCCGCACGGCACCGACAGCGAAGCGTTCCCCGCCAGGTTGGACGGGATGGTGCACAGGTCGGCCAGGTACATGGCCATGGGGTCCTCGGTGCGCTCACCGATCGGGAAGGCGGTGGTCGGGGTGGTCGGGGAGACCAGCACGTCCACCTTCTCGAAGGCCGCGTCGAAGTCGCGCTTGATCAGCGTACGAGCCTTCTGGGCACTGCCGTAGTAGGCGTCGTAGTAGCCGCTGGACAGGGCGTAGGTACCGAGCATGATCCGGCGCTTGACCTCGGGGCCAAAACCCTGGGCCCGGGTCAGCGCCATGACCTCTTCGGCACTGCGCGTGCCGTCGTCCCCGACCCGCAGGCCGTAACGCATCGCGTCGAACCGGGCCAGGTTCGAGGAGGCCTCGCTGGGCGCGATGAGGTAGTAGGTGCTCAGGGCCACCTCGAAGCTGGGGCAGGACACCTCGACGATCTTGGCGCCCAGGGACTCCAGTGTCTCCAAGGTCTCCTGGAAGCGCTGGTGCACACCGTCCTGGGTGCTCTCCTTGTGGTCGAGTTGCTTGACCACGCCCACCGTCAGTCCTTGGACGTCACCGGACTTGGCGGCCTCCACCACCGGGGGCACGGGCGCGTCCACGGAGGTGGAGTCACGCGGGTCGTGCCCGGAGAAGGCTTCGTGGAGCAGTGCGGCGTCCAGCACGTTGCGCGCGAAGGGGCCGGCGGTGTCCAACGAGGAGGCGAAGGCGATCATCCCGTACCGGGAGGAGCCACCGTAGGTGGGCTTGGCCCCGACCAGGCCGCACAGGGCGGCGGGCTCGCGAATGGAGCCGCCGGTGTCGGTCCCGGTGGCCAGGGGCGCCTCGAAGGCGGCGATCGCGGCGGAGGAACCACCCGAGGAACCGCCCGGGATGCGGTCGGTGTCCCAGGGGTTGCGGGTGAGCTGGTAGGCGGAGTTCTCCGTGGAGGAGCCCATCGCGAACTCGTCCATGTTGGTCTTGCCCAGGATGACCATCCCCGCCTCACGCAGGCGAGCGGTGACGGTGGCGTCGTAGGGCGGCTGCCAACCCTCGAGGATCTTGGACGCCGCGGTGGTGGGCATGTCCTTGGTGGTGAACACGTCCTTGTGCGCGATCGGCACACCGGCCAGGGGGCCCAGCTCGGCGCCCTCGGCGCGCTTGGCGTCCACCGCGCGGGCCTGCTCCAGCGCGGCCTGGCGTCCCACGTGCAGGAAGGCGCCGATGTCGCCGTCGACCTGCTCGATCCGATCCAGGTAGGCGGTGGTGGCCTCCTCCGAGGAGACCTCACCCGCCTTGATGGCGGCACCGAGTTCGGCGGCGCTCAGCCGAATGACGTCGCTCATCTATTCTTCCTCCCCAAGGATCCGCGGGACGCGGAAGCGCTGGTCCTCGACCGCGGGGGCAGCGGCCAGGGCCTGCTCAGGGGTGAGGCCGGGCTTGGCCTCGTCGGGGCGGTAGACGTTGGTCAGCGGCAGGGCGTGCGAGCTCGGTGGGATGTCGCCTTGGGCGACCTCCTGCACCTTGGCCATTGCGGTGAGGATGTCACCGAGCTGGGCGGCGAGCGTGTCGTACTCGCTCTCGTCGAGCGCCAGCCGTGACAACCGGGCGAGGTGTGCGACCTCGTCGCGGGTGATGGCGGTCATCAGCAGAGAACCGTTTCTTCGGCGGACGGGTGATCAGCACAATCCTATTGGTCCGTCACCGGTCCCGGTGTCGCTCTGTCTCACCTGAGGCCCATGACACCGGGTTCGCCATCGGCCCGGTACGCGACGGCCACCGCTCCGGGGACGCTGAGCGCGTCGGTCACCCTTAGGCTCTCCGCTTCGCCCCAGGTGAACGTCATGGAGCCATCGAACCCCTCGAACCGCGCGAACCCCCCAGGAGCAGCAGAGGCATCCTCCATCACCCCTCCATTCAGGTAGAGCATCCCGTCTTCCAGACCGACCTTGAAACCCTCAGTCACGAGCTTCTCATGCGTGGACACGACCTCGGGTTTCAACGTGCGTCCGGTCTCACCTGAGCGACTCTGGATCAAGTAATCACCGGTCTCGGTGTCCCACAGACCCAGACGGGACCCGTCTGGAGAGACCCATAGAAGACTGCGTGTCTCCAGGTCAGTGACCTCCTTCGCTTCTATGTCAAGAAGTGAAGGTTCCAGGTCATAGGAGTCGAGGTAGTGGACGCCCACCAGTCCTCCCGGATAAAAACTGATATCACGCTGCAGGGATTCAATGGGGCTGCGCCCAATCGTGTGTTCAACACGCCAGAGCTCCTCCCCGCTCTCAGGGTCGATCCCGACCAGTTCTGATGTGAAGTCCCAGCCCTGGATCCACTCCACCGACTCTTTTTCCTCAGGTTGTTCGTAACAAGTGGTCGCTACTACCACCACATCGCCCTGCACACTCAGTGCATCGACCGACCCCTGATCAGAACAATGTGCCACATCGACGGCAGCCCAGAGCTCCTCCCCTGTATCCAGGCCATAGGAAATCACCTGGTCTTGCCAGCGAACGACCCAAGTGTCGCCGGTGATACCCCTCAAGGCATCATGCTGGTGGCCAGACCGCACGCGATATGTGTGATCGAATTCATCCATATCGAGGTTGTATTCTTGAAATACCTTTCCAGTCTCCTTTTCCAAGAGAACCGTTCGAAACGTCTCCTTGTCGTGCAGCACGACATACTCTCCATTGTCGGTCACTTCGGAGACAAACTTTTCTTGGGAGTCATAGTACGACCAGAGTTCCTTACCAGTCTCCCCTGAAAGAGCGAAAGCGCCACCCTCCAGAAGAACGACAAACCCCTCACTCGTCTCGCGAATGAAACCCTCTCCGCCTCCCCGAGGTGGCTCCCACCTCCAGGCAATCTCACCAACCGACTCCACATACCCCGGGGGAACTCCAGGTTCATGTGTGCCATGGGAAGACCCCAAAGAAAAACAACCAGCCACCAGCAACACAAGGGACATACACGCGGTCACCCTGAGCCCAAAACAAAAAGGCGCAGAAATACCGAACTCAGAAAATCCAAAGCGAGTATCCGATTTTGATATTATAATTTTCACTATTTAGCCTTAAGATATTCATCCCACTTACCCTCGATCAAATCGAAGTGCATAACAAAATCCTGCACGGCATCTCTGGCACTACTTTCACCATCAGGCCACGGGAGGTCGTCAATCTGACCATAGTATTTATACAGGAGAGCATCGGAACCAGATTTTCCCCAGGTACTGTGGTCCGGAGGAATGTAAAGATCTCCAGATTCATCCCTCTTCGCGATCCCCTCCTCGCTAAGCTCAGCCATGAGATCTGGATCCTTCGCCGCAGCGACACCGAGCGCGTAACCCATCATTCGTTCGGATTTCATCCAATCCCCGCTCACCTCGATTTGAGGTTCCGCTGACGTCCCAGATACCTCAAATGCCTCACCGGCAACACTTTTGGCGAGCTCCACAATCAAACCAGAAACTTCTACGTCCCCTGCCACACCACCGACAATGTTAATCGCGGAGATAGCGACTTTATTGCGATAGTCGACAAATTCCTGATTGTTCGTCTCACGTGCAATACTCTCGTTCAGCAAGGCCACTTCCACCAGAGCCTGCAGACTTGCGGCGCCAACATGCGCCTCTGGGTCCCTCTCACCAGTATTGGTCGAGTACTCTTCCATCGCCTCCGCTGTACGCAGTAGAGCCTCACTGTAAACTCTGCCCGCAGCGTCTGGATCCCCCATAGCCAACTGAGTAAAAGCCATTCTCGCTTCAGGGGTAAGCTCGATTCCCTCTCCGCCCCCCAGAGGAGTATTGCCAGAGAGCCCATCCGTGTTTGCGAAGGCATCCTGGAAAGCGATGAAAATATCAGCGAAGCTATCCGCCAATTCAGGATTCAGATGACCAGCCGAGGCATTGTGCCAAGTGACATCATCCTCAGTCACATGCTCTCCCGTATTAAACAGGGAGTCCTGGAAATCTTCGCTTTCCATAAGTTCCATCAACGCGGACAGCGCGGCCTCACGACGTTCACCTTCAGTGTCGTCGTCCCCGCCCGAAGGGCCATCCGCGATCCAGTCGGTGATCCCCCGGACCGCCTCCCCATCGTCACCCCAGTCATGGGTGTACAGGTGTTCCAGGGCTTTGATCCGGTTCTCTTCAGCACTGGGGCCGCTCCACGGAAGGTCGGCATCCACGCCTTCCGGGTACTCGCCGGTAAGAAGTGCGTGGTTAGCATCATCATTACGTGTTGCCACTTCCACGAATCTGGACATATCACCGTCATCGCGGTGGTAACCCGCGCCCGGGGCGCCGAGCCGCTCCACCTCACGAGAAGCGGCTTCCATCAGCCGGGTGGAGAACTCCGCGCCACCCTCCAAGTGCTCGTCCGTGTGGGTGAACAGTTCACTCAAGCCCGCGGCCTGCGTCCTCCAGTCGTCGAGGATGTTCCCCGCGCCACGGCCCGACTTGTCAGTGCTGAAGTCAGGCCCTTCGACGACGGATCGCACACTTTCCGGCAGCACGTCGTAACTACCGCCGGTAGCTTCGTCTGACAGCACCAAGAGCCCGTCTCCCAGGGTTCCCAGCATCTGTTCGCGCTCTGCGTCACTCAGGTGCCCACCGTCCACCCGGGCGGGGATGCCGACCACCCCGCCCTCGGCGGCCCCGTCCAGAGCGTCGTAGAACTCCTCCAAGTACTCGAGCTGGAAATCCCGGAGCGGTTCACCGTTACGCTTGGCGTCCGCGGCCAGTGCGTTGAGCATGGCCAGCTGCTCGACCAGCCGGTAGTACTCATCGTCCGGTTCCTTCTCACCGGTCACGTACGGCAGAAAGGCCTCCCCGTCCCTCTCGCCGGTGTCGAAAGTGGACGGATAGTACATGATTTGGCGCGTGGCGTTGTAGGCCGCGAACCCGAGCACCCCGGCATCGATGAGTTCTCGCAGGTTGGCCACTGTGGGCCCGCCCTGCAGGTTGTCGGAGTTGTCTTCGGCTTCTTCCTCCAAGGTCTCCCAATAACCGCGTGCGCGATCGTTGAGAACCCCGGCCAGCGCCCGGCGGGCCTCGACCAAACCGATGTCGTCCGGGTCGAGACCGAAGTTGTTGCCGACCGCCGTGTCCCATTCTTCCTGTAGGCCGGCGATTCTGGCCTTGTAACGATCCACATCACCGCTCCACTTGGTCAGCACACCCCACACATGCCAGCAGGTGGCCAACGCCGAGGTCCAGGCTCCGTGATTGTCATTGGCGACCGAGTAGACGTCCTGGGCGATCAGGTCGGAGAACTCCTTGGCCCCGTCGTCGAAGAGTTCCTTCAGATCTCCGCTCTTGCCGGTGATACGGGCGACGATGTCGAGCATGTCATCGGCTGCTTGATCGAGTTTCGCGGTCTCGACATCACACTTGGGGGGAGAGAAATACACGGATTACCTTGTCGTCAAAGGTGTTGAACCGACTGAGGAGTCGGGAGGAGGGCTGGTGAAGCAGGGTCAGTGGTAGGTACCCGGAAGGTATGACGGCACGTCCACCGATCCGTAGGTATCGGCCGCCTGGGCATCGGTGTTGGCTACTTCCGCAGCACCACCCTGAATGTTCTCCGCCAGCCCGACTCCGTGGTGTTCGACCCTCGCGATGGCCTCGGCCTGCTCCTCCCCGTAGGAGGACCAACCCGTGACCCGGGGATCTTCGGCACAAGCGTCCTTGGCCGCGTCCAACACGTCGTTGAAATCAGCGTGCAGTCCGTTGAACGAGGACGCGTACTGTTCGGCGTTGACACCGGCTCCGTAGGCGTCGGTGACGTTGACGCCTACCTCGTGCGAAGGCATGGGGGATCTTCCTTGGACTCTTGGGTGGGGTGAGGGTCAAGTTAACAGCCCGCCACCCATGGTGACCCTTGCGGCGCTCACCGAGCTCGGGTCGCCCGGCCCCGAACACGTCCTTGAACTGCGGTATCGGGTTCCATGGCCACAACCGGTCATCCACGGGGTCGGGTCCGGGGCCGGATTCCGTGCTCGGCCAGCCAGGCCGGCACGTCACGGGGGTCCAGCGGTTCGGCGAAGTGATTCCCTTGGGCCACGTGGCAGCCGGCCCTTGAGGCGGCCTCGGCCAGCCGAGCACCGTGCACTCCTTCGGCGGTGGCTCGCATGCCCAAGGCCCGGACCAGGGCGATGGCGGCGCGCACCACCGTGTGTCCGCCGGATCCGTCATCGGCCAGACGAGTGGTGAAGGACTCGTGGAGCTTGATCTCGTCAAGGGGTAGTTCGGCCAGTTGGGCGAGGGTGAAGTGGCCGGTACCGAAGTCGTCCAGGGCCAGGCCCACCCCGAGGTCGCGCAGCCGTTCCACTGCGATGGTGGCCGCGTCGTTGTCGGTGATGAGGGTGCGTTCACTGATCTCCAGGACGAGCCGCTCGGCGGGCACCTCGTGTTCGCTTAGGGCGGCGGCGACGGTTTCGGGCAGCTCGGGGTCGAGCAGTTCGTCCACGCCCAGATCGACCGAGACCTGCAAGGTGAGTCCTGTGGCTTCCCAACGGGCGATACGGGCCAGGGTGATGTCGAGCACCTGGGTGGTGAAGGCACGGAGCAGGTGGGTGTGTTCGATGACCGGGAGGAATTCGTCGGGTCCGAGCAGTCCTCGAGTGGGATGGCGCCAGCGGGCCAGCGCTTCCAGGCCGACGGGTCGGCCGTCGAGGAGGCGGACCTTGGGCTGGTAGCGCATTTCCAGGGCGCCGTCGGCCAGGCCACGGCGCAGTTCGCTGTACATGCTCAGGCGAGCGGTGGAATTGCGGTCCTTGGTGGGGTCGTAGCACTCCACGCCGGTGCGGTCGGACTTGGCCACGTACATGGCGACGTCGGCGCGCTGCAGCAGGAGCGCGAAGTCGGGGGCGTCGTCCGGGTAGAGGGCGATACCGGTACTGGCCTGGAGGTCGAAGTCCATGCCGTCGAGGCGGACCGGCTCGGCGAGGGCGCCGCGCAGACGCAGGGCCACCTCACGGGCGGCGGCGGAGTCGCGGACGTGGGGCAACAGGATGGCGAACTCGTCTCCGCCCAGGCGTGCGACGAGGTCGTTGGGGCGAACACTGTGGCTGAGGCGGCGTGCGAGGGTCTGTAGGAGACGATCCCCGGTGGGATGCCCCAGGGTGTCGTTGACCTCCTTGAACCGGTCCAGATCGAGTAGGAGCAGGCCCACCCGGGTGCCGTGCTGATCCGCCTGGGCGATCTCCCGCCTGGAACGGACGGTGAGGAGCTTGCGGTTGGCCAGGCCGGTGAGTTCGTCGTGATTGGCCTGGTGATCGCGCTTGACCAGTAGCAGAGCACTGGCGTGCAGGGCCCCGAGTGGGAGGAGGAACAGGGGCACGTACAGGACCGAGTGGACCATCGCCAGGACGACGAGTGGCGCCAGGCCGAGCAGGACTGCGTTCACGTAGACCTGTTGGCGCAGCCCCTTGAACATGACCTGGTTCAGTGGCACGCGTTCGTGCATGGCCACGGCGCACGACACCAGGACGCGGTTGACGACGAAGGAGGCCGTTCCGGCGAGGGCGATGGCGACGAGTTCCGCCCCCTCGGGGACGCGGGGGGTGACCACGAGCAGGGGGAGGGTCAGACGAAGGACCGCGTCGGCCACGCCCAGGGTCAGAACGTACTGGGCGGAGTTGAAGGCGGTGCGGTGGGCGGCGTGCCCACGGGCCACGCCGGCGACGATGGTGGCGGCGCACTGGACGAGGGCGGCGACGGGAAGCCCGTAGAAGATGACGAGGGCGAAGCTGAAGGGGAGTGAGGTGGGGACGCCGGTGCCCGGTGGTCGGCCGGGTATGGCGATGGGTTTGAGTTCACCGAGGGCCACCATGCACAGCAGTACCCAGGTGAGCGGTTCCTGGGACAGCCGGTACAGCTGATCGAGACCGAGCCCCACGGTGGAGGCCGTGAGCATGGCGGCCCCCGCGACGGTGGCACCCGCCATGTAGAGCCACAGCGGGGTCCCGATCCGGGGGCCGATGTCCCGATTACTGTTGGGGTCCTTCATCCGCGTCCTCGAGCTTCATGACCGTAAACCCGGATACGGCCATGTCCATATCCGGGGTATTGGCGTCCAGCTTACGAGGTTTCGTCACCAACTGTCGCACGGCGGAAACTATCGGTGAAATTATTTGTCAATCAGGACGGATCGTCGGAAGGGTTGATTCGTACCGCCTCCGCCGCATCGGGCCCCTCCTCCAGCAGGACCTTGAAGCCCGTTTCGTCCAGTACCGGCACCCCCAACTTCACTGCCTTGTCGTACTTGGAACCGGGGGCGTCGCCCACCACCACGAACGAGGTCTTCTTGGACACCGAACTCGTGGCCCGGCCGCCCTCCTCGGCGATGGCCTCCTTGGCCCCGTCGCGGGTGAACCCCTCCAAGGAACCGGTGACCACCACCGTCACCCCCTCCAACAGGCGCGAACCCGGGGCCTGGCCCTCGTCCTCCATCCGCACGCCCGCATCCGCCCACTTGCGAACGATCTCGGCGTGCCAGTCCACCTCGAACCATTCGCGCACGGACCTGGCGATGGTCGGGCCGATCCCGTCCACCGCGGCCAACTCCTCCTCGGTGGCGTTGCGGATGGCGTCCATGGACCGGAAGTGTCGAGCCAGGTCCTCGGCCGCGCGAGGGCCCACGTGCCGGATGGACAGGGAGACCAGGACCCGCCACAGCGGTTTCCTCTTGGCCTCCTCCAACTGCTCGAAGAGCTTGTCCACCGTCTTCTTCGGCTCGCCCTTGAGGTTGGCGAAGAAGGAGACGACCTTGGGCTCACCCGTCTTGGGATCGGTCTTGGGCTCGGTGGTGTCCGGATCCAGCACGTGGGTGCGGATCGGCAACAGTTGTTCGACGGTGAGGTCGAACAGGTCGCCCTCGTCCTTGAGCGGTGGCTCGGCGGGTTCCAACGGTTGGGTGAGGGCGGTGGCGGCCACGTACCCCAAGGCCTCGATGTCCAAGGCCTTGCGCCCGGCGATGAAGGCGAGGCGTTCGCGCAGTTGACCGGGGCAGGAGCGGGCGTTGGGACAGCGCAGGTCCACGTCGCCCTCCTTCTGCTGCCCCAACTCGGTGCCGCACTCGGGGCAGTCCTTGGGCATGACGAACTCGCGTTCGGTGCCCTCACGACGCTCCACCACCGGGCCGACGATCTCGGGGATGACGTCGCCCGCCTTGCGCAGCACCACCACGTCACCGATCAGGACCGCCTTGCGGGCCACCTCTTGGGCGTTGTGCAGGGTGGCGAACTCCACCTCCGAACCCGCGACCACGACCGGTTCCATGACCCCGTAGGGGGTGACGCGCCCGGTGCGGCCCACACCCACCTTGATGTCGAGCAATCGGGTGGTGACCTCTTCGGGCGGGTACTTGTAGGCGATCGCCCAGCGCGGTGCTCGACTGGTGGAGCCCAACCGTCGTTGAAGGGCGAAGTCGTCCACCTTGACGACGATGCCGTCGATCTCGTAGGCGGGCTCGTGCCGGTTTTCCTGGTAGTAGGCGACGTAGTCGCGGACCTCGTCCATGCCGGAGAGCACCTTGTAGCGGTCGCTCAACGGCAGCCCCCACTCCCCCAGCAACCGGTAGGCCTGGGACTGGCTGGTGAAGGCCACGTCCTCCTCACCCAGAGCCGGTGTGTACGCGCCCACACCGTGCACGATCATCGACAACGGGCGGGTGGCGGTCACCCGAGGATCCTTCTGCCTCAGCGAACCGGCGGCGGCGTTGCGCGGGTTGGCGAACGGCGCGTGCCGGCCCTCGTCGGCGATGCGCTTGTTGAGTTCGGTGAAGTCCTCCACCGGGAGGAAGACCTCACCGCGCACCTCCAACAGTTCGGGGGCCGCGCGAACACTCTCGTCGAGCCGCTCGGGCACCACCGCGATGGTCCGCACGTTCAGGGTGATGTCCTCACCCACCCGGCCATCGCCCCGGGTGGCGGCGCGTATCAGGCGCCCCTTCTCGTAGACCAGGTCCACGGCGAGCCCATCGATCTTGAGCTCGCACAGGTAGGCGTCGACCGGCACCTCCGCCGAGGCACGGTCCGCCCAGGCGGTGAGCTCGTCGAAGTCGAAGGCGTTGCCCAGGCTCTCCATCCGCACCAGGTGCTCGACCTCGGCGAAGTCGACGCTGATGGGCGCGCCGACCTTCTGGGTGGGCGAGTCCTGGGTGATCAGGATCGGGTACCGGTCCTCGATCTCGCGCAGCTCCAGCATGAGCCGGTCGTACTCGGCGTCGGAGATGATGGGTTTGCCCATGTAGTACCGGTAGCCGTGGTCGTCCAGGTCACGACACAACTCGGCGTGGCGGGCGCGTGCCTGGTCGGGGACTTCGGTGTTGTCGGGCGCGCTCACGGCCTGCCTTTCTGGATTGTTCGGGGTCACTTGCGGGGCTCGTCCCGAAGGACCCGGGCCCCGTCACGGAGGGCCTTGAGGGCCGCTCTGGCGTGGTGCGGGGAGGCACCCGCCAACCCGCAGGTCGGTGTGGTGACAACGGCGCGGGACAGCAGGTCAGGGCTGAACCCCAGTCGATTCCACAGCTCGCGTACGGGGTCGACGTTAGTCGCCGGGTCCGACATTTCGCGGCCCCCCACGGCGGGTACGACGCCCAACATCAGGCCCACCCCGTCCTCGACGGCGGCGCCGATCATCTCGTCGTGGTCGCGGCCCACCAGGTGCGCGTTCAGCCCCAGGGCGCGGGCGCCGCTGCGACGCAACAGGTCCACGGGGACCGAGGGGGCGCAACAGTGGACGGCGGGGGTCGCCCCCGCTTCACGGAGCGCCTCGAACAGGTTCCGCAACACCGTCTCCACCCGCACCCGGTCCACCGAGGGCAGGAGGCCGTAGCCGCTGGCGGTGGGCAGGGACCCCACCAACACCGCGGGCAGCGAGGGTTCGTCGATCTGCGCCACGAGTTCGGCGCCGGGCACACGTGCGCGCACGTTCGCCAGGTGGGCGAGCACACCCTCCAGGTGTGACTCGGCCAGGTCCCGCACCGCTCCGAGGTCGCTGACCAGACGTTGACCGTTGCGCAGCTCCACCGAGGCCGCCATGGTCCACGGTCCGGCCACCTGGACCTTGAGCGGTCCGGTGTAGGAGTGCGCGTGCTCGGTGAGGGCGTCCAGGTCGTAGGACAAAAAGCTCGCCCCCCGCGCCAGGTCGCGGCCAGGGGTGTCCACGACCCGCCAGCCGGTGGGCTGGACCTCGATGGGCAGGTCGACCAGGAGGGTCCCGGTACGGCCGATCATGTCGGCGCCGGCGCCCCGCCCGGGGAGTTCGGGCAGGTGCGGCAGGTCCGGGAGTTCCCCGAGGACGGTGCGCACCGCCTCATCGGGGTCATCGCCGGGCCAGGATCCGACACCGGTGAAGGACGCGATGGGCCAGGGGTAGGGGTGCTGTTGACTCACGTTGCCCAAGGTTAGGGCAACCGCGATGTTCAGCGGAGGAAGAGCTCCAGACCCTCGGTCGTGGTGCGCAGGGTGCAGGCCGTCAGGTCGTCCACCACGGCGGCGGCGCCCAGACCTGCCAGAGCGGAGCGCTCGTGGGAGGTGGCCACCGCCAGGACGGTGGCACCGGCGGCCAGGCCGGCCCGAACACCGGCGGGCGCGTCCTCGACCACCAGGCAGCGCCTCGGAGGATGGCCGAGCGCGGCGGCGGCCATCCGATAGCCCTGCGGATCGGGTTTGCCCACGCTCACGTCCTCTGCGGCCACCAGCACGTCCGGGACGGGCAACCCGGCCACGGCCAGGCGTTCGCACATCAGTCGACGTCCACCCGAGGTGACGGCGGCCCAGCGATCGGCCGGCAGGGCCTTGAGGAGTTCACCGGTGGCGGGCAAGGCCAGGGTCCCGTCAACGGCGGCGAGTTCGAGTTCCTCCAACTCCTCCACGGCGGCGTCGACCCGTTCGGACGGTAGGAACATGGCGATGGTGTCCTGTGAGCGGCGCCCATGGGAGACCTCCAGGACGGCCTCGGGGTCGACGCCGTGGGCCTCGGCCCACACTCGCCAGGTGCGCTCCACCGCGTGTGTGGAGTCCACCAGGGTGCCATCGATGTCGAACAGGATCGCGTCCACGTTGATGTGCATGGCCTCAACGCTAAGGGTTGGTCGACCACCGTTGGGCCCCGCTCTCCAAGCCCCGTGGAGGTGGAGCCGTGGCCCAGCACGAAGGGGGCTCAGGGGACCTCGGCGAAGGTTTCCTGGTCGGATCCGTCGCGCCGACGATGACGCAGCACCAGGAGGCCGACGATCAGCACGGCCACCACGACCACGCCCACCGCCGTCCAAGGCGAGTCGAGGAACAACACCAGCCAGGTGCCGCCCAGACCGGAGATCACGGTGCCCCACAGTCCGGCCCAGATCAGCCCGCCGACGAACGTCGCGGTGAGGTAGACGGGCAAGCGCATGCGCACGGTGCCCGAGGCGAAGTGGACGGCGGTCTGCATGCCGATGGTGAGGAAGCTGAGCGTGACCACGGGTGCGCCGTAGCGGTCGATTCGCTGCTTGGCCGTCTCCAGTTTCGGGCCCAGACGTTCCCCGAGTCGGCCACGGTTGGCCCCGGCGCCCACGCCCCGGCCGAGCAGGTGGGTGGCGGGGGCACGCAGCATGATCACCACGAGCAGGGTGGCGTAGACCACCCAGAAGGGTTGCCCCTCCAGGAACGCGAACTGCGGCACGGAACGACCCCCTACAGCCCTTGACCACACCAACTTTGCATTGCCTAACCTAACCTTGACAAGGGGCAAAGGGCGGAAAACAGGATCTAGTGTCCTGCGTCTGAAGGATCCAGGTCCTGTTCGGTGGGCCACGGGGGTGTCCGTTCGGGCGCCGTCGGGCCCTGGCTTCTTCTGGAAACCCGTGGAGGCTCCGTAGGTGGGATCGCGAGGTAGGGGCCATCACACCGTAGGTGCCGAGGGTTCCTGACTCCCAGGCGCCCGAACACGCCAAAGCGAAGCGGAGGCGCTGAAGGACACCGCCCAGATCACACCTTCCCGACCTGGGGGACACCCTCCTCGGCGCGGGAAGTAGTGGCGATGGTCGCCGACCCCAGCACCGCGTCACCGTCGTAGACCACCACGGCCTGCCCGGCGGCCACCCCTCGGGCGGGCTCGGCCAGACGGACCACCAGTTCGGGACCACCCTCCGATTCGCGCTGCCACACGGTGGCCGGATACACCTCGCCGTGCGCCCGCAACTGCACGTGGCACTCGGTCGGCTCGGTCAACGGCGCGCTGCCGCTCCAGACCGGCCTGTTCCCCACGATCTCGTCCACCCGCAGCGACTCGCGCGGCCCCACCGTCACCGTGTTGTTCACCGGCTCGATGGACAGCACGTATCGCGGGTTCGGCGCTCCGCTCAGCCCCAGGCCCTTGCGCTGACCGATGGTGAAGGCGTGCGACCCCTTGTGGGTGCCCACCACGTTGCCGTCCTCGTCCTGGATCGGCCCGGGCTTCTCCCCCAGCCGCTTGTTGAGGAACCCGGCGGTGTCACCATCGGCGATGAAACAGATGTCGTGACTGTCGGGTTTGTCGGCCACCGACAGACCACGCCGCTCCGCCTCGGCCCGCACCTCCTCCTTGGTGCAGTCGCCCAGCGGGAACATCGCGTGCTCCAACTGCTCGGCGTTGAGCACGCCCAACACGTACGACTGGTCCTTGGCCTCGTCCACGCTGCGCACCAGCCGACCATCGACCTTGCGAACGTGGTGTCCGGTCACCACCACGTCGAAACCCAGAGCGACGGCGCGGTCCAGCACCGCCTCGAACTTGATCTTCTCGTTGCAGCGCAGACACGGGTTGGGGGTGTTGCCCGCCTCGTACTCGGCGACGAAGTCCTGGACCACCTCCCGATCGAACTCCTCCGACATGTCCCACACGTAGAAGGGGATGCCGATGACGTCCGCCGCCCGGCGCGCGTCGTGGGAGTCCTCCACGGTGCAGCAGCCACGAGCGCCGCTCCGGTAGGACTGTGGATTCTTGGAGAGGGCCAGATGAACGCCGGTGACGTCGTATCCCGCCTCGGCCACACGGGCCGCGGCAACCGCGGAGTCGACTCCGCCGGACATGGCGGCCAGTACACGCAAAGTCATAGTGCTGTCCAGGGTATGGCCCTCTCCGAGGCGGCGGTACTCGTTTGTTTCTGCGAAAATCGACACATGGCTCTGTTCCGTCGTCGTCGTTCCAACGACCCCACCGACTCCGCCGCCACGGCCGCCACCGCCGGTCTGGCCGCCTTCTGGGAGGCTTGGCCCTCCTTGCGCTCGGCGTTGGCCGAATCCGTGGACTCCGGTGCCCCAGTGGACTCTGAGACGTCCGAAAGGATCTCCGCCCTGCTGCGGGCGATCCACCCGGACCTGGACTGGGAGATCGGCGAGGCGCCCGAACCCCGGGCCGGGCTGGAGGATCTGGACCTGTCGACCGACATCGACCCGGCCGTACTGCTGGAACAGCTCGCCGCGCTCGATGACCCCTCCAAACTCACCGACGCGCCCGCCTACGCGCTGACGCTGCGTCCGGGGGTCTCCGAGGAGGCGCGTATCCAGGCCGAACGCTGGTTCCGCGCGGCACCCGAGGACGACCGGTGGCTCTTCCACCCCGTGCGCCCCGCCGACCACGATCGACTCTCCAGCACGGTCCTGTGGGACGAGCACGAACTCGACCTGTCGCACGTGTCGGTGTCCATGCGGGTCGACCAGGCCAACGGCAGGATCGATGTGGGCGTCTACCACCCCGACAACATGTTCCTGTCCGACCAGACCCGCCAGGCCGTCGCCGACCACGTCACCATGCTCGCCCTGGGCGAGGACGAGGTGGTCCGTTGGGTGGGCAAGGTGACCTCCCTCGCCGAGCGCCCCCTGGACCCGCTCCCGCCCACCTCCATGCCCGCGGTCGCCGAACAGATGGGCGACCTCCTCGGTGGCACCGGGGGTTGGGTGACCCTGCACGGACGTCTGCCCTTGCAGGGCCCGGTGGAGATCCTGCTCCGCCACCCCGTCACCCGTCGCGACTTCCCCGCCCTGTCGCTGTTCGTACAGGTCCTGGTGCCCTACACCGACGCCGACGGTGATCGGCTGCCCCAGGAGTCCTCGACCACCGCCCTGGCCGAACTGGAGACCGGGCTCGCCCGGATCCTCGGGGAGGACGGCGCCCTGTTCATGCGACAAACCGGTTCCGGGCAACGGATGTACATCTACTACCTCGACCCGGACTCAGGGGTACTGCCCGAGTTCGAGGCCGCCCTGATGGACTGGCCCCAGGGCGGCGTCCAACTGCGCACCCAACTCGACCCCAAGTGGTCGCAGTTCAACCTGGCCCGCCGACCCTACGTGCGTCGCCTCGGTCGCTGACCTCGAAGGACGGTCCGGATCCCGCGTTGCGCCCCTGGCGCACGGGCGTCGACCGGCGTAGCGTGATTCCTCCCACGGGAGGTTGATCCGAGTCTGATGGACGACGTGCCGACACGAGTGTCCACGGACCGACCCCGGGCCGCCGCGGTCGGTGCGATCCTCGTTCTGTGCCTGGTGGGGTCCCCCATCATGGCGCTGCTCCCGATCGGGATGTGGGACACCGCCCGGGCCCTGACCCTGAGCGGTGCGGGCCTGGGCGCCCTGCTGCTCGCCCCGGTCGCCGTCGGTGTCATGCTGCTCATGTGGTCGTTGTCCCGGCACTGGCTCATGGGTGCCGGGGCGAGTCATCCGAACTCGACCGCGGCCCTGGTGGTGGGGACCGGGATGGCCGTACCGATGGTCCTGTCCTTCCTGCCCCCCGTATTCGAGCCGCTGCCCGGCGGGACGACCCTGCTCAGCGTGGTGGCCACGGCGGTGGTGACCACCGTGGCCATGGGTGCGTGCGTGCTCACCCACCGGGCACTGAAATACCGGCGACCGGGCGTGCTACCCGGTCTGGCCGTGGTGATCGCCGTCCTGGTGGCGCTTCCGCTGGTCGCCGACCACCTGCGCGAGCGACGGTCCGATGAGCGTTCCCTCTCCCAGGTCGAGGAGTTCGAGTACCCGATCGTGGTGCTGGACCATGAGGGTTGGGTCCCGGTGGGCGTGCACGAGGTTCGTGAGGGCCTACGGCTGACCTACGCGCACACGGCCACCGAGGGCGTGTACGTGGTGAGCTGGTCCGAGGAGCGCGGTGAGGAAGGCGTGTTCGCCGAGTGCGACCTCACCGGGGTGAACTGCCTCGAGGACGGTTCGCTGGTGTCGGTGTACCGGGGCGCGGCCGTGGAGATCCGTGTCGTCCTCTCCGACGAGACCATCGCGAGCGTACGGCCGGTGGGTTCGATCGGCGCGGACGACTTGCGCGTCCTGGCCCACTCGTTGCGCCTGGAGGAACCCCATGAACGCTACGACCTCGCCCAGGCCATCGTGGGTGGGTGATGGGTGGGTGGTCCGAGTGCCCGAAAAAGTGCACAGCGGTGACCTGGCCTAACAAAAACGATGGGGTTGACTCCCCTGGGTAAAGGGAACTGGATCGACCGAAACCCCTTCACCGGGGCTGAAAACGACTCCCTCGGACCCCGGGAAGGGTACGGCTGTTGACTTCTGGCCACGGACACGGCGACAACGCCGATGCTTTCCACACCCGCCGAAACCCGATGACCTCGCAGTTCAAGACCGGGGCCGTCCCCGTCCCCGAACGGGTTTGCCCCTTCCATCCCAGGAAACCGTCCCCGATCCTCGACGAGGCCCTCGCCGGGTTCGGGGAACCCGCCGCGCACCAGGTGCTCACCGGCCCCGGCGGCGTCGGCAAGACCCAATTGGCCGCACACCACGCCCGAGCCCTCCTGGACCGGCACCCCGACACCCTGCTGGTCTGGGCCGACGCCACGAGTCGGGACGGGGTGGTGTTCGCCTACGCCCACGCCGCGCGACGGCTCTTGAAGCACTGCCCCGACGATCCCGAACTCGCCGCCGGGCGGTTGCTGTCGTGGCTGCACGCCCCGCCCCCCGGCACCGAGCGACACTGGCTGGTGGTGTGGGACTCCCTGGCCGACCCCGGCGGGGTCGAGGACCTGTGGCCGCCCACCGGCCGGGAACGAGGCCGGATGATCGTCACCACTCGATTGCCCGGACAACGGTTCGGGCCCCGGGGCCGGTGCCTGGTCAGCGTGGACGTCTTCACCGAATCCGAGGCCAGCGCGTACCTGCGCACCGCCCTGACCGAGGCCGGCGTCCCGCACGACCCTCGGGAACGGGACGCCCTCGCTCAGGCCTTGAACCGATCACCGCTCGCGCTGGGGCAGGCCGTGGCCCACATGGCCGACCAACGCATCACCTGCGCCGCCTACCTGGCCCTGCTCCGCGAACACTCCGATGCCCGGGAAGCGGCCCTGGCACGGGCCGACCAGCACCATCCGACCGGGCTGGCGCGCCCACTCATGGAACTGATCTGCTCACTCGGCCCGCCGACCACACCCGAACAGGTCTTGGTGTCTGGACCGGTCCGTGGCCACCTGGGCCGGCGCCTGCGCCCACCCCGCGTCCTGGACGCACACGAGGTTCGGCTGGCGCTGGCGTCCCTGGAACGGCTGCACCTGATCTCCCGTGCCACCCCGCTGGTGATCACCGCCCACGACCA
>NZ_ANBD01000104.1 GCF_000341005.1 Nocardiopsis alkaliphila YIM 80379 | reverse complement strand
CCCCCGCCGTGGCTCGCCCCTGGAGCGGCGGCTTCAGGCCGGTGCCCAGGCGCTCATCGAACACGCCCCCGAAGGTGCGCTGTGGGAAGGCGAGCCCCACCCGCTGTTGCTACGCGTGGGCACCTCCGTGTGGGACGGCGCCCCCGAGGGACCGCTCCCCTACCGGGAACTGATCCTGGACGCGTCCTACCGGGAGCTGGAAGAGGCCTACGAACGCCACCTGCTCGAAGAAGGCCCCGACGGTCCGAGTACCCGCGAGGTTCGGCACTCACTGGCCTTCCTCCGCGCCAGGTCCAAGGACCTCACCGGGGCGATGGTGCGTTTCAGGCACCTGAGCATCGACCCGGGCGGGCGTTCGGGCCACTTGGAGACCCTCAGTGCCCGTGGCAACCTGACACTGTGCCTCGCCCAGTCCGGCGACCTGACCGGCGCCACGCGCGAGGCTCGGGAACTCCTGGCCGACCAACGCCGCCACCTGGGTCCCGAGCACCCGAGCACGTTCACCACCCTGCACAACCTCGCGCACTGGCGCGGCGCCTGCGGGGATCCCCAAGGCGCCGCCGACGACCTGGGCCATCTGGCCCGCGTCCGCGCCACGGTGATGGGCGCCGATCATCCGGCCACCCTGAACCACCGCCACGACCAGGCGTACTGGTCGGCCCGCGCCGGAGACGTGGAGACGGCCCTGCGGGTCTTGGAGGAGGTCCTTGGCGTCCGAGAGCGGGTGCTGGGCGCCCGACACCCGGACACGGTGGCGGGGCGCCGCAGGCTGGAACGGTTGCTCCGCCAGACCCGGGCCCGCGCGGAGGAGGCCCTCGACGGGGGTTCGCACTCCGATGAGGGCGGAGTCCGAGGCGGCGAGGCCGCTGGGAACGGGGGCGGCCACGAACTCGACCCCAACGACGAGTCCACCGGCCCGCAGACCGTCGACCGCCTACGGGGATGACCCCCGGCCCGCTTCCGATCCGGTGCTCACCTCCTGGAGCCGCCCTCCTGGCCTTCCGTTCGAGAGCTCTGGCCCCGGGCCTCCTCGAGCTGTTCGGCTTCGATCCGGTCGGCCCGGGCGACGACGCCACGGATGCTGCGAATCGCCAGGGCCAGGGAGACCAGCACGAGGGTGCCCGAGGCGAGGGGGACGTAGTACAGCTCCACTCGACCGAGCAGTCCCCCCAGCAGTGCCGCCACCGGACCGAAGGCGGTTCCGGAAACCTGCACGAAGGACATGACCCGGCCCAACCGGCCACCGGGAACGATGAGCTGGATCGCCCCCAACATCACGATGTTGGACGAGGTGGTCGCGAATCCCAGGATCGTCCACGCCACGACGGCGACGTAGGCGTTGGGTGCCAGGGCGAAACCGAAGAAGCAAAGGCCGGTGACGGTGAACAGCACCAACTCCAGACGGAACCGACCCAGGCGAGCGACCATTCGGCCGACGGTGATGGCGCCGAGCAGCGCACCCACGGCGGAGGAGGCCAGGAAGAGACCGTAGAGGGCGGCCGGCACCCCGAAGTGTTCTTGGGCGAGCAGCACCATGACCGCGCTCAGCCCCATGAAGGCGGCGTTCAGGGCCACGTTGAAGACCAGGATGGGGCCCAGGGAACTACCGCGAAAGACGAAGTCGAACCCTTCCCGAAGCTCGGCCAAGGGTGAGGGACGCCGGTCGGGGGTGGCCGATTCCTCAGCGGACGGGGAGGCCTCCAAGGTGGTGGGCCGTGACCGGCGGACCGCCAAGGGCAGGCCGAGCAACACCAGGGCGCCCAAGAGGTAGGTACCGGCGTTGACCGCGATGGGCACGAAGGCCATGACCGCGAAGAGGAACCCGGCCAGTGGACCACCCGCGAACTCTTGGCCGACGGTACGACCGCCCTCGAGCCGCCCGTTGGCCCGATCGATGGTCCCGGCCGGAGCGATGTCGGGCAACATCGCGCGCCCTGCGAGGTCGTAGAAGACCTCGCAGCTCATCACGGTGAACATGACCGCGTAGAGCACCCAGATACCGGCGTGACCGGTGGCGATCAGCGCTGCCAAGGCGATCAGGGCACCGGCCCGCCCCAGGTTCGTGGCCACCATCAGCCGTACCCGGTCCACCCGGTCCACGACCACCCCGGCCACCAGACCGAAGAGCAACCAGGGCAAAAAGCGCGCCACCAGCAACCCGGACACCAGGAGGGGGTCGTTGGTGAGCATCGCCGCCACCAAGGGCAGGGCGATGGTCATCATCCCGTCACCGAGGTTGCTGGACAGGCTGCCGACCCAGAAACGGTTGAAGTCCCGCCCGAGGCCGGGGGTGGGGGTGGATTCGGTGCCAGAGCCGGAGGTGGATTCGGGGTCCACGTTCGTGGGGGGTTCTTCCTGCAAGGAGGGTGCCTTTCCAAGGTGGGCGGGGGGTAGGGGGTTCCTCCCTGTCCCGCCACATGATTGTTGCCGTTCGCACTGAGCGACTCAAGGCGACGTCGTGTTGCTGGAACGAGGGGACTGATGACCTTGACCCACACGGCGCCGCACGGGCAGCCACCATCACGTGGCCGGGAGGGGGAACCACCAGGAAAGAATCCGCCGTACATCGACTTCGCCCGTGGTGGCCCCGGCCTGAGGAAGAACCCACTCATCCAGGGCCACCGAGTCCTCGAACCCAAGAGTCAAGGTTCCAGGAGTCCGAAACGAAGACACGAATCCACTCCCACTGCCGCAGGGCGGTTTCAAAGTTGATCTTGGGGTTTACTGCTCGTGAGCG
>NZ_ANBD01000103.1 GCF_000341005.1 Nocardiopsis alkaliphila YIM 80379 | reverse complement strand
ACTTGGGGTCTTGAGCAGGCGATCAACTTTGAAATCGCCCTGGGTTGATCCCTCCGGGAATGGCACACATCCAGTGATAGATATACGCATTCACCCCTTTACTAAATAACATCACAAACCCGACACAATCCCCATAAGACATCACGCCCGGACGGGGCCGATGATGATCATCGGTCCCGTTCGGCATACTTTTGAGAACTCGGCGGAATAAAGGAACCACAACCGAAAGCGCCCGCTCAGGGCCCCGACACTCAAGAGACTGACGACGCCCATGGTGGAAGTCTGGCCAGGTAGTTCCTATCCGCTCGGTGCGACCTACGATGGTTCCGGCACCAATTTCTCCCTCTTCTCCGAGGCTGCCGAACAGGTGGAGTTGTGTCTGTTCGACGACGCCGGAGAAGAGACCCGTATACAACTGACCGAATACGACGGATTCGTCTGGCACGGTTATCTACCCGGGGTAGGTCCGGGCCAACAGTACGGATACCGTGTCCACGGACCGTACGCTCCGGAGCACGGCCTACGCTGCAACCCGCACAAGTTGCTCACGGACCCCTACGCCAAGGCACTGAACGGCGATCTGACCTGGCACGAGTCGCTGTTCAGCTACCACTTCGCCGACCCCGACCGAAAGAACACCGCCGACAGCGCGCCGTACGTGCCCAAGTGCGTGGTGGTCAGCCCGTTCTTCGACTGGGGCAACGAATCGCGCCCGCGCACCCCGTACCACCGGACGGTGATCTACGAGACGCACGTGCGGGGCCTGACGATGCGCCATCCGGGCATCCCCGAACACCAGCGCGGCACCTACTCGGGACTGGCCCACCCGGTGATGATCGACTACCTCACCTCTTTGGGGGTGACCGCGATCGAACTCATGCCGGTCCACCACTTCGTACCCGAACACGCCATGGTGGCGCGCGGACTGACCAACTACTGGGGGTACAACACCCTGGCCTTCCTGGCCCCGCACAGCGGGTACGCGGCACGCGGATCACGTGGCCAGCAGGTCCAGGAGTTCAAGGCCATGGTGAAGTCGCTGCACGAGGCGGGCATCGAGGTGTTGCTCGACGTGGTCTACAACCACACCGCCGAAGGCGACCACATGGGCCCGACCCTGTCCTGGCGCGGCATCGACAACCTGGGCTACTACCGGGTCAGCGACGCCGACCAGCGCTATTACCTCGACTACACCGGTTGTGGCAACAGCCTCAACGTGCGCCACCCGCACTCCCTGCAACTCATCATGGACTCGCTGCGGTACTGGGTCCTGGAGATGCACGTGGACGGGTTCCGGTTCGACCTGGCGTCGGCCCTGGCCCGGGAGTTCCACGACGTCGACCGACTGAGCACGTTCTTCGACATAGTCCAGCAAGACCCGGTGATCTCGCAGGTCAAGCTGATCGCCGAACCCTGGGACGTGGGACCGGGCGGCTACCAGGTGGGCAACTTCCCACCGTTGTGGACCGAGTGGAACGGCAAGTACCGGGACACGGTGCGCGACTTCTGGCGCGGTGAACCGGTCAAGGGTGAACTGGCCTCCCGTCTGGCCGGTTCCAGCGATCTCTACCAGAACGACGGCCGCCGACCCGTCGCCTCGATCAACTTCATCACCTGCCACGACGGCTTCACCATGGCCGATCTGGTCTCCTACAACCACAAGCACAACGAGGCCAACGGGGAAGGGAACCGGGACGGCACCGACGACAACCGCTCCTGGAACCACGGCACGGAAGGGCCCACCGAGGACCCGGCCATCCTCACCCTGCGACGCCGGCAGGTCCGCAACTACCTCGCCACCCTGTACCTGTCCCAGGGCGTGGTGATGCTCTCGCACGGTGACGAGATCGGCCGCACTCAAGGTGGCAACAACAACGCCTATTGTCAGGACAACGAGATCGCCTGGATGGACTGGGAGGGCGCGGGACTGGCCGGTGACCATCCGGAGAACGACCTGCTGGACTACGTGCGCGAGTTGGCCCGGCTCCGCAGAGAACATCCCGTGTTCCGGCGACGGCGCTTCTTTCGGGGCAGTCCGGTGGAGAGCGGTCGCAAGAGCGTCAAGGGACTGCCCGACATCTCCTGGCTACGGCCGGACGGCTCCACGATGGAGGGCAACGACTGGAACAGCGGTGAGCGGGCGTTGGGGGTGTTCCTCAACGGGGACGCCATCACCGAACCGGACCCGCGCGGGCGCCCGATCCGGGACGATTCGTTCGTGTTGTTGCTCAACAGCGGCCCGGACCCGGTGGAATTCAAGCTCCCCGGGACCTCCTACGGCATGGCTTGGGAAACGGTTCTGGACACCGCCGAACCGGACGTGGGTGGGCGACCGTTCGTGACCGCGGGCGGACGGATACGGGTGATCGACCGGGCCCTGGTCCTGCTACGCCGTGCCTCGCACCAGGGCGGGTGAGACCGGCCACGTCCCTTCCGGCACACCGTCCACACGGGTGCCGGAAGGGACGTGGTGTCCCTAGCCTGGGTGACCATGGCGAACACTCACATCACCGGTACCACCGAACCCGCCCCCTTTCGCGAACTCCTTCCCGTACCCGGCCGCACCGACGTGGACCTGGTCGAGACCTACGCCTACCCCGCCGACCTGGACCGCCCTTGGATCCGGGCCAACATGGTCGCCAGCGCCGACGGGGGCGCGATCGATCCCTCGGGACGCAGCCGAGGCCTGTCCTCGCCCTCCGACCGCAAGGTGATGGCTCTGCTGCGCGGTATGTGCGACGTGGTACTGGTGGGCGCGGCCACCGCCCGCCAGGAGGGGTATCGGCCGGTGCGGCCTCGTGAGGTGTGGACGAGGTTGCGCGAGGGCCGTCCCGCCACACCACGGATAGCAGTGGTCTC
This sequence comes from Nocardiopsis alkaliphila YIM 80379, assembly GCF_000341005.1. Taxonomy (GTDB): domain Bacteria; phylum Actinomycetota; class Actinomycetes; order Streptosporangiales; family Streptosporangiaceae; genus Nocardiopsis; species Nocardiopsis alkaliphila. The sequence goes on along the minus strand of NZ_ANBD01000103.1, from coordinate 107,931 downwards.
ACGCAGTCTGGACATCCAAGAGGAGCTGCTCACCAGCGCCCCCGAGGACGCCCGCACACTCGTGTTCACCGTTGCCGCGAGCCCGGCCGAACGTCGGGAGTTCGTGGCCGCCCACGCCGACCTCGTGGTCGTCGACGGCGCTTCGGTCCACCCCGACCACGTCGTCCGAGCCCTGTCTGAGAGGGGCCTGTACCGAGTGCTGACGGAAGGGGGTCCGCACCTGTTGGCCGAGTTCGTGGCCGCGGGTTCGTTGGACGATCTGTGCCTGACGGTGAGTCCACACCTGTTGGGCGCGGGATCGCCCAGAATCGTGGCGGGAGGGCCGGGGGCCCCGGGGGCTCCAGAACACGCCTCGGTCGAGAACACACCCGTACGGCTGGCGCACCTGTTGGAAGCGGAGGGGAACCTGTTCACTCGTTATCTCAGAGGTTGAGGCACTCCCCTCGAGGATCCATAACCGCTCTGTTTCGGTCGCCCCACAATGACGCATGAACCATCCCGCAACCGGACATACCCGTGATGTGCCATCCACTGGAAACACTGCGACCGGACACACCGCATCGACGGGGCTCACCGGTGAGGTCCCCTGGGCGAGAGGATGAACGTAGTGCCGACGTCCGAAAACGGACCACCACCGGTGTACCGGGAGATAGCCGAGGAGCTTCGAGAACGGATTCGCTCCGGACGGTACGCCGACGGCGACCGCCTTCCTGGAGAGAACAGTCTCATGGAGCGGTACGGGGTCGCTCGGGCGACCGCGCGACAGGCGCTCTCCGTGCTCATCAACGAGGGCCTAGCCGTGGCCGTACGCGGCTCGGGCGTCTATGTCCGTTTGTTCCGCCCACTACGAAGACACGGCGCCCGTCGTCTGTCCAAGGAATCGTGGGGCAGCGGACGGGCGATCTGGCAGACCGACAGCGACACCCGAGGGTACGAGGTGGAAGGCCTCGTCATAGAGGAGGTGACCCCGGCCGAACACGTTCTACGGATTCTGGAACTCCCCGAGGGGGCCACGGTATTGCGCCGTTCCCGGCGCTACCTCGTGGACGGTAGGCCGGTGCAGAGCGCGGTCTCACACCTGTCTCCACACCTGTGGGAGGGGCGGGAGGACTCCGAAGCGGCCCGGCGGATACGCGCCCACGACAGCGGGCCCGGAGGGATCTACGCTCGTCTGACCGAACTGGGGCACACGCCGGCCCACTTCACCGAGGAGATCCGAGCCCGTATGCCCACCCCCGAGGAGAGCGTGGAGTTGGAACTCTTTCCCGGCACTCCCGTGCTGGAGATGGCCCGTACCGCGCTGACCGGCCACCACCGACCCGTGGAGTTCAACGAGATCATCATGGACGGCTCGGCGTACGTGCTCCAGTACGACTTCGACGCCTGAAGGGCCGCCCCTCGCACTCGGTGCCCACGCCCCCGGCGCCGCCCCCGCACACACCGGAGGGGCCCTGCCCAGGCCCCTCCGTCTTCGGTTCCCCGATGGTCCGATCCGTCACCCCTACCCATGCCGACGACGCCCTCGCTTGGAGGCGAAGACCAGATAGGCCAGCGGCAGGAACACCAGTCCCACCGCCAAGGCTCCCGCCGCGGCGAACAGCATGGCGTTGGACGAGGTCATCACCCAGCGCGCCATCCCCATCCCCAGAACGATCGCCACCGCCACGGCGGCGATGGCGATCGTGCCGAGCAGCCACATCAGTCTTCGGTCACTCCAAGGCTCGGGCCTCGCGTGGTCGATCCCCACCAGGGTGACGCGGACGCTGAGCTCGGTGGCCCAACGCAACTCCCGGCCCACGGTGCTCACACCCTCGCCGAAGGCCCGAACACGGGTCCGGGGCCCCAGGCTCGCCTGCTCCAGCCACCACAGTCCGTATCGAATTCTTCCCACGCGCAGTGGTCGCCGACTCACTCCCAGTGCTTGTTGAGCTGTAACAGCCATGCCACCTGCCCTCGTGCACCTTTGCCCACTGACCCCTACGAAGCCCTTACCCGTCAAGACCACTACCGAACGTCGCCGAGGGTGAAGTTAGGTGCATGTGGCACCTAAGGATGATTCATCTACCTTCGAGACTCTTGTCAGCTTCTGAGATGACTTGGTGTCCGCTCGGCATCAGAGCCCGATTCCAGGTAGCGTCTTCACCATGGCTGAAGCATCGGACCAGGCACCACGGAAACAGGACGGGTCGGAACAGGACCTGCCCAGGACCGAACAGGAGTGGCGTGAGCGCCTCGATCCCTTGGAGTACACGGTCCTGCGGGAAGCGGGCACCGAACGCCCCTGGACGGGTGCCTACGTCGACACCAAGACCGAGGGCGTCTACCGTTGCCGGGGATGCGGAACCGAACTGTTCCGCTCCGACGAGAAGTTCGACTCCCACTGCGGGTGGCCCAGCTTCTTCGACCCGGCCGACTCCGAAGCCGTGACCCTGCACGAGGACACCTCCCTCGGCATGGTCCGAACCGAGGTGCGGTGCGCCACCTGCCGCTCCCACCTGGGTCACGTCTTCCATGGCGAGGGGTACGCCACCCCCACCGACGCCCGCTACTGCATCAATTCCGTAGCACTCTCCCTCGAACCCAGGGAGTAGGCTTACCACCCTGGTCATCCGGGTATTCCCAAGGACCGGCCTTTGCGGGGTCCGCGACGACTCGTCCGCTTTCCCACCCCCGTGGGATCAGGGATAATCTCACAACGCACCGACGTTCGACCCTGTCGACGACGGCGGAGCGCGCGCGGCTAGGGTGGCCGCGCACCACGGGCCCCGCCACCAGGGCGGGTCCCACCCTCACAGCGATGATCGATGTGCGGGCGACCAGACCGACCCGCGACGAAAGCTCCTGATGACCGACGACTCACCTTCTTCCACCGTCTCCCCCCGACCCCCGGCCAGGCCTCGTCTGGGCATGGCCCAGGGGTCGGCACCGTGGCTGATCCCGGCCCTCGGTGCCGCGGGCGTCGCCGCGTTCGCGGCCCGAGGTTCCCGAAGGCGCGCCCTGGCCGCCGCTCCCGTGATCGCCCTCGCGGCGGGGATGACGTGGTTCTTCCGTGATCCGGACCGAGGGCCGGCCACCGGGCGGGTGTTGTCGGCGGCCGACGGCGTCGTCCAGAGCCTCGACCCGCAACCCGACGGGCGCACTCGGGTCGCGGTCTTCATGAACCCCCTCAACGTGCACGTCAACCGTGCCCCCCTAGCCGGAGTCGTGACCGGCGTCGAGCACCGCCCCGGGGGCTTCCAGCCCGCCTTCGACAAGGACAGCGAGCGTAATGAACGCGTCATCTGGACCCTTGAAACCGAGATCGGTGAGATCACGGTCGTTCAAATCGCCGGCGCGATGGTCCGGCGTATCATCCCGTATCTCGCTGCGGGGCAGAAGGTCGAACAAGGCGAGAGGATCGGTCTCATCCGGTTCGGGTCACGCGTCGACGTCTACCTTCCGCGCGGGATCACCCCCGCGGTGGAGATCGGTCAGAAGGTCCGCGCCGGGGAAACCCGTCTTGACGCCGACTGACACCTCCCTCGTCCCCCAAAGCACCGAGGTCACCGAGCAGGCGCCCCGGCTACGTCTGGGCATCGCCGACTACCTGACCCTGGGCAACGCCCTGTGCGGTTTCCTCGCGGTGTGGGCGCTGGCCACGGCCCAGAGCGCCCACCTGGCCTCCGGACTGACCGGTTCCCTGCCCAGGGCGACCATGGCCACCGCCATCGGTCTGATGATGGTCGCGGCCGCGCTCGACGTACTCGATGGTCGGGTCGCCCGTAAGTGGGGCGGCAGTGGCATGGGCGCGGAGTTGGACAACCTGGCGGACGTGATCAGCTTCGGTGTGGCACCGGCGTTCTTCTTCGTCGTATGGGGCACCATCGCCGGGGGGCCCGGATTCCTCCCGGTAGTGGCCGCGGGAGCCGTGTTGCTCTCCACGATCGTGCGGTTGGCCCGTTTCTCCTGTCAGGCTCCGGGTTCCGACTACTTCACCGGCCTGCCCAGTCCCTTCGGAGCGATGGCGGTGGTGACCATCGTGGTCTTGGACCCGCCGCTCCTGGTCGGTGTGTCCGCGGTGCTGCTGGTGGCCTGGCTGATGGTCAGCCGGATGGAGTATCCCAAGCCCAAGGGTCGCAAGGCCTACGTGGTGTTGGGCCTGCTCGCCACGGGCGTGGTCCTGATGATCGCCTGGGGGCTGGGGTTGCCCGCAGGAGACCTGCTCATCTACCTGATGAGCGCACTGGTACTGGTCTTCATCGTCACGCTCCCCTTCTACGTGATCGCCACCCGTCGGGACGCGGCCCGCGCCGAATAGGCACACCACGTGGAACGGCACCCGCGCTCGATGAGCGCGGGTGCCGTTCGTCCGGAAGGTCGAGGTCCGATTCGGTGGACCACGGGGGCCGGGCGTTCGGGCGCCGTCAGGTCCTGTTCCTTGAGACCCGCGAAGGTGCCGCAGGTGGGATCACTCGAAAGGAGACCGTCGACCGCCAGGCCACCCGTTGAGGACGGTGGCGGACAACGGGTGGACGAGCCATCACACCGTAGGCACCGAAGGTTCCCGACTCCCAGGCGCCCGAACACGCCAAGGATCTCCGCCGGCCGCCAGGCCGTCCGTCGAGGGTGGCGGTGGGCGATGGGTGGGAGAAGCGGAGGCGCTGAAAAACACTGTCTACGGCAGCGATTCCACCAGAGCGGCCACGCTCTTGCGGCGACCCGAGTAGAAGGGGATCTCCTCACGCGTGTGCAGCCGGGCCTTGGCGCCACGCAGGTGACGCATCAGGTCCACGATGCGGTGCATCTCATCGGCTTCGAAGGCCAGCAGCCACTCGTAGTCGTTGAGGCCGAACGAGGAGACCGTGTTGGCTCGCACGTCCGGGTACGGGGCGGCCATGCGGCCGTGCTCGGCGAGCATGGCTCGACGCTCGTCGTCGGGGAGCAGGTACCACTCGTAGGAACGCACGAACGGGTACACGCAAATGTTGTCGCGAGGCTCCTCACCCGCGAGGAAGGCCGGCACGTGTCCGCGGTTGAACTCGGCCGGGCGGTGCAGGCCCATGACCGACCACACCGGGGTGGAGGCACGACCGATCCGGGTGCGGCGAAAGTCCGAGTAGATGTCCTGCACCTGGTCGGAGCTGTCGGCGATCCACCAGAACATGATGTCGGCGTCGGCTCGATAGCCCTGCACGTCGTAGCTTCCACGGGTGGTCACACCCTGTTCGGCGGCCTTGTCGAGGAGGTTCTGCAGTTCCTCGGCGGCGGCGCCGCGGTCCATACCCTCCAGGCTGTCGACCTTGAAGACCGACCACATGGTGTAGCGGATGAGTTGGTTGAGGTCGGTGCCGTCCTGGGCGACCGCCCCGTTCTGCTGGCCCGTCACGGGTTGACTCCTTGCTGATTCGTTCCCTCGGCGCTTTGGGCGCCGTGGCTGGTGTGCTCGTGGACCGCGTCGGCCAATCGCGCGGCCGCACGGCCCGCGTCGGCGATACACGCGGGGATGCCCACTCCTGAGTAGGCGGCTCCGCATACTCCGAGCCCGGCGTGGCGCTCCACCGCCGTTCGGATCCGTTCCACCCTGCCCGCGTGGCCCACCGCGTACTGGGGTAGCCCGTCCACCCAACGGGTCACCCGGGTCTGGACCGGGCTTCCCTCGACACCCGTGACCCTGGCCAGGTCCGCCAAGGCGAGGGAGGCCAATTCCTCGTCGGAGCGGTTCAGGACGGCCACGTCACGGAAGCGTCCGATGGAGCAGCGCAGGACGACCAGGTCCGCGCCTGGATCGACCCTATCCAGCTCTTGGGCCAACCAGGGCCACTTGTTGCTGGAGAAGGTCGCGGCCTTGATGGTCGGCCCCTCCCCCGCCGGGACCAGGAAACCGCTTCCGGACAAGGGTTCGGGGAAGGCGGAGGCGGGCAGGGCGAAGGTCACCAGGGCCATGCTCGCGTACTCGATACCGTCGAGCTCGTGCGCGGCGGCGGGCTCGAGGCCGGCAAGGAGACGGGCGGCCTCCGGGGCCGGACAGGCCAGCAGCACCGCGTCGCATTCGATGCTCTCCGCCCCCTGTGCGCCCTCCAGGCGCACGCTCCAGCCCTTTTCGGTGCGACCAAGGGCTCGGGCCCGGACTCCGGTGCGCAGGTCCTTTTGGCGGGTGGCCAGGGCGTCCACGACCGAGGCGACACCTCCACGCAGGGACGCGAAGACCGGACCCGCCTTGGTCGGGGCGGCGCCGCGACCCTTGAGACTATGGTGGACCGCTTTCATCAGGGATCGGTCGGAGCGGGCCATCGGAGCGATCTGGGGCAGGGTGGAATCAAGGGACAGTTCCTCGGCCCGACCCGCGTACACACCACCCAGGAGCGGCTCGACCAGGCGTTCCACGACCTGGCGCCCCATGCGGACGCCCACGTAGGTGGACACCGGCACGTCCGAACGCGTCCGGGTGCTCGGCCATACCAGGTCCAGGGCCGCGCGCAGGGTGCCCACCGGAGAGAGCACCCCACTGCGGGCCAAGGCGCGCAGGTCGCCGGGCACGCCCATGAGTTGGCCCTGGGGCAGCGAACGGAGTCGCCCCCGACTGTAGATGGCGGCCGATCCGGGGCCCGGATGCACCACCTGCTCCTCCAGACCGAGTTCGGAGAAGAGTTCCAGGGCCTCGGGTCGACGTGCGAGCACCGCCTCGGCCCCGACGTCCACCGACACTCCCGCGATCGGTGAGGCCCTCAGCTTGCCCCCCGGGACTTCGGCGGCCTCCAGCACGGTGGTGGCGACCCCTCGGGCGTTGAGACGATACGCGGCGGTGAGTCCGGAGATCCCGCCCCCGACCACGACGACATGCGGTGCTTCAGGCATGTCTCCAGCTTCTCAGATGTCGCGCGTCACACGTCGGCGCCGTCCCCGGAGGGGACGTCGTGCGCGGGGACGTGCCCGAAGGCCCCGTGACTCGGAGTCATCCGACCCGTTGCGTCACCGTTACGTGAAGGGGAGAACGCGCGCCGGCCCCGTTTCGTCCAAACGTACATGGACACCTCAGTGCTCGTCCGTGCGGGCCGTCTCACCACGGTGACGGTCTCCACGGCCCTGACCGCCCTCTTGCTGGCCTCCTGCGGAGCGTCCTCACAAACGGCCGACCACGGCGAATCGGCGTCGGAGGATCGAGGCGTCCCCGAGGCCGCGCCCGATGCGGGGGCCGGCGCCGAGTTCTCCGGGGAGGGCGCCGAACGCGAGGCCGTCGAGGCGGTCGGCCCCGACGTGGAGATCGACGACCGGCGACTCGTGCACACCGCCACCATGACCGTGCGGGTGGACGACGTGTCCGAGGCCGCCGAGGCGGCCAAGAAGCTGACCTTGGACGCGGAGGGCCATGTGGCCTCCGAGCTCGTGTCCACCCCCTCGGGAAGCGCTCCCCGAGGCGAACTGACCCTGCGCGTTCCCACCGACTCGTACGAGGAGACCCTGGTCGCCCTGGCCGATCTGGGCGATCGTTCCGAGTTGGAGCGTTCGCTGGAGGACGTCACCGAGGAGGTCGCCGACGTCGAAAGCCGCATCGAGTCCGCCGAGACCGCCCTGGAGTCGTTGCGGGGCTACCTGGAGGAGGCCGAAGACGTCGATGACCTGCTGCGGGTGGAACGGGAGATCCAGGACCGCCAAGCGTCCCTGGAGTCCTTCCAGGCCCGGTTGGAGTCACTGCGCGACCAGACGGCCTACTCGACGGTGAACCTGTCGTTGCGACCACCGTCCACGTACCTGGAGGAACGTCCCTCCGATGAGTCGATCGGCTTCCTGGGCGGGCTGGAACGCGGCTGGCGCGCCCTGGTGGAGCTGGGTCGGGGCCTGGCCGTGGTCACCGGTTGGCTGTTGCCCTTCGCGGTGACGGGCGCGGTGTTGGGCGCCCCACCATTGTGGTGGTGGCGTCGAAAGCGCGAGATCGTCCACGGCAGGGATCGCCGGGCCCCGAGCACGAAACGCCCCCGTCGTCATCACTCCTCGACACCGACGGCAAGGCCCTCGACCAGCGGCCTCCAAGAGCCGGAGGAGAGAGTGCTCCGGCCCGACCTCGATGGCGCACGAGCCGATGGCACGGATCACGGTGGTACGGATTCCCAGGACACGGCCCCCGACACCCCCGAGAGCGACGGTCGGCCCTCCTGACCCTCGCACACGCGCCCGGTGCCGTGACGGTCACGCCAAAACCAAGCGGCGGCACCGAAGAACACGACCCAGGCCCGGCTCTCCTTCGAGAGCCGGGCCTGGACGGCTAGTTCGAGGTCTCCTCGTGCACGAAGGCGGTGAGGCGCTCCAGCATGGTCGGGTCGGTGGTGGGCAGCACACCGTGGCCCAAGTTGAAGATGTGGCCTTCGGCCGCGCGCCCGCGCGAGAGGATGTCACGCGTTCGGTCGGCGACGACCTCCCAGGGGGCGAACAGGGTCGCCGGGTCCAGGTTGCCCTGCAGGGCGGTCCCCGGCTGGACCCGTTGGGCGGCCTTGTCCAGCGGAATCCGCCAATCCACGCCCACGACGTCGGCCCCCGCCTCACCGAGCATGCCCAACAGCTCACCGGTGCCCACACCGAAGTGGATGCGCGGCACCTCGTACTGCGCGAGCCGGTCGAAGATCCACGAACTGTAGGGCAGCACCGAAGCCCGGTAGTCCTCGGCACTGAGCGCGCCGACCCAGGAGTCGAAGAGTTGGACCGCGCTGGCCCCTGCTTCGATCTGGGTACGCAGGAAGCCGAGCGTGATCGAGGCCAGACGGCGCATGAGCTCGTCCCACAGCTCCGGTTCGCCGTACATGAGCGCCTTGGTGTGCTCATGGTTCTTGGAGGGCCCACCTTCGATGAGGTAGGAGGCCAGTGTGAAAGGCGCGCCCGCGAACCCGATCAGCGGCTTGTCACCGAGCTCTCCGACGAGCTGTCCCACGGCCTCGGTGACGTAGGAGACGTCGTCGGGCTCCAGGTCACGAAGTCGCTTGATGTCGCCGGCGCCCCGGATCGGGTCCTCGACCACCGGGCCGACCCCGGGCTTGATGTCCAGGTCGATACCGATGGCCTTGAGCGGCACCACGATGTCGCTGAAGAAGATCGCGGCGTCGACGTCGTATCGGCGCACCGGCTGCATCGTGATCTCGGTGACCATGTCGGGGCGCGTGCACGACTCGAGCATCGGCACGTCGGCGCGGACCCGGCGGTACTCGGGTAGGGAACGCCCGGCCTGGCGCATGAACCACACCGGAGTGTGGGAAACAGGAAGGCGCCGGCAGGCACGAAGGAATGGAGAGTCTTGAAGCGTCACACCTCGATCGTGCCATGCCTGGCCCGATGCTCTCACTCGGCTCGGCCCGGAAGGTCCCTTCGGCTCGGGGACGATTCGGACGAAGCGGGTCCGATCGGCGCTCCTGCGATCCCAAGATCATCACAAAACGCCGACACGCCGGGAGATCTGCGGCCACCCGTCGGTGACTCGTGCCACGGTCGAATCCGTGCCCACCATCACACCATCGGCGGGACGTGTCCCCAGGACTCCCGCCAGGGCGTGATCACCACAATATGAAGGCTGACGTTTCCACCATGCCCGATGCCGGTAACGCCGAGAACGCGAATGAAACGTTTCGGCGAGCGGTCGAGGCCCTGCGCTCCCCTCTGCTGCGTCCCGAGATCACCATCGGGGAACTCCCCGCTCCCCAGCGACTCGCGCCCCACGCGGCGGCCGTCTCGGCCGAGGTCACCGTCCAGGGTGAAGAGGTCGCCTGGGGACGACTGATCGTCCTGTACGACCCGGAGAACACTCGGGACTGGCCCGGCCCCTTCCGCGTGGTCTGCCAGGCCAACTCCGAACTGGAGTCGGAGATCGCCACCGACCCCCTGCTGGGTCCGGTCGCCTGGAGTTGGCTCACCGACGCCTTGGAGGCCAACGGGGCCACCCATCACACGCTCAGCGGCACGGTCACCCGGGCCACCACCGAAGGGTTCGGCACCAAGGCGAACGAGGGCGCCACGACCGAGGTGGAGATGCGTGCCTCGTGGACACCGGAGTCGGATGAGTTGTCCGGTCATGTGAACGCCTGGTTGGCGCTGCTGGCCTCGGCCTCCGGACTGCCGCCCCTGGACGTCACCGACATAGCCCGGCAACGTTCACGTCCTTGAGCACGGTGGAAGGCCCGTGATGGCGTCCTCGGGAGAAGGCCACGGAAGGATTCGTATCCGCGTTCGGTGGCCGCAGCGCATACCGTAGTGGTGTGGCGAACGCGTTGAACTCCAAGACAGAATCCCGCGAACCCGACAACGACGACTCGGAGAGGGCGCCTCTACTGCGGGAACCACGCGAGGGTATGCCCGAGGTCACCGCCGATCCCGGCACTCTGGCGGGTGTGGTCGCGGCGCTCGGCGCCGGTTCGGGTCCTGTCGCGGTGGACGCCGAGCGTGCTTCCGGCTACCGCTACGGACAGCGCGCCTATCTGGTCCAGCTACGCCGGGAAGGGTCCGGTTCGGCACTGATCGATCCGATCGCCTGCCCCGACCTGAGCGAGATCGACTCGACGTTGAACGGGACCGAGGTGGTGTTGCACGCCGCACATCAAGACCTGCCCTGCCTGGCCGAGGTCAATCTACGCCCCTCCCGTCTGTTCGACACCGAGTTGGCCGGGCGCCTGCTCGGATACCAGCGGGTCGGCCTCGGCTCCATGGTGGAACGGCTGTTGAACCTACGCTTGGCCAAGGAGCACTCGGCGGTGGACTGGTCCCAGCGACCGCTACCCGAGGACTGGTTGCGCTACGCGGCGTTGGACGTGGAGATCCTCATCGAGTTGCGCGACATCCTGGAGTCGCGACTGGAGGAGACCGGCAAGCTGGAGTGGGCTCGCGAGGAGTTCGCTTCGGTGCTGGCCACCCCGCCCAAAGAGCCCCGCCCCGATCCCTGGCGGCGCACCTCGGGAATCCACAAGGTCCGCAATCAGCGTTCCCTGGCCGTCGTGCGCGAACTCTGGTGCGAGCGTGACCGCATCGCCCGGGAACGGGACACCTCCCCCGGGCGGGTCCTGCCGGACGCGGCGATCGTGGAGGCGGCCATGGCGATGCCGCGCACCCCCACCGAGCTGACCCGGATCCGTCAGTTCGGCATCAAACTCGCCCGGCGCTACGTGAACACCTGGATCAAGGCGATCAATCGGGCCCGGGACATGGCCCAGCCCGAACTTCCGCGTCCCAACGCCCCCGGCGACGGCCCTCCCCCGGTGAACCGCTGGGCCGACCGGGCCCCCGAGGCGGCACGCCGGTTGGACGCGGCACGCTCGACCGTGGCGCGGATCGCGCAGGAGGTGGTGATGCCGACCGAGAACCTGCTGCTACCGGACGCCGTCAGAAGGCTGGCCTGGGCGCCTCCGGAGACCGTGGACCCGGACTCGGTGGGTGAGTTCCTGCGCACGCGCGGGGCCCGGAACTGGCAGGTGCTGCTGACCGCGGAGCCCTTGACCAAAGCCCTGCGCGAAGCCGAAAATGGGTGAGCTTTACCCGCTTCACCCACGTTGAACCAAAAGGTGAGCGAAGTCACCACCCCCCAAGGGCGGTTCATGCCTGGTCCGTGGCCCGTTGTCTGTTTAAGTTATAGAAATGTGCTCAAGATCTGTAGGAGCACGTGACCTTCTCCGTCGGGTGTGCACCGAACCGTGACCCATGAGGCCTCGGTGCACGATCAGGGAAATGTGGTGAGTCTGCTTGTCGTTCTGGCGTGCGTTGCTGCGTGGGACCGGGTTGACGCGTTCCGTCGAGGTCGAACCGGCCGAGGCCACCCTGCCCACCCCCGAAGAGCGTGCGGAGGAACGCTCGTCCCAGGTTCCCGAGCAGGTCGCGGCCTCCGCCGTGCGCGTGCCCGCCGCTCCGGTTCCCGCCCTGCCAAAGGGGTCTGGGCCCTCCTCCGCGCCACCCGTGCCCACCGCCGGCATGCGCGCGGCCGCTCTGGAACGCACCTTGCAGTCGCTCGTGGAGCGACTGGGCACCGAGCACCCGGACACCATCACCGCCCGCAACAACCTCGCGACCAAGTACGCGCAGATGGGACGCCGCCAGGCGGCCGTGCAACAGTTCGAACTGGCCTTGGGCGAGGCCGTGGCGATCTACGGCGAGGAGCACCCGCGTTCGGAGATCATCCGGGAGAACCTGGCCTGGGCGTTCGAGGACGCTGGACGCCCCGCCGACGCGGCCGGGCAGTGGGAGATCCTGCTGGGACAACGCGAGAATCAGTTCGGAGCCGCCGACGAGGACACGGTGGAGGCACGTGCGCGCCTGGCCGTGTGCTACCGGCGCAGCGGTCGGGTGGACGCCGCCGTGGCCCACTATGAGCGAGCCATCGAGGACGTCGCCCACACCGAACGCCGCGAGGAACTGCGCCTGGGGCTGAGCGCCGCACAGAGCATGGTCGGACGTTACGAGGAGGCCGCCGCACAACTGCGCATGGTGTTGGCCGGACGCCGTCGCCGTCTGGGCAGGGGCCACTTGGAGACCCTGACCGTGCACCACCGGCTGGGTCGCTCCTACACTCAGGCCGGTCGCGCCGACGAGGCCGTGGACGTGCTGCGCGAGGCCTACCGGGCGGCGCTCACCTCCTCTGGTGACCCGGAGGTGCGGCGGCTGATCCTACGGCTGCGCCGTGACCTGGCCGGAGCCTACAACGCGGCCGGACGTCACCGTGAGGCCAAGGCACTGCTTTAGGCGACTTGGAAGGCCATGAGGAGGCTGAGGGCGGGTGAGGCCCTCGGCCTCCTTTTCCGCGAGGTCGAAAGGACCAGGCCGCGAGATCCTTCGGCCACGGGTCCGCCCGGTACGGCGTGTTCGGATCTTCGACTCGGCCCCGTGCACCCCAAGCTTGCCTTGGGGGCACCTTTGATCGTTCCACCCTGCTGCCCCGTGAAGCCACAACCACTCGCGGTAGGGCGATCCCACCTCCGCGAAGTGGTCCGCCCCACCACTCGCACTATTTGTTACTGGCGAGTAGCATGGGGGCGACAGTCCACCCATCGCTTGAAGAAGGAGGGGCCATCGTGCCGCGAACCGCCCGCGAAGTCGTGTTCGTCGACGGGGTCCGCACCCCGTTCGGCAAATCAGGCAAGGGCCTCTACGCCGAGACGCGCGCCGACGACCTCGTCGTCCGCGTCATCCGCGAACTGATGCGCCGCAACCCGGGTCTGCCCCCGGAGCGTGTCGACGAGGTCGCCATCGCCGCCACCACCCAGATCGGCGACCAGGGCCTGACCATCGGCCGCACCGCCGCCCTGCTGGCCGGCCTGCCCCGCAGCGTCCCCGGTTACGCCATCGACCGTATGTGCGCCGGCGCGCTCACCGCCGTCACGACCTCCGGAGCGGGCATCTCCTTCGGTGCCTACGACGTCGTGATCGCCGGTGGCGTCGAACACATGGGCCGTCACCCCATGGGCGAGGGCGTCGACCCCAACCCCCGCATCATCTCCGAAAAGCTGGTCGACCCCTCCGCGCTGGTCATGGGCAACACCGCCGAGAACCTGCACGACCGGTACCCCTCCATCACCAAGGAGCGCGCCGACGCCTACGCGGTGCGCAGCCAGGAGAAGGTCGCCAAGGCCTACGCCGACGGCAAGATCCAGGAAGACCTGGTCGAAATGCTCGTCCGCTCCGCGGAGCAGGGCTTCGGGCTGGCCACCCAGGACGAGCCGCCGCGTCCCGGCACCACCATGGAGTCCCTGGCCGGCCTCAAGACCCCCTTCCGCGCCCACGGCAACGTGACGCCCGGTAACGCCGCCGGACTCAACGACGGCGCCACCGGCGCCCTGATGATGGCCGAGGAGGTCGCCGAGGAGCTGGGCCTGGACGCCAAGATGCGCCTGGTCGACTTCTCCTTCGCCGGAGTCGAGCCCGAGGTCATGGGCGTGGGCCCGGTCCCGGCCACCGAGAAGCTGTTCGCCCGTCAGGGCATCACGATGGACGAGATCGGCCTCATCGAGATCAACGAGGCCTTCGCCGTCCAGGTGCTGGCCTTCCTCGAGCACTTCGGCATCGCCGACGACGACGCCCGGGTCAACCCGTGGGGCGGCGCCATCGCCCTGGGGCACCCGCTGGCCTCCTCCGGTGTGCGCCTGATGATGCAGCTCGCGCGCCAGTTCGCCGAGCGTCCCGACGTCCGTTACGGCCTCACCACCATGTGCGTGGGCCTGGGCATGGGCGGGACCATCCTGTGGGAGAACACCAACTACGAGGGGGGCAAGTGAGCACCGCGATCGAAGAGGCCCGGGAACTGTTCAAGGACGAGGTCGTCACCAAGGCGCTCTCCCGTGACGTCGAGCTCCCCTACGGGGCCGGCACGGCCGTCCTGATCACCCTGGACAACGGACACGACCACACCAAGCCGAACACCTTCGGCCCCGGCGGTCTACTCAGCCTGGACGCCGCGATCGAGGCCGCCAAGGCGCGCACCGACATCGTCGCGGTGGCCGTCACCGGCAAGCCGTTCATCTTCGCCGTCGGCGCCGACCTGAGCGGTGTTCCCGCGATTCAGACCCGCGAACAGGCCGAGGCCATCGGCAAGCTCGGGCACGACGTGTTCCGCAAGCTCGGTGAGCTGGACGTACCGACCTTCGCGCTGATCAACGGTGCGGCCATGGGCGGCGGTGTCGAGGTGGCTCTGCACTGCACCTACCGCACCATCTCCTCCGGCGTGCCGGCCTTCTCCTTGCCGGAGACCTTCCTGGGCCTGGTCCCCGGCTGGGGCGGCACCTACCTGCTGCCCCACCTGATCGGCGCCGAGAAGGCCCTCAAGATCATCATCGACAACCCGCTCGCCCAGAACAAGGTCATCAAGGGCGAGCAGGTCTTCGAGATGGGGATCGCCGACGCGATCTTCGAACCCGCCGACTTCGTCGAGGAGTCCCTGCGCTGGGTCTCCCAGGTCCTCAAGGGCGACGTCGAGGTGGAGCGCCCCGAGGTCGACAAGGGCGAAGCCTGGGACAACGCGGTCAACATGGCCCGTTTCACCGTCGAGGGCAAGCTGCACGGCGCCGCCCCGGCCCCGGCCCGCGCCGTCGAACTGGTCGCCCAAGCCAAGGACCGCACCCGTGACGAGGGCTTCGCCGCCGAGGACGAGGCGCTGGCCGACCTGATCATGAGCCCCGAGCTCAAGGCGGGTCTGTACGCCTTCGACCTGGTGCAAAAGCGCGCCAAGCGTCCCGCCGGTGCCCCGGACAAGTCGCTGGCCCGCAAGGTCACCAAGGTCGGCGTCGTCGGCGCCGGTCTGATGGCCGGTCAGCTGGCCCTGCTGTACGCGCGTCGCCTCGACGTTCCGGTCGTCATGACCGACCTGGACCAGGAGCGTCTGGACAAGGGCGTGGCCTACGTCCACGGTGAGGTCGACAAACTCCTGAAGAAGGGGCGTGTCAACCAGGACAAGGCCAACCGCCTCAAGGGCCTGGTCACCGGTTCGTTGACCAAGGACGCCTTCTCGGACGCCGACTTCGTCATCGAGGCCGTCTTCGAGAAGATGGAGATCAAGCAGCAGGTCTTCGCCGAGGTGGAGGCCGTGGTCTCCCCCGAGGCGATCCTCGCCACCAACACCTCTTCCCTGTCGATCACCGAAATGGCCTCCAAGCTCGAGCACCCCGAGCGGGTCGTGGGCTTCCACTTCTTCAACCCGGTCGCCGTCCTTCCGCTGCTGGAGATCGTTCGCGGCGAGAAGACCGACGACGCCTCCCTGGCCACGGCCTTCGCCGTCGCCAAGAAGCTGAAGAAGACCTCGGTGCTGTGCAAGGACGCCCCGGCGTTCGTCGTCAACCGCCTGCTCACCCTGTTCATGGGCGAGGTCCTGGGTGCCGTGGGCGAGGGCACCGAACCTGAGGTCGCCGACCGCGCGGTCGCACCGCTGGGTCTTCCGATGTCGCCGCTGATGCTGCTGCAACTGGTCGGCCCGGCCGTCGGTCTGCACGTCGCCCAGACCCTGAACGCCGCGTTCCCCGAGCGTTTCGCGGTCTCCCCGCAACTGGAGGCCGTGGTCGAGGCCGGCAAGTCGCAGATCTTCGCCCCTGACTTCACCATCGACCCCGAGGTCAAGGAGCTTCTCAAGGGTGGGGACGACCCGTCCGAGGAGAGCCAGATCCTGGACCGGGCCCTGCGCGCTCTGGCCAAGGAGATCCAGATCATGCTGGACGAGGGTGTCGTGGCCGAGGCCGCCGACATCGACCTGTGCCTGATCACGGGTGCCGGTTGGCCCTTCCACACCGGTGGCATCACCCCGTACCTGGACAAGGTCGGCGTCTCCACCGCGGTGAACGGCAAGCCCTTCCACGAGGGTGACCCGAAGGCCGTCTGAGGTCGCATCCGGTAGTTCCCGAACGGGCCCGGTCTCCTACGGAGGCCGGGCCCGTTTCCTGTCATTTCCGACCCCCTTAACATATCGCTCATTCCCCAAGCCAAACGACTTGTCATCGCATTTCAATTACACGAACATGCTCGCCGATAACTTTCGGCAATGTGTCTTCCATGGCCGTTTCATCCGAACACCAGATCTACGCGGAGCTGTTCTCCGACGCCCCCGACGTGGCGGTGGCCTTCCTGCGAGACCTCGGAGTGGAGATACCGAAGTACGACCGCAGCGAACCGACCTCCTGCGACCTCGGACACGTCGACCCGGTCGAACGCCGGTCCGACGTCGCGATCATGCTGCGCGGCAAGGCCGGTGAAGACCCGTTGGGCAAGCTGATGGGTGTCGTGGTGGAGGTTCAACGCGACACCAGCGAGCGCAAACGTTTAACTTGGCCGGAATATCTGGTGGCACTACGCGCCAAGAACGAATGCCCCACCGCCCTCTTGGTGATCTGCCCTCGCCGGCATGTGGCCGACTGGTACGACAAACCCATTTCCTTGGGACATCCGGGTTTCGTCCTCCACCCCATCGTGTTGGGACCGGAACGCATTCCTGTGGTCACTGATCCGATGGAAGTCGGACGTTTTCCGACTTTAGGCGTTTTGTCCGCAGCGGCCCACGGCCCCACCGACCCGAACCGGGTCGAAGCCTGGGTCGACAAGGTCTTCGACCTTCCCGTCACCAACGCGGAGCAACTCTTCGAGGAGTAAGACCGCACCGGGGTGATGGGCGAACCCGGTGCCGCCACCCCGGCCCGCGCACTCATGGAGGTCACACGCTCGCGGATACTCGCTCGGGTTCGCGGCGGGTCCGGGTCGGTTCCTCTTCGTCTCCACCCTCGGAGATACCGATCCGGTCGTGCAGCCACCGTAGCGGACGCGGAAGCCACCAGTTCCGATCACCGAGCAGGCGCATGGTGGCGGGCACCATCACCGCCCGCACCAGGGTGGCGTCCACCAGGACCGCGATCGCCAGGCCCACGCCGATGATCTTCAAGAAGAGCAGCCCCGAGGTGCCCATCGCCAGCAGGACCACGCCCAGCAGCAGGGCCGCACTGGTGATGATCCGCCCAGTGCGTTGCAGGCCCAGCGCCACCGAAGCGGTGTTGTCACCGCTGCGCAGGTACTCCTCTCGCACTCGGCTCAACAGGAACAGCTCGTAGTCCATCGCCAATCCGAAGGAGACGATGGTGACCAGCACCAGATAGGTGGGGTCGATGGTGCCGACCGCCTCGAAGCCCAGCAAGGCCGAGAAGTGCCCCTCCTGGAACCCCCAGACCACCACGCCCAGTGACGCGCCCAGGGACAAGGCCCCCATGAGTACCGCCTTGATCGGCAGCACGAGGGAGCCGAAGGCGAGGAAGAGCAGGAGCAGGGTGGAACCGATGATGAACCCGATGGTGGTGGGCGCGTTCTCGACGATGGCGTCGAGGTTGTCCAGTTGCATCGCGGCCACACCGCCCACGAGGACCTCCTCTGCGCCCTCCGGTGTCTCCTGGGCCCGCACGTCCTCCACCAGCGCCTGGATCTCGGGCGCGTCGGTGGCGCCCTGGTAGCCCACCTCGATGTGGGCGATGCCCTCACCGGTGCGTTCCACGCCGGCGCGCGCCGCTCCGGGAAGGTTCTCCAGGCGTTCGACGTAGGCGTTCAGGTCCTCCTCGCCGGGTTCACCCACCACCGCCACGTGCAGACGACCGACCTGGCCGGCCGGGAACTCCTCCCCCATCGCCTCGGTGGCGAGCCGGGAAGGGGCGTCGACGGGCAGGTAACGCTGGTCGGTGGTACCCAGGTCGGCCGAGGCGAGCCCGGAGCTGAAAGCCACCAGGACACAGGCGACCGCGACCAGGGAGACCGCCGGTCCACGCATGACGACGCGAGCCAGGCGGGCCCAGGCCCCGACGCTCTCATCGACCGCTCCGGTGACGGTGCGCCGCGGCAGCGGCAGCTTCAGACGATCGATTCGGTGGCCCACCACCGACATCAGGGCGGGCAGGAAGACCAGGGCGGCGACGAGGTCGAAGGCGACGACGGCGATGCCTCCCCAGCCGATGGACTGGAGGATGGGCTGGGGAAAGAAGAGCAGCCCGGCGAAAGCGATGCCGACGGTGACACCGGAGAAGGCGACGGTGCGGCCTGCGGTGTCCACGGTTCGGCCGACCGCGTCGCGCACCGAGCGGCCCTTGTTCAGCTCCTCACGGAAACGGCTGACCATGAACAGGCCGTAGTCGATCGCCAAACCCAGGCCCAGCAGGGTGGCCACGTTGATGGCGAAGACGGAGACCTCGGTGACGTGGGTGAGCGCCCGTAGCACGGTGAGGGAGCCGAGGATGGCCAGAGCGCCGACGGCCAAGGGCATCAGGCCCGCGATGAGACCACCGAAGATCAGGACCAGCAAGAGGAGCAGCAGGGGCAGGGTGAGGAGTTCGGCGCGGACGATGTCGGTCTCGGCGGTCTCGGAGAGTTCGTGCTCGACCGCGATGGGACCGCCCAGGTGGGTTCGGAGGGGGCCTGCCTCCAGAGCGGCGGCCACGTCCTCGAACTGGGACAGGCGTTCCTCGTGGGTGGCTCCGGTGAGGGTGATGGGCATGTAGGTGGCGTGCATGTCCTCGGACACGAGCATGCCGCGTTCGATGTCCGCCAGATCCTCGTCGAGGTAGAGGTCGAAGTCGGAGACGACGTCTTCGGGGAGGTCATCGGCGATGCGCTGCACCGCTTTGGCGAAGCTTGGGTTGTCGACCCGCGTCTCGTCGCTGCGAAAGACCGCGATGACGTCGATGTCGGCGTGGCCGAGTTCGTCTTGGAGGAGGTCCATGGCCCGAGCGGACTCCGAGGCCGGGTCCTCGAAGCCGCTTTGGCTGACGTCGTTGAAGACGCCCAGGCCCCAGAGCAGGGAAGCGAGGACGAACAGACCGGTGAGGGCGAGGATCCCTCTTCTGCCTCGGTGGGCAGCCAGACCCAGTAGGCCGAAGAATCCCGTGTTCGTCGACATGACCGTCCTCCGAGCTAACGAGCATCATGTTCGTTAACGCTGTTTGCTAACGGTGTTCACTTAAGCGTGCGCCCATTACGATGTCAATATCGTCGCCTTGAACCGACCAGCGCCATGAAATCGGCGCGAGACGAGGTGTCCTACCGAACATGACGAACCCACAGGCCACGAGCGGACCGCGGGCCGATGGCACGCTCAGTCGCCGTGAGCGTGTGCGCGAGGCCACACTCGCCGAGATCAAATCGATCGCCCGCCGCCACCTGGTGGAGCATGGGGTCGCCGGGGTCTCCCTGCGCGCGATCGCCCGCGAGATGGGCATGACCGCCCCGGGCTTGTACCGTTACGTGCCCGGTATCGACGCCCTGTTGGTGGCGATCACCGCCGACATGTTCGACGAGTTGGCCGACGCCGTCTCCTCGGCCGACGCCTCGGCCCCGCCCGAGGACACCGAACTGCGCCTGCACCGGGCACTGCGTGCCCTGCGGGGCTGGGCCATCACCCATCCCACGGAGTTCTCGGTGATGTTCGGCCCGCGTGTTCGGATCGGACCGGAGTCCGACATCACCCCCGCGGTGGCGGCCGGTGGCCGTTTCGGCTCCACCTTCTTCGCCCTGTTCGAACAACTCCTCCAAGAGAAGGACATCCCGCTGCCCGCCGAGGAGGAGATCGACCCCGACCTCCGTAAGGAGTTGAACTCCTTCGCCGACACGGTGGGGCTATCGGTCCACGACGTCTCGGTGGGAGCGGCCCTGGTGTTGACCAGGTGCTGGGTGCGCGTCTACGGGGTGGTGTGCATGGAGGTGTTCCAACACCTGGACTTCGTGGTGCGCGACATGGAACCGCTCTTCGAATCCGAGCTTCAGGACATGATGGCGGGCTTTGGTGTGCGCTACCGACCGGTGGAGCGAGAGGAGGGGGCTCCGACCACCGACATGACTGATTTACCCCATAATTGAACCATGGGGCAGTTGTCCGCTTCATGGGTACGAAACGGACATGCCCGAACCGTGCAGGCGCGATGACGAGGACGGCCCCGTGGACTACCGAACCGGCGACGAGGCTCCCGGGGAGCACTTCTCCCGGCCCGACCGGCGCGGCGCTCTTCCCGGCGAGCCGCAGCCGGCGAAGGACACCCAGAGTTCGCTTCCGTCCCAGGAATCGCCCCTGTCCCAGGCCCCCGAAAGGCCGCATCCGGTCCTACCTCAAGGGGGCCGGACCCGCCGCCCCACGGCGCAGGGCCCCGGCGCAACCTGGCCAGGGCCCGCCCCCTACGGTGGTCAGCCCTCCCACCCCGCACAGAACCCGCACGCCGCACGCCCCCCACAGCCCTCTCATCCTCAGCAAGGGCCTCCGCCGAGGCCCGAGGGGCCGCCTCCGTGGGCCTATGGGTATCCGGCCGGACGCCCCTACCCCGAGCCCGCCCGTCCGGCTCACCCTTCCCATGCTCCCCGGCACGCCGGACCCGTGGGGCCGTCCTGGCCTCCCCCGGGCCCACGGCCGCGTGCCTCCCGGCACTCCGACAAGGCCAAGGCCGTACTGATCGCGGCGTGCGCCGCCGCCTGCCTGGCCCTGATCGCGCTGGTCGCCGGTGTGGTGACCGTGGCCAACACCCCACAGGAACAGTCCTCCCCCGGCGGGGCGGACCTGTCCACGTACCGGGATGGAGAACTGTTCGCGCGCCCCTCCCCAGTGGAGGTGGACCTGGTCGAACACCCGCTCTACGACGTGGCCACTCCCCCACCCGTCGACTGTGAACTCCCGCCCTTGGACGTTGACGCGAACGATTCCTGGGAGGCCTTTTCCCAGGAGGCCCTGGATTGCCTGGACGCCCTATGGGCCCCCGTCCTGGACGAACTCAGACTGGCCCGGGAACTGCCCGAGGTCACCATGTCCGAACAGGCTCTGCCCAGCGACACCGCGGAGTCCTTCACCATGGCCTACTACGAGAGCGACCGTGAACGGATCACCGTGGTCCTGCCCAACGTGCGTGAGGTGTCCAACTCGATCCCCTCGGATGAGCGCGAGGTCGTGTGGCTGGCCCTGATGGGACACGAATACGCTCACCACCTCCAGCAGGCGACCGGCATCCTGGGGGTCTCCCACGAGCTGCGCATGAGCGCGGGGAGCGAGGACGACGAACTGGACACCCTACGCCGGACCGAGCTCCAGGCCGAGTGCATGGCCGCGATCGGACTGCGCGGCCTGACCGACCCCGAGGGCGACGCGCTGGAGGTGGTCAATCGGCACTTCAACGCCGAGGGTGATCTGGACACCCATGGCAGCGCGGTCTCCCGCACCCATTGGCTCCAAGAGGGCTGGGAGAACACGACCGTGCGGGGGTGCAACACCTACGGCGCCGAGGCGGAACGAGTGAACTGAACTTCAGTTCCGCCCCAGGGCCTTGCGGTAGGCCTTCCACGCCCCCAGTTTGACCCGTTCACCACGTCCGAGGTCGGTGGCGTGTTCGGCCTCGGCCCGATCGATGCGCAACCAGTCCTCGTAGTCGCTGACGGCCAGGCCACGTGCGGCCAATACCTCGGTCAGGTCGACCGGGTCGGGGACCGCGGCACGCAGCTCCGGGGAGTCGGCCAGTAGGGAGCGCACGGTCCCCGCGGCGTCGGACTTGTTGGTCCCGATCACACCGGTGGCGCCACGCTTGATCCAGCCGGCGACGTAATCACCCGGCACGACACCTCCCTCGGTGTCCAGAACACGCCCGTGTTCTTGGGGGACGGTCCGTTCACGTTCGTCGAAGGGAACCCCGGCCAGGGGAACGCCCGCGTAACCCACCGAACGCAGCACCATGCCCACGTTCAGGGTGGAGTACTCCCCCAGCCCTTCCAGGCGTCCCTCATCGTCCAGGCGGGTGTGTTCCACGCGCAGCCCGCTCACGCGGTCCGTGCCCAGGATCTGTTCAGGGCGGGTCCAGAAATGGAATTCGATGCGTCGCGGGCCTTCCCGGGGAGCACGCGCGGCCTGTTCGCGCAGGAGTTTGAGGTTGGTACGGGCGGCCCGCTCGACCCGGCGTAGCTCGGGGCGACCGGTACCGACGTCGGTGAGTTCGATGTCGACCTGTTCAGGGCGCACGATGACGTCCACGCCGGGCAGTTCCAGTAGGTCGCGCAGTTCGGGTGCGGTGAACTTGGCCTGGAGGGGGCCGCGCCGGGCGAGTACGTGCACGGTTCGTACCCGGCTGGCGGCGAGCACGTCCAAGGCGTTCTGGGGGATGTCGGTGTGCCTGAGTTCGTCCGCGGTCTTGGCCAGGATCCTGGCCACGTCCAAGGCCACGTTGCCCGCACCGACCACGGCGACCTCCTCGGCGTCCAGAACGAAGCGTTCCAGTTCGCTGTCGGGGTGACCGCAGTACCAATTGACGAAGGCGGTGGCGGCGAGACTGCCTGGCAGGTCCTCACCCGGTACGTTCATCCTCCGGTCGACGGAGGCCCCGGTCGCGTAGACCACGGCGTGGTGGGAACGGGCCAGGTCCTCACGTGTGAGGTCGACGCCGAAGTCGACCCCACCGACGAAGTTCACGCTCGGATGTTCCAGGATCCGGCGCAGGGCCTTGGCCACACCCTTGATCTTGGTGTGGTCGGGGGCCACACCGTGACGCACCAACCCGTAAGGGGTGTGCAGTCGGTCGAGGACGTCCACGTGGACGGGGACACGACGTTGGCGGGTGAGCGCGTCGGCGGTGTAGATCCCGGCCGGGCCTGAGCCGATCACGGCCACCCGGAGCGGGGTGGCCTCCTCCCAGGTGGGCGGTTCGGGGCTCTGCTCGGGTACGGAAGAGGTCATGACCCCATTCTGGCAGCACCGGAGCCTTCATCCGGTGCCGCCAGAAGGCACGGCGGTACGAAAGCGCCTCAAGCGGTCCTGTCGGCCAACTCTCGAGCGTCCCCGGAGCCCTCACCGCGCCGAGAGACCGTTTCGGTGAGCTTACGGGACAGCTCCTGCGGGGTCAGGCCCTGCTGTTGGAGGATCCGATCCCGCTTGGCGTGGTCCAGGAACTCCTGCTCGATGCCGAAGGTGCGCACGGGCACGTCGACCTCGTGGTCGCGCAGTAGGCGGGCCACGGCGTCGCCCACGGCGCCGGTGCGACCGTTGTCCTCCACCACGGCGACCACGGAATACTCGGCCGCCTCGGCCACCAGGGCCTCGTCCAAGGGCTTGACCCAGAGCGGGTCGATGACGGTGACGCCGATGCCCTGATCGGCCATGCGGTCGGCGACCTCACAGGCGACCTGGGCCATGGTGCCCACGCCCACGATGAGCAGGTCCTTGGAGTGACCGTTGTCGGTGGCACGACGCAGCAGGTCCATCCCGCCGATCTTGTCGATCGCGGGCAGTTCCTCGGCCACGGCGCCCTTGGGGTAACGCACGACGGTGGGAGCGTCCTCCACGGCCACGGCCTCGCGCAACAGGGTGCGCAGGCGCTCGGCGTCGCGCGGAGCGGCCAGCCTCAGACCGGGCACGACCTGGAGGATGGACATGTCCCACATGCCGTTGTGGCTGGCGCCGTCGTTACCGGTGACACCGGCTCGGTCCAGGCAGAAGGTGACGCCCTGGCGGTGCAGGGCGGCGTCCATGAGCACCTGGTCGAAACAGCGGTTGAGGAAGGTCGCGTAGACGGCGACCACCGGGTGCAGACCGTTCATCGCCATGCCGGTGGCGGCGGTGGCGGCGTGCTGCTCGGCGATACCGACGTCGAAGACGCGGTCCGGGTAGGCATCGGCGAACTTGTTCAGCCCCGTGGGGTGGAGCATGGCGGCGGTGATGCCGACGATGTCCTCACGTTCGGCGCCGAGTTCGACCATGGTGTCTGCGAAGACGCCGGTCCACTTCTCCACCTTGGGGCCGGGCTTGGCCTGTCCGGTGTCGACGTCGAAGGGTCCGGGGGCGTGGAACTGGTCCTCGTCGTGGTTCTCGGCGGGGGCGTAGCCCTTGCCCTTCTGGGTGATGACGTGGACGATCACCGGGCCACCGAAGTCACGGGCGCGACGCAGCGACTTCTCCAGGGCCTGCTCGTCGTGACCGTCGATGGGCCCCAGGTACTTCAGTCCCAGGTCCTCGAACATCATCTGCGGCTGGATGGTGTCCTTGAGGCCCTTCTTGAGTCCGTGCAGGGCCTCATAGAGGGGCTGGCCGACCACCGGGGTGCGGTTGAGGGTCGTCTTGGCCAGGTCGAGGGCCTGCTCGTAGCCGGGGGTCATGCGCAGCGAGGCCAGGTGGTCGGCCAAACCACCCATGGTGGGCGAGTAGGAGCGGCCGTTGTCGTTGACGACGATGACCAGGCGGCGGTTCTTCTTCTCCGCGATGTTGTTGAGGGCCTCCCAGGCCATCCCGCCGGTGAGGGCGCCGTCTCCGATGACGGCGACGACGGTGCGGTCGGTGCGTCCTTGGACCTCGTTGGCCTTGGCCATGCCATCGGCGTAGGACAGGGCGGTGGAGGCGTGGGAGTTCTCGATGAAGTCGTGTTCGGACTCGGCGCGTGAGGGGTAGCCGGACAGGCCGCCCTCGGACTTGAGGTTGCTGAAGTCATGGCGGCCGGTGAGAACCTTGTGCGCGTAGGCCTGGTGCCCGGTGTCGAAGAGGAGGGGGTCCTTGGGAGAGTCGAAGACCCGGTGCAGGGCGATACTCAGCTCGACGACGCCGAGGCTGGGACCCAGGTGCCCGCCGGTCTGTGCGCAGGAGCGGATCAGGAACTCCCTGATCTCCTGGGCCAGCACAGGGAGCTGTTCGGCCGGAAGCCTCTTGAGCGCTTCCGGATTGTGCATCGACTCGAACAGTGTCACTGTCTCGTCAGTCCCCTCGTCCCGCGTGTCCGCTTACGTCTGNCCCCCGCCCGCCCCTGTCTTGGTCGACCTTGGCTACCGGCAGGTATACATACTCGAGTTTATGGGCCCCTGGCCCATGGCCCTCACCGGGAACCCCGTGTCCGAAGGCTCGCCGGTACCCGGACCGATGGGGCCGCGTGTCCCGCTCACCACGGAGGGCCTCCCCGGGTGCGCCGTTCCGGCGTAGATTACTCGGTTTTGCCACCATCGTTACCCCTGAGCATCGGGTGCGAGGCTATCGGAGGACCGCCTGTCCGAGAAGCCCCAAGGCGGAGGCGGTCACCACGGACAACAGGATGGTCCTCATCCTGCCCGGGTCCACCCGGCGGCGCACCCGGGCACCCAGGATGAAACCCAGCCCGACGAAGGGGATCAGGATGATCCCGGCGGCGGTGGTGCGGACGTCGATCTGGCCGCCCACGGCCAAGGCCACCACGGAGAACACCCCGCCGAAGAGGAAGAAGGCGGCCAGGCTGGCACGAACCTTCTCCGGCGACTCGTTCTGGTAGAGCAAGGCCATCGGTGGGCCGCCCACGGAGGTGGCGGTACCGGCGAACCCCGAGAGCAGGCCCGCGGCGACCAGGGAGGACCTCGTGATGCGCACCTTGAAGGACCACAGGGTCAGCGCGACGGCCACCAGCACCATGACCCCGATGAAGGCGGCCAGCGCACGGGGATCGAGGAGGGCCACGACCCCGACACCCGCGATGGTTCCGGGGACACGCGCGGGCATGGCCCAGAGCATGCCGTGCCAGTCCACGTGACGCCACTCTTGGACCAACGTCAGCACCGGAAGGACGATCACGGTGATCAGGAGCGTCCCGGGCATGAGCGTGGGATCCAGGAAGGAGATGACCGGCGCGGCCACCAGGCCCAGACCCAGACCGACCATGCTCTGGACGGCGGCCCCGAACAGGACCGCGACCGCCGCCACGAGAAGGAGGACCCAGGCGTCGAGCTGGCCGAACAGACCGTGGGCGGTGGGAGTGAAGAGATCAGCGAACATCAGGCGACGAGGCTACATCTCCCCTCACTCGACCCAGGTCAGGGGATCCGAACATAGGGCGAATCGCTGGTTTCGGTCCGGCCGCGTCGGATCGAGTCGACGTACTCCATCGCCCGTTCGGGGTGCAGGAACCAGTCGATGAGCCCGCTGGGATCGCTGAAGGAGTCGGCGAACCGGTCGGCGGTGGGCTGGTGCCGTTCGGCCAGCCGGTAGAGCTCCCATACGTGGTTCGGCCCGGACAGCATCACCCGACTCCACGCGGTGACCTGGCGTGCGCGCCGCCAGTAGTCGGCGAAGGCGGCCCGCATGAACGCCTCGTCGAAGGAGCGTGCCCCGTGGTCGACGATGGCCCGCCGGTAGATCTCGGCGCACAGTGAGGCCATGTTGGCGCCTTGGGTGGTGATGGGGTCGTTGGTGACCACGGCATCGGCCATACCCCAGACCAGGGCGCCTCCCGGAAGGTGGGCCACGGGTTCCCGCACCACCGGCGTGTAGCCGCCGTACAGGGCCGCCATCGGGTCGGCCAGACGGGCGTGCGCGAAAAGTTCGTACTCCCAGGGCGCGTATCTGCGGAGCACGTCCAGCAGACCCGCCAGCAGGTCCTCACCGGTGGTCCCTGGGGGCAGTGGCCCGTCGAGCGGACCACCCGGCAGCGCCTCCACCATCACGGCGTGGCAGGGTCCGTTCAGGGAGTACGTCGGCAGGGTGAACACCTCGCCCACCCCCGGGATCGCGGTGCGCGACAGCACCCCGCCCCCAGGCCGCGACTCGCCCCCGCTCACATAGGCCATCGACAGGGCACGCTGGGGCTCCTGGAAGGGCGAACGCCGTTCGTCGCGAGGAAAGACCTCGGCGAGCTCCCCCCTGCCGGCGGCGACGACCACGAGGTCGTACCCGGCGCCGAGCGTCTCCAACTCCACCGAGCTCACCCGGTGACGCAGGAAGCGGCCGCCGCCTTGGACGAACAGTTCCGACCAGGCGGCCATCTTCAGCCGTTGGTCCACCGACCTGGCGGGTTCGGACAGACGCCCGACCCAACCCACCTCGGGAGTGGAACCGCCTTCGCGACGTGTCACTCGCACACCGACTCCGGTCACCTCCGGAGCCAGGTCGTCCCAGAGGGCCAGCCCGTGTCGACGTTCACGGCGCAGGGCGGGACCGAAGAGACACTGGGTGGACATCACCCGTCCCGTCCTGATCTCGTCGGGCCCCCTCGGATCGACCAAGGTGACGTCGTAGTCCTCCGCGAGCAGACCCAGCGCGAGCTGAAGCCCGGATTGGCCGGCACCGACGATGAGGATCTTGCGCATGTGTCTCCGTAGGTTCTCAGGTGGCCCCGGGTTCTCGGGCATGGCCGAACAGGGGTGCGTCACCATGGCGTGCGACGCCCCCGCAATGGCCGGCGGCTTTGTCGGGGGTGAAGCTAGCAGTACTCGCCAAGGCACCGAGACCACCCCCTGACCTTGGGACTTTCGCCCTCATCCCGGTGGGACCAAGGGACCCGAGGGCCCTGAGTGTCCCGTCCCACATCGGACCTTGGGCCTCAGGGGCGCTCCCCTCACCCTCTTTCCAGGTCGACGCAGGTCAGGGCATCGAGCCCTCCAATCCGGCAAGGAAGGCCCACTTCTGGGACCCAAGGTCCTCTCGGCAGGCGGCCTCCGCCGAGGCCGAGGCTCGGCACGGGTACGCCACCAAGCGAGGAAGGTGACGCACTTCACCTGACCCTGAGGGCGAAGAACCGGCCCCTCGAGAACGGGAGGGGAGAAGCGGCCCAGAGCGTCACCGGAGACCGTGAAGAGTCCACCGGGGTCCTCTCATGCCAGGTCCCGGGCCGGTGGGTGTGGGACCGGCCCGGGACCTGAGCGGCCCTGGACGGAAGGGCCGCCCCTCCCGCGGGAGAGGTCGAATGACGCTGGTGCCGCCTCGCTAGGCCCCGCCCCTGGCGTGGGTCTTGCGTCCACGCCGCGAGACCGCGTCGAGGATGACCGCCACGAGCAGGACCGCCGCGGTGATCATGAACCGGACCGAGGTGTCCACGTTGGGCAGGAGCAGCAGCCCGGAGGTGATGGCGCCCAGCACCAGGCCGCCCAGCAGCGCGGAGTAGGCGTTGCCGCGCCCACCGAACAGGCTGGTTCCGCCGATGACCGCCGCGGCGATGGCCATCATCAACTCCGACCCACCACCGGTGGTGGTGCTCGCCGCGATGTTGCGCGAGACCAGCATGATCCCGCCGAGCGCGGCGAGGGTGGAGGCGATCCCGAAGACCGAGATTCGGATGAGGATCACGTTGATACCGGCCCGGCGCGCCGCCTCGGCGTTACCTCCCACCGCGTAGACCATCCGCCCGTAGCGGGTCTTGCGCAGTACCAGGTCGAGCACGACCACCGCGCCGACGAAGATCAGGAACGCCAGGGAGACACCCTTGTGCTGGTTGACCACCCACACCCCCGCGACCAGCGGCAGCGCCAGTAGACCGGTACGCAGCAGCACCTCGGGAAGAGGCTTGTAGGGCAGGGAGGACAACCGGCGGCGCCGTTCGGCGGTCAATACCGTGGAGGCGTAGAGGAAGAGCGCCAGCGCGACGACCGCCCAACCGATCCACGGCACGAAGTAGGTCTGGGTCAGGGCCGCGATGAGTCCATCGGAACGGGTGTTGATGGTGCCGTCAGGGGCCATCAGGAAGAGATGGAGTCCCTGCCAGCCCAACAACCCGGCCAAGGTCACCACGAAGGCGGGGACTCCGATCTTGGCGAAGATCACCCCGTGGATCAGGCCGACCAGCAGGCCGACCCCCAGCGCGGTGAGGATGCCCGCCCACTCGGGGAAGCCGTGCCGCATCACGGTCACACCCAGGACACCGGCGGACAGGCCCGCGACGGAACCGATGGACAGGTCGATCTCGCCGAGAAGCAGCACCATGATGACACCGGTGGTCATCAAGCCGATCGCGGCGATCTGCACCGTGAGGTTGGATAGGTTCTGCGGGGACAGGAAGCGATCGTTGAGCGACTGGAAGACGATCGCGATGAGGACCAGTCCGATGACGACCGGGGCCGCGCCCAGTTCGCCCGAACGAAGATTGCGCTTGATCGCCGTCCACCAGCCCCGAGGGCTGGCGGCCACCGACAGCAGTCGGGGGTCTCGTCGGGGCGTGGAGGGGCCGGTTCCCTGTCCGGGTTCCCTCACGACCGGAGTCTGCTGGCTCATCGCTGGTCCTCCGTCGCCATGGACCCCTGGTCCGTACGGTTCGAACGACGCGAGACCGGGTTGTCGGCCGCGCCGGTGATCGCCGCGACGATCTCCTCGTAACTGGTGTCGGCGACCGAGAAGTCACCGGCGTTGCGACCCAGGCGCAGGACCGAGACGCGATCGGCCACCGCACGCACGTCCGCCATGTTGTGGCTGATCAGGACCACGCCCAGCCCTTGGTCACGCAGGCGTTCGATCAGGTCCAGGACCTGTGCGGTCTGGGCCACGCCCAGCGCGGCGGTCGGCTCGTCGAGCATCACCACGCGGGGCTGACCCAGCAGGGATCGGGCGATGGCGATGATCTGGCGCTGACCGCCCGAGAGGGAGGACACCGGCACCCGAAGGTCGGGGATGCTGACCGAGAGCGAGTCGAGGAGTTCCCAGGCCCGGCGTTCCATTTCGACCTCGTCGAGGGTGCCGGGAAAGTGCAGCCGTTCACTACCCAGGAACAGGTTGCCTACGATGTCCAGGTTGTCGCACAGGGCGAGGTCCTGGTAGATGGTGGCGATGCCCAGACGCTGGGCGTCGGCCGGATTGGCGATGGTGACCGGTGTGCCGTCCCAGGCGATCACACCGCCGGCGTCCGCCGTGTGCGCACCGGCGATGACCTTCACCAGGGTGGACTTACCGGCACCGTTGTCACCCAACAGGGCCACGACCTCGCCCTCATCGACGTGGAAGTCGACCCCATCGAGAGCCCTGACGGCCCCGAAGGTCTTGGAGATCCCGGACAGTTCCAGGACGGGTTTACTCATGTTTACCGCTGTCTTCCTTACTCCTTTCGACCGTCCCGGGGCGGGTCTCCCCGCACCGGGGTCCCGCCCCGGGGCCGGTCGAAAGAGTCGTGCCTAGAGGGCTTCCTGGCAGAACTCGGTGTCTTCGTAGTCAGAGGTGCAGATCTCTTCGATGGTGTAGTAGCCATCGGAGACCACCGTGTCCCCGATGTTGTCCTTGGTGATCGCGACCGGTTCGAGCAGGATGGCCTGGACGGCCGTGCCTCCGCCGTCCTCCATCTCGGTGATCTCGTACTCGCCCGCCTCGACCTCCTCACCGGTGGCCAGGGCCATCGTCGCGGCGACGGCCAGTTCGGCCTGGGGCTGGATCGCCTTGTAGACGGTCATGTACTGCTCATCGGCGATGATGCGCTGGATGGCGGCCAACTCGGCGTCCTGTCCGGTCACCGGCGGCAGGTCCGCCACACTCACACCGGCACTGCGCAGGGCGGCGATGGCACCGGAGGCCATGCCGTCATTGGCCGCGTAGACTCCGACGATCTCGTCCACGCCCAAGGAGGTGATGGCGCCCTCCATCTGACTGGTGGCCTCCTCCGGAGACCAGTCCGGGGTGTCGTACTCCTGGCCGATCTCGACCTGGCCCTCGAAGATCTCGTGGGCTCCGGCCTTGAAGTCACCGGCGTTGGGGTCGGTGGGTGAGCCGTTGATCATGACGATCTGGCCTTCACCCGCGGTGCCCTCCTCTTCCATCGCGCCGATCAGGGACTCGGCCTGAACCTGGCCGACCCGGTGGTTGTCGAAGGAGATGTAGGTGTCGACGCCGCCCTCGGCGAGCCGGTCGTAGGCGAGCACCGGCACGCCCTGGCTCTTGGCCTCGTTGACGGTACCGGCGGCGGCTGCTGCGTCGACCGCGTCCAGGACCAGGATGTCGACCCCGTCGGTGAGCATGGCCTGTGCCTGGGTCTGCTGTTCGTCGACGTCACCGTCGGCGTTGGCGTAGGACAGTTCGCAGTTGGGACACTGTTCCTCGAGCGCGGCCTCGAAGTAGGGGTAGTCGAACGCCTCGTAGCGGGCGGTGTACAGGTCGGGCAGGAGGAGACCGACGTGGAAACCGTCCTCGACGCTGTGGGTCTGGCTCTCGGTTTCACCACCGTCGGAGGTAATGGCACCGCAGCCGGTGGCCACCAGGGTCAGAGCCGCCGTCAGTGCGGCCAAACCTGCGGTGAGAAGTCGTGGGGCTGAGCTTGGTCTGTTCAACACCGGCTCACTTTCATGGTCAGGGGGCGAGCGGACCCCACCCGCGGATGGTGGTCGAAGTCAAACCCCGAGACCGGCTTGCCGTCAACTCCTGAACACATAACCGAAACATCACAGAAATTGCATTCAAGCTCTAAAGTCAGCATATGCGCTGGTCAGAGCCTTATGACGTCCCCGGCTTCACGCCCGAAGTGAGGTCGGATCAGCCCGCCGACCGGGCCGCCATCCTCAACGCTCCGTACAGCATCGCCTGGTCCCCCAGAGCGCTGGGGAGCAGGTCCAACCTGCTCAGAGCACTGCCCAGCGTCCCCAGCTCCATCGCTCTGCGCATCGGACCCAGCAAGAATTCACCGGCCCGCGCCAACTCCCCGCCGACCACCACCCGGTCCGGGTTGAACAGATTGGCCATGATCGCGGCGCCTTGGCCCAGGGCCGTGCCCGCTTCATCGATGATCCGGCGGCAACCCGGGTCACCGTTCAAAGCCGCATCGACCAGATCGCTCAACCGCACAGGGTCCGAGCCGCGGGCCAGGTCGGTGTGCCGGGGCAGCATGTTGAGCAGGTAGGAGGAGCCGACGAAGGTCTCCAGACAACCGCGGTTACCGCATCGGCACACTTGACCACGGGAGTCCAAGCCGATGTGTCCGACCTCGCCCGCGGTTCCACCCGCCCCGCGAAAGAGGTTCCCGGCGACCACCACACCGGCCCCCACTCCCTCACTGAGCAGCAGGTGGATGACGTGTTCGGCGCCCTGTGCGACACCACGCTCACGTTCTGCGAGCACCGCGAGGTTGGCGTCGTTCTCCGCCCGTACCGGCAAGGCGAGTCGTTCACTGAGCGCCTGAGCCGGCCGAAAGCCCGACCAGCGCGGCAAAGCGGAGATCTCGCCGACCTCCCCGGTGTCGGGGTCCAAAGGCCCCGGAATCGAGGCCACCACCGAGGAGACCGTGCCCAGATCGATCCGGGCCGCGATCAGCAGGGTCTCGGCCAGCCAGGCCGCCCGTCGCACCGCGCGGGAGGCATCCGCCGCCACGTCGTAGCCGACGCTCTCGTGGGAGGTCATGGTGCCCGCACTGTCGCCCAGAGCGACCCGGATGTGGTCGGCGGTGAAGTCCACCGCCACCACCGTGCCCGGCGGGCGCAGAAGACTGACCGCGCGAGCCCTACGACCGTTGGAGGAGGTGTCCCGGACCACGACGGTGCCGGCGGCGCG
The DNA here is from genome assembly GCF_000341005.1 of Nocardiopsis alkaliphila YIM 80379. Taxonomy (GTDB): domain Bacteria; phylum Actinomycetota; class Actinomycetes; order Streptosporangiales; family Streptosporangiaceae; genus Nocardiopsis; species Nocardiopsis alkaliphila. The sequence goes on along the minus strand of NZ_ANBD01000103.1, from coordinate 75,293 downwards.
CAGACCTCGCACGATGTTGGAGACACTGGCCGCCGACAGTCCGGTGGCCCGCGCCAGCTCGGCCTGGGTGCGGGTTCCATCACGGCGCAGCACGTCGACCACACGCCGTTCATTGGCCTGGCGCAACGCGGACTGCGAACCCGGGGTCGTGTCGGCCTCGGTCACCGCGTACCCCTTTGGTTCGTGTCCTGTGTGCTCGTCGGGAGGAATATTACAAGCCTTGAACGCGGCTGAGAACCGCAGGTGCCCGATCTCACCAGGGCCCTAGACTCCGCCCCATGGCGAAGGTGGGGACAAAACACTCCGGCTGGGTCGGGCGGGCGGCACTGTTCGTGCTGGCGGCCCCGCGTGTCGGACCACGGGTACGGGTGGTGGCGGTGGAGGGTCGCTCGGGGTCGGGCAAGAGCACGGTGGCCGAGCGACTGCGGCGAGAACTGGCCGAACGCGGCGAGCCGGTCGCCGTATTGAGCATGGACGACCTCTACCCGGGTTGGGAAGGGCTGGCCCGAGCACCCGAACTGCTGCGCGCGTGGGTGCTCTCACCTTTGTCAGAAGGACGTCCTGTGGCCTGGCGACGCTACGACTGGGAGCGGAACCGTTTCGAGGAACGGTGGCGAGGACTGCCCGCGGCCCTGTCGACGGGCGGGACCCTGGTGGTGGAGGGGTGCGGGTCGGGCGCGGAGGCCGTTCGTGACCTACTGGACGTGCTGCTGTGGGTAGAGGCGCCCACGAGTGTGCGTTCGGCGCGCTTGGACCGGCGGGAGGACCACGACGCCTACGCCCCCTTCCGTCGGGTATGGGCCCACCAAGAGGAGGAGTTGTACGCCGGTGACCGTACCCGCGACCGGGCCGACCTGGTGATCGACAACCCCTGAAGCGGAGGTGGGCCGAGCGATCGCTTCGGGCTCGGGCCCGGCCGCCCGTGCGGGTCAGCCGGAGGACAGTCGTCGGGCGCGTTCCAGGTCGGCGCGGATACGTTCCACCCCGTCGGTGAGTTGGGGCAATTGCCGGCGGGAGTGGTGCAGCTCCATGACCCGCTGGGCCCGACGGGCCGCGCCACCGCACATCACCCAGTTGGTGACCGTGGCGCTCGCGGCGCCGATCAGGGCCAGGACCCCCAGCCAGAAGAGGAAGTCCCCGAAGCCACCACCCTGGGCCAGCCCCAGCACGAATCCCAAGGGCAGGGCGACGATGGCGTACTTGCACACTTGAGCGGCCTTGTTCATTCTCTCCTGGAACCGGACCTTCTGCTCTAGGGCCTGGTGTGCCCCAAAGACCTCGGAGTAACGGCCCTCCCAGTAGCGGCGTTGGCGGGCCAACACCCGGATGGTGGGCATGGCGCCGTGGACGGCGGCTGCGTATCCGGCCGAATCGGGGAGTTCGGCGGCGATCACGCGTTCCCAGAGGATGTCGACCCAGTCGGCCACCCCTCGGTCGCGGCCGTCGCCTGGCGGGGTGATCTGGTCCGGGTCGAGCAGGAAGGCCATGATCAGCGCGGGGTTGACAGAGACCTGGGTCGAACGCCACCCCTCCAGTTCCTGGGCAAGACGTGCGCACAGGGCGTTGCCGGCCTGTTCGGCACGGTCCAGGTCATCGGCCAGTCGCTGGTGTGCCCCAGGGTCGGGGGTCTGGTGGGAGCCGAGGACCCGCAGGAGTTCGGGGCGGGCCAACAGGATCATCTCGTTGGCCAGCGGAGCACCGGTGAGAAGTGGGCGCGGATCGGCGAACAGCGTGCGCAGGTCGCTCATGGCGGCGGCGCGGCCACGAAAGACCGGCGGCAGGTCGGGGCGCGCCTGGGCGATGAAGGAGGCGACGGCCAGGTTGGCGTCACCGACCTGGCGACGGAACAGGCCTCGGTCGATGGTGGTGTCACCCAGGTCCTCCATGATCCAGGCACCCAGGACGGAGTGTTCGTCGGGATCGTTGAAGACCTGGACGGCGGCGGCCCAATGGTGCTGCATCGCCTCGGCCAGAGCCCCCATGTCATGGAAGCGGCCACCCGCGAAGTGGTAGGGCGGGGCGTCCCCGGTCTGGGCGGGGGCGAAGGTACCGGGCGGGGTGAGGGGCGCCGGTGGGACGGCGGGCGGAGTCTGTGGCCGGACCGCAGGAGGGGCCGAGGCCGGTCCGGTTTCGGCCGGGGCGACCTTCGTGGGGGCCACCGGAGCGGTTCCACCGGGCGAGTGGGGGGCCACCCGGGTCCGCTCCACACCCACCAGGGTGGGCGCGTTGGGCGCGGGGGTGATGGTGGTCATCTCCTGGGTCCCGAAGGTGTTCGGGGTCAGAGCGGCGTCCGATCCACCGGTGATCAGCCCTTGCAGGAGTAGGGCGGCGTCCGGTCGGGCCCCGGGCTCCTTGGCCAAACATTCCTTCAGGAGACCGGCGAACGAATCGTGCACACCGTCGAGATCGGGCTCCCCGCTCAGGATGCGAGCGATCCGGGAGGCCTGGGTGGGCCCGGGAAAGGCTTCGTGCCCGGTGGCGGCGAACACCATCACCGCCGCCCAGGAGAACACGTCCACGGCCGCGGTGAGGCGGGCGCCCTCCAACTGTTCGGGGGCCATGTAGCCGATGGTGCCGACCACCCCGCTGGCGGTCACCGAGGTGGCCTCCACGGCGCGGGCGATCCCGAAGTCGATCACCCTCGGCCCGTCCGGCGCGAGCATGATGTTGTCCGGTTTCAGGTCCCGGTGCACCACCCCGGCCGCGTGGATGGCCGCCAACGCCGTGGCGGTCGACACCGCCAACCGCTGGAGATCGGACCCGGTACGGGGCCCATCGGACTCCACCGAGGCCTGCAAGGTGGGGCCGTCGATGTACTCGGAGGCGATCCAGGGCTGCTCGGCCTCGGGATCGGCGTCCAAGATCTCGGCCACACAGAAACCGCTCACACGGCGTGCCTGTTCCACCTCGGCCGCGAACCGACGCCGCATGTCCTGGTCACCCGACCAGCTCGCGTGCAGCAACTTGACCGCCGCCCGGGTCCCGTCCTCGGCCTCACCGAGGAACACCTCACCGAACCCACCTCGGCCCAGAGACCTCAGCAGCCGGTAGCCACCGATCACGCGCTCCCACGTGTCCTGGTCCTGGGGATCGTCCACAGCCCCGCCCGTCCCTATGTTCGTTCGCGTTCTCTTGGCATGGCCCACCGTAAAGGGCTCTGTCAGGGTGCCACAGAAGTGGGACCCTCCGCGCCGCTCCGGGTTCCCGTTCGGGCGCCCCTGCCGATGGAGTCATCACCGCTGTCGGGAGTGGTCACCTCGCAGGACCCGCTCGACCAGGTCATCGCTCAGTGTCCCGAAGCCGGTGGCCGCCCACACGCTCTCCTCCTTGGGTACCTCGTAGTAGGGCACCTCACGTCCCCGATACCGCGCGGCCAACACCGTGGGGCGGGTCCGATCCCGGACGGCCTTGGCGCACACGGCGCACAGCGGTACCCGGATGTCGTTCAGCCCTCCGAATTCGCGCCACTTCGTCACCTTGGTGTCGGTCCCGTGGAGCGGGTTCGCGTAGCAGTGCGAGCGCAGGGGCGACGTCTTCCGTTTCTGGGCCGGCCGGGTGGCCCTGGCCATGTGGTCCTCGGCCATGTCCAACAACACGAGCACACCGGCGACGTCCACCAGGGCCCCCTCGTCCGGAAGCCGGTCGTGAACGCTACGGGCCGCGGCGTGCGCGTCGAGGGCACGGCGCAACGCCTCGGTCGCCCCGGGGTCGTCGCTGTGGGGCCGAGCGGCACCGATCCGTTCGCCGAACTCGATCAACTCCCGTCCGGCCTTGCGTGCCAGCTCCTCTCGACGGGCCAGGTTCGCGTTGTCGAAGGCGGCGTGTTGGGGGACGGTCGGTACGGCGCGGGGCCTGCGCCAGCGATACACGCCCACCCCCAGACCGACCAGTGCCATCACCGCCAATGCCCAGGGCAGGATCACGAGCGCCGAGTACCCGCCCGGACCGAGCGAGTACATCCAGTCGAGCGGCCCCTTCTGCCTGGTCTCGACGAGTTCCTCATAGGTTCCGTAGGGGTCGTCGGACAGGGCGATCTCCACCGATCGCTCCACCTTTTCGGCCGCCGGGGCGTCATAGCCGAGTTCGTAGGAGACCGCGAGAGCGGAATAGAAGGCCCGCTGCTCTTCAGGAGCGCTCTCGGTACCGAAGTCGTGGCCCGTCACGCTGCGACCATCCGTCACCAGGTAGTGGGCCCGGCCTCCGATTCGGTCGTGCACGGCCGCGACCATGTGGTCGGCGTCACCGGACCAGTCACCGCCCTCGATCAGTGGCACGGCCAGCAGACGAAGCGGGATCCGGGAATCGGTGATCCGTTCGGCCAGTGCGCCGGCGCGTTCCTCGGGCAGGGCGGACGAGAAGGAGGGGTCGATGTGGACCGGCGACTCCCGCAGTTCGGCGACGATCCGTTCCGTCGGGCTCATCGCCTCCGGTTCGGTGTCGGCCAGGACGGCCCCGGGTGCGACCAACACCAAGAAGACGGCCAGGAGCGAGGCCGCGAACATGAACGGGCGGGTCCTCACCCTACGGTGGTCAGTGGACATCGGACTCCTTCAACAGCTCTTCCACGTCGAGTCGGTGCCTGGCCCCGTATCCGCTCCGGACCCACGCGCGATCCGACTCCGAGTGCGGAACGCGTCCTCCCTCGGGCGCGGCGACCCGCAGGACGCGGCTCCGCCGTTGGGCCTTCGAGCGCACGGCGCAGGCCGCACAGAGAGGGACCGAGACCACGACTTCACGATGGCCGTTCTTCTTGCGTCCGGCCCTTCGGAGCACGGACGGTCCGTGCAAGGGGTCGACCACGCACACGGGCTGGTCGGCCAAAGCGGCGGTTTGTGGATCCGGGTCGAGCCTGAGGGCGACCCGATCGGCCAGCACGATGATCCCGACGAGGTCGAGTTCGTCGGGGCGGCCGGCCAGAACGGTCAGCGCCGTATCGGACTCTCGGAGCGCCTGCCTGCGCCCCGGGTGGTCGGTGGGGGCCTCGTGGAGCGCCTTGGTCATCCGCCGCACCGCACGGTCGGCGCGCGAGCGTAGGGCGCGGCCGGGCGCGACGCGCACACGGACCACACCCGCGCCCACCGTCCGCACCAGGGCGAGGAGCGCCACGGCGGCCAAAGGCCCGATCAGGAACAGTGCGAGGTAGAAGCCCTCGGAGAAGAACCGGGAGAAACGTGAGCGTTCGGGGGCCGGTTCGGCCCGGTACTCCACCGAATGGGGCACCTCCGAGGCCTCTCCTGGAGCCACCACCATCTCGGTCTCCACGACATCGAACAGCTCACCCAGGGCACGCTCCGGTGTGATGTCGGTGAGGTAGCCGGTCACGTCCCCCAGGTGCGACCAGTCCCGGTCCCCGTCCTCGTAGGTCAGACCGAACCGGGCCGTGTCCACCTGGGTCGCGTCCCGCGACCGGCTGTGGACGGTGACGAAGAAGCCGTCTTCTCCCATCACGTGGTGCAGGGCGTGCGCGAAGACCTCTCCATCGCCACCCGACTCGTCGTGCGGGTTCATGGGCATCACCGTGACGTAGACGGGAAAGTCCTCGGGCAGGTCTCGTTCGATGACCTCCGCCAGCCCTTGGGTGTCCATCTCCGTCTGCGGGTCCACGTAGAAGGGATCCTCCCGCAATGCCTGGGCCACCCGTTCCAGGCGAACGGTGTCGACGACGTAGGGCGGTGTCACGGGTGGGAGCGGGGCCGCCTTCTCGACGTCTTGGGGCAGGGTCGCGTTGTTCAGGTGGATCAGGGACCCGATCATGATCACCGCACCGGTGGCGGTGGCCAGGGCCGTGCCCGTCAGGAGGGCACGGTCACCGGCCGGTCGGCCGGTATGGCCCGCTTCGGTGGCCCGTTTCCGGCGCCTCGAACGAGCCCATCCCATGGCCACGGCCAGCGTGAGGGTCAGGCCGGTGGCGAAGGCGGCGGTCGTACCGAGTCGTTCCGGGCCGTTGTAGCTTTGCAGGCTCAGTTGCCTCAGGTAGGTGTCGGCCCACCAGTAGACCGGCCCCAGGAGCCGGCGCCCCGGCCCCCATCTCTTCTCGTATCGCTCGTCGAGGTCGGGGGCGACCAGTGTCCGGGCGAAGAGTTCGGCCCGCTCCTCCAGTGGGAGGAAGGTGCTGATCCCACCTTCCCGCAAAAGCACGCTGTTGGCACGGTCCACGGGCAGGTCCACCTCCCGGGACACCGCGGCCACCTCGCCCGTTCCCGGCCGTAGGTAGACGTACAGGCCGGGTTCTCCCACTCGGTCCTGGGTCGCGGCCAAGAAGTCCTTGGGCATGGTGGAGTGACCGGGGAGCGCACTGGCCACCACGTAGTACGGAACCTCCAGTGGGCCGAACGCCTCGTGCAGGTCCCCTTCCAGCTCCTCCAGGTCGTACAGGCCCGCGAGCGAGTCGTCGACGACGACCGCTTCGCCCTCGGGTTCCTCGGCCAAGAGGCCGGCGTAGTACTCGGCCGCCCCCACCCCGTCTTGCGTGGACTCCTCTGAGTCGGCCTGGGCCGGGACGGCGCACAGCAGGACCAAGAACGCCGACAACGACACGTACCCCAGCCACGAGGTGTGGCGGGTTCGGGAGAGGTGGGAAGACATCCGGTCATCCTGTCTCGGCGATGCCGTCGGGATCATCGGGGGTGGGAAGGGCCGGGGCGAGGGCCACGCCTTCCGGTGGCCGGGGCGCCAAGTGAGCATATCCGGAATTTGTTGACCTGCGGAAACCCGGGGTCTTCGTTTCCGTTGATCGAAGGCGTGCAGAGCACGAAAAAAGGGCCGCCACCGTCGTTTGGACGGTGGCGGCCCCGTGAACCGCGCGTCGTGCCTGTTGGGCACGGAGCGGAGCTCGTGGGACTACTTCGCGATCAGCTGGCGCAGCACGAACTGCAAGATGCCGCCGTTGCGGTAGTAGTCGGCCTCGCCCGGGGTGTCGATCCGCACCACGGCGTCGAACTCGACACCGGTGTCGGTGGTGACCTTGACCGTGGCCGGGACGCGACCCTCGTTGAGCTCGGTCACACCGGTGATGGAGAAGGTCTCATCACCGGACAGGCCGAGGGAGTCGGCGGACTGGCCCTCCGGGAACTGCAGCGGAAGGACACCCATGCCGATCAGGTTGGAGCGGTGGATGCGCTCGAAGGACTCGGTGATGACGGCGCGCACGCCCAGCAGGCTGGTGCCCTTGGCCGCCCAGTCACGCGAGGAACCGGAACCGTACTCCTTGCCGCCCAAGACGACCAGCGGGGTGCCCTGCTCGGCGTAGTTGCGCGCGGCGTCGTAGATGAACGTCACCGGAGCGTCGTCCTTGGTGAAGTCGCGGGTGTAGCCGCCCTCGGTGCCCGGCGCGATCTGGTTGCGCAGGCGGATGTTGGCGAACGTTCCGCGGATCATCACCTCGTGGTTGCCGCGACGCGAACCGTAGGAGTTGAAGTCGCGACGCTCCACACCGTTGGCCTTGAGGTACTCGGCCGCCGGGGTGCCCGGCTTGATGGCACCGGCCGGGGAGATGTGGTCGGTGGTGACCGAGTCCCCCAGCTTGGCCAGGACACGGGCCCCGGTGATGTCGGTGACCGGCTGCGGGTCCTTGCCCATACCGTCGAAGTACGGGGGCTTGCGGACGTAGGTGGACTCGTCCTCCCACTCGAAGATGTTGCCGGTCGGAGTGGGCAGCGCACGCCAGCGGTCGTCACCGGCGAACACGTCCGCGTAGGCGGCCTCGTACATGTCGGAGGCGATCGCGGAGTCCATGACCTGCTGGATCTCCTCGGCACTCGGCCAGATGTCGGCCAGGTAGACGGGCTCGCCGTCCTTACCGGTGCCCAACGGCTCGGTGGTGATGTCGATGTCCATCGAACCGGCCAGCGCGTAGGCGACCACCAGCGGCGGCGAGGCCAGGTAGTTCATCTTCACGTCCGGGTTGATCCGGCCCTCGAAGTTGCGGTTGCCGGACAGGACGGCGGAGACCGCGAGATCGTTGTCCTGGACCGCCTTGGAGATCTCCTCCGGCAGCGGGCCGGAGTTACCGATGCAGGTGGTGCAGCCGTAGCCGACCAGGTTGAAGCCCAGCTTGTCCAGGTACGGGGTCAGGCCGGAACGGTCGTAGTAGTCGGTGACGACCTTGGAGCCCGGAGCCATGGAGGTCTTGACCCACGGCTTGCGCGACAGCCCCTTCTCCACCGCCTTCTTGGCCAACAGGGCGGCGCCCAGCATGACCGAGGGGTTGGAGGTGTTGGTGCAGGAGGTGATCGCGGCGATCACGACGGCGCCGTGGTCGATCTCGGTCTCGGTGCCATCGGCCAGGGTGACCGGGATCGGGCGGTGCGGACGATCGCCGTTGGCGACCTGGGCCGGGGCGTCGGAGGCCGGGAAGGACTCCTCGCCCACTTGGTCGGCGCCGTCGGAGACGTAGTCGCTGACGTCGTGGCGCCAGACCCGCTTGGCCGCGGACAGCGCGATGCGGTCCTGGGGACGCTTGGGGCCGGCGATGGAGGGAACGACCTCGGCGAGGTCGAGCTCCAGGTACTCGGAGAATTCAGGCTCCTGGGCCGGGTCGTGCCAGAAGCCGTTGGCCTTGGCGTAGGCCTCGGTCAGCGCGACCTGTTCCTCGGAGCGGCCGGTCAGACGCATGTAGCGGATGGTCTCGTCGTCGATCGGGAAGATCGCGGCGGTGGAGCCGAACTCGGGGCTCATGTTGCCGATGGTGGCGCGGTTGGCCAGCGGCACGGCGGCCACGCCATCGCCGTAGAACTCGACGAACTTGCCGACCACACCGTGCTCGCGGAGCTTCTCGGTGATGGTGAGCACCAGGTCGGTGGCGGTGGTGCCGGGCTTGAGCTCACCGGTCAGCTTGAAGCCGACCACGCGCGGGATGAGCATGGAGATCGGCTGGCCGAGCATGGCGGCCTCTGCCTCGATGCCACCGACACCCCAGCCCAGGATGCCCAGGCCGTTCTGCATCGTGGTGTGGGAGTCGGTACCCACACAGGTGTCGGGGTAGGCCTGACCGTTGCGGGACATGGTCACGCGTGCCAGGTGCTCGATGTTGGCCTGGTGCACGATGCCCGTGCCGGGCGGGACGACCTTGAACTCGTCGAAGGCGGTCTGACCCCAGCGCAGGAACTTGTAACGCTCGTAGTTGCGCTCGTACTCGATCTCGACGTTGCGCTCGAAGGCGTCGGGGCTGCCGAAGAGGTCGACGACGACGGAGTGGTCGATCACCAGCTCGGCGGGGGCGAGCGGGTTGATCTTGTCCGGGTCACCGCCCATGTCGCGCACGGCCTCACGCATGGTCGCGAGGTCGACGACACAGGGGACGCCGGTGAAGTCCTGCATGATCACCCGCGCGGGGGTGAACTGGATCTCCTGGTTGGGCTGCGCCTTGGGGTCCCAGTTTCCCAGGGCCCTGATGTGGTCGGCGGTGACGTTCGCGCCGTCCTCGGTGCGCAGCAGGTTCTCCAACAGAACCTTCAGGCTGTAGGGAAGACGGCTGGAACCCTCGACGGTGTCCAGCCGGAAGTATTCGTACGACTCGTCGCCAACGCGCAACGTGTCACGGGCGCCGAAGCTGTTCGCGGACACGGTGTCTGCCTCCTGATCTCGCCACTTTGTCCCCAGCATCCTGCCCCATGGGGTGGATGCGGGACCTACTGAGGCCGCCCTGACCGGCTCCCTCGAAAACGAGGGTCACCGGTCACGCGCCCCGTCACCCCGAAGCCCCTTCAGGGCCACTCCCACCTGCGGCGACGTCACATCACCGCGGGTCGTGCGGCCCGTTGGCCGCGGACGCCCACCGGCTCGGACGTAGCGCCGAAAAAGCGGTCGACCTCACACACTCGGACCGGGAGCGGGCCGGGGGAATCCCGCTATATCTTGATGTCAAGGTATCCAACTTGTATCTCGATATCAAGTTATCGAGTGCCCTCACGCACTCTAGGGGCGCCCCGCCCCTTGCGCCCCGGTCAGCCCAACCGTGGCGCCACCTCGGAGGCCACCAGTTCCAGGTGGTCGAGGTCGCTCATGTCCAAGAGCTGCAGGTAGATCCTGTCAGCGCCCGCGGCTCCGAACCGGCCGAGCCTGTCCACCACCTCCTCCGGTGTACCGGCCAGACCGTTCTCACGCAGTTCCGGCACCTGGCGACCGATGGCGTCGGCGCGCTTGGCCACCTCGGCCTCGTCACGCCCCACGCACAAGACCTGCGCCGCGGAGTAGACCATCGGCGTGGTGCGCCCGGACGTCCGGACCGCCTCCGCCGTACGGCCGAAGGCCGCGGCGGTGTCCTCCAGCGAGGCGAAGGGCACGTTGTACTCGTCGGCGAACTTGGCCGCCAGCCGCGGGGTGCGCTTGAGCCCGGTGCCACCGATCAGCACCGGAGGACGCGGACCCTGCTGTGGTTTGGGCAACGCCGGCCCCTCCGCCAAACGGTAGTGCCGCCCCTCGTAACGGAAGGTCTCCCCCGCCGGGGTCGACCACAACCCCGTAATGATGTCGAGTTGTTCCTCATAGCGATCGAAGCGCTCGCGGGCCGTGGCGGGGAACGGAATGCCATAGACGGCGTGCTCCTGTTCGAACCACCCCGCACCGAAGCCGAACTCGACCCGTCCACCGCTCATCCGATCGACCTGGGCGACGGAGATGGCGAGGGGGCCGGGGTGACGGAAGGTCGCCGCGCTCATGAGGGTGCCGAGCCGGATCCGGGAGGTCTCCCTGGCCAGCCCCGCCAGGGTGATCCAGGCGTCCGTGGGGCCGGGAAAGCCGCTCACGTGGTCACCCATGTGGAGATAGTGGTCAGAGCGAAATAGCGCGTCGAACCCCAGGTCCTCGGCGGCCCTGGCGACGGCGAGCTGGTCCTCGTAGGTGGCCCCTTGTTGGGGCTCAAGGAAGATCCTCAGGCGCATACGTCCCATTTTCTCCCACCCTCACCGGCATTCTCGAATCGCCGCGCGGAACCGCGGGAAAACGAGTCCATCGGGAACGAGGAACCCCGGGCCTTCGGAGTCAACGAGCCCGGGCCCGACCATCATCACCCGCCGCGCTACCGTGGTGAGCGTGCACCACCACCGGCGCAAGACCCTTCCGCCATCGAACGCTTGGTTCGACGCGCTCGCGAGCCCTCTTCGGCCCACGGGGCCTGCACCGAAACGGTGAGCGGCCCGCCCGTCGTGCTCCCCTCGACGTTCCCCAGGCGGCAAGACGGAAGGTACGAACGTGCCGGAACACACCTCTGCTCCCACCACCGGACGACCCACCCTCCTCTCGCAGCGGCTCACCGATGGGCCTTTGCCCATCCTCGGCGCCGCCATGTTGTGGGGCACCACCGGTACCGCCGCGTCCTTCGCACCCGACAGCGCCCACCCCGCCGCCACCGGTTCGGCCGGGCTGGTTCTGGGCGGAATCCTGCTGTTCCTCGTGGGACGGGGCTCCACCGCCCTGATCGCACGGTCCGATGGGCGTACCCGATCGGCCCTGATCCTGGGTGCCCTGGCGGTCGCCGGTTACCCCCTGTCCTTCTATCCGGCCGTCGCCCACGCCGGGGTCGCGGTGGGCACCGTGATCACCTTGGGCAGTGCCCCGGTGTTCGCGGGACTGCTGGTCTGGGGTCTGGAACGGGTCAGGCCCAGCGGACGTTGGGCGGTGGCCACCGTCGCCGCCGTACTCGGTTGCGCCGTGTTGGTCTTGGGCCCCGACCTGGTCGGCACACCGGCCCCCGTACACCCGCTGGGGGTGGCTCTGGCCTTGGTCGCCGGATTCTCCTACTCGCTGTACGCGATCATCGCCGAGCGTCTGATCCGGCGCGGGCACCCTTCGGGCGCGGTGATGGGCACGATGTTCGCGGGCGGTGGCCTGTTCGTGCTTCCGTTGCTCCTGTGCACCGGGGTGGCCTGGCTGGCGACGGTCAACGGCGCCTTGGTCGCCCTACATCTGGCACTGTTCACCGTGTTCTTGGCCTACTGGCTGTTCGGGAACGGTCTGCGGCACACCTCCGCCTCCACCGCCACCACCCTGAGTCTGGCCGAACCCGCCGTGGCTGCGCTGTTGGGCGTGGCCTTGGTGGGGGAACGGCTGCCGTTGGTGTCCTGGTCCGGGTTGGTCGTGCTCGCCCTGGGCCTGGCCGTGCTGAAGGCGCCCACCGGGCGCGGGCGAGCCGGATGATCGCCCCCTCCCCCCGCGAGAACGCCTTCGACGCGGCCCGCGACGTCACCGGAGCAGTCTTGGAAAGACCGCTCCGGCTCGTACGCCGACCCGGACAAGGGGTCGGCGGCGTACGTGCGCTCAGTCCTGCTCTTCGCGGTGCCGGCGGGCGAGCCTGACCGGTTCCAGCATGGCCAGGAACTCCACGTGGTGGGTCATCGGGAAGGCGTCGAAGGCGCGCAACCCCGCCAACCGGTAGCCGGCACGGTCGAACTCGGCCAGGTCACGGGCGAGCGTGGCGGGGTCACAGGAGACGTAGGCGATCCGGCGCGGCTTCATGCCCGCCACCTTGCGCACGACCTCCTTGCCCGCGCCGGCGCGCGGCGGGTCCAAGGCGACCACGTCGGCGCGTACGTCGGCCCATTCGCGCATCTGCTTGGCCACGTCGGCGCGTTCGATCCGCACCTGGGGCAGGTCCTTGAGGTTGTACTGGGCGTCACGGACGGCGGTGGCCCCGTTCTCCACGCCCATCACACGGCCCTGGGGACCGACCGCGTCGGCGAGCGCCCCGGTGAACAGGCCCGCACCGCAGTACAGGTCCAAGGCGGTCTCGCCCGGCTTGGGCTCCAAGGCGTCCAAGACTGCGCCGCTCAGGGTCTCGGCGGCGGCCGGGTGGACCTGCCAGAATCCGCCGGCGCCGACCCGGTACTCGCGTCCGGCCACGTCCTCGCGTACACCCTTACGGCCGCGGACCGACTGCACCCGTCCGCCCTTGAAGCGACGCAGTACCGCGCTGGAGGCCTTCAGTTCGGGCAGTGCGGCGAGCTTGGCCGTGGTGGGGGTGACCACGATGGCCCGGTCGGCGCGAGTGGCGGAGGCGACCGCCTCCACGTCCTTGACGTCCTCCCAGCGCACGTCCGTCACCCCGAGTTCGGATACGCCGGGGTGGGCGATCAGGCAGCGGTCGATCGGTTCGATCTCGTGGGAGCGATGACGCCGCAGTCCGGCGTGGCCCTCCTCATCGACCGAGAAGCGCACCCGGGTGCGCCAGCCCAGACCATCGGGGGTTCCGGGCAGTTCCTCCACGTCCACGTCCAGGTCGATACCGGCGATCCGGCTCAGTTGGTCGGCGACGACCTTGCCCTTGATACGACGCTGGGCGTCCAAGGAGGCGTGCTGCCAGTCGCAACCGCCGCACATACCGGGACCGGCGTAGGGGCAGGGGGCCTCGACCCGGTCCGGTGAGGAGTCGAGCACCTCGATGGCCTCACCTCGCAGAAAACGTGTGGTCTGTTCGGTGACACGGACCCGCAGGCGTTCACCGGGCAGGGCGTGGCGGACGAAGACGACCTGCTCGTGGTGGCGCCCCACACACCAACCTCCGTGGGCGACGTCGTCGACGGTCATCTCGATCTCGGTACCAACACGGGTCATGGCGGTGTGTCCTTCGGTGGTCGGTTCGGGGACTGCGGGTGACCCTGCGCGCACAGCCACCGAGCGGCCCCAATCTACCGGCCCCGAAGCACCGCCCGGGCTGGTCCGAGGTCTGAGGGCCGGGCCGGTCGCGCGGGTCACACCGATGTGTGTCAAGGTGGACCCGGCGGGCCATGGGAGCAGGACCCGTGCGCCCCGGTGTGGACAGGGAGTACTGACAAGGTGCACATCGTGATCATGGGGTGCGGCCGGGTGGGCTCTACCCTTGCGCACACACTCGTGGACCTGGGCCACACGGTGGCGGTGATCGACCAGGACCCCGACGCCTTCCGTCGGCTACGCGGCTCGGTGGCCAAACACGCCGTGCGGGGCAGCGGGCAGGACCGTGAGGTCCTGCTGACCGCGGGTGTGGACCGTGCCTCGGCCTTCGCCGCCGTCAGCAATGGCGACAACTCCAACATCATCTCGGCTCGGGTGGCGCGCGAGACGTTCGGGGTGCAGAACGTGGTGGCGCGCATCTACGACCCTCGGCGGGCCGAGGTGTACCAGCGCTTGGGCATTCCGACGGTCGCGACGGTGAACTGGACCGCGGACGCGATCCTGCGCCGGATGATCCCCGGCGACGACCAGTTGGAGGCCTCCCCCGAGTGGCAGGACGCCTCGGGCAGTCTGGTCATGCGGGAACTCCCCCTTCCCCGAGGTCGAGCCGGGACGAGTGTGGCCGAACTGGAGGACCGGTTCCCGCTACGGTTGGTGTACCTGGTACGTCAGGGCAGCATCGTGCTCGCCACCTCGGAAGAACCGTTGGCGGAAGGCGACGTGTTGCACGTGGTCGCGCACGGCCGGGACATGGATGGTCTGGCCGAGCGACTGGAGACACCGCGCGGTGACGAGACGGGGCGTGGTTGAGATGCGGGTCGCCATCGCGGGGGCCGGAAGCGTGGGCCGCTCCATCGCCACGGAGTTGGCGGGCAACGGACACGACGTGCTGTTGATCGACCGGGACACTCGGGCGATCGGGGTGGACGACCTGCCCCAGGTGGAGTGGCTGCTCGCCGACGCCTGTGAGTTGGCCACCCTGGAGGACGCCCGGTTGGGCGACTTCGACGTGGTGATCGCCGCCAGCAGCGACGACAAGGTGAACCTGGTGGTCTCGTTACTGGCCAAGACGGAGTTCGGGGTGGGCCGGGTGATCGCTCGGATCAACGACCCCGACAACGAGTGGCTGTTCGATGACTCCTGGGGCGTCGACCTGGCGGTCTCCCCGCCCCGACTGATCGCCGACCTGGTCGAGGGGGTGCCCGAGGAGCGTGACCTCGAGGACGGCGCGCTACCTCCGTTGCCGGGGGCGGAGATCGCCGAATCGGTGTTGCACGCCGGCAGCCCGTTCGTGGATCGACCGCAGTCGGAGTTGATGGCGGCGCTGCCCGAAGGGGTGGCGTTGGTAGCGGTACTGGGCCCCGGGGGGGTTCGTCCTCCGGCTCCGGAACACACCCTTTCGGTGGGCAACACCATGGTCTTCCTGGCCGAAACGGAGGCCCTGGAGCCGTTGGAGGAGGTCTTGGGCCCGGTGGACGAAGCCGACCCGGCAGAGAACTCCTAGGGAGTGTTGTTCAGCAGGCCTTCGGATCGGTGAGCGGCCGTCCAGGCGTCTTTGGCAAGGCGGTGTGCGAAGTTCGGCCTGGTCGTGCTTCACGAGCACATGGGCGCGATGAGAGCCGGTGGAAGCGAGCCCACAATGATGCAAGAACACGACCTGGGGCCGCGAAAGGGTGGGCCTCGGCTGCCACGACACTAGTGCGAGTCCGTGCTCCGAGGGGGTTCGCCGGTCCCTTCCTCGGACTCCAGCGGGGTACGTCCACGGGCCAAGACCCACACCATCGCGGTGAAGGCGGCGACCTGGAGCGGCCAGCCCATGGCGACCTTGGAGATCCCCAGGATGGCGAAGGTGTCCGCCCAGCCGTTGCTGTCGGCGAGCCAGAGCGGGTACTGGACCACGACCCGGATGACGCAGGGCAGCACCAGCAACCAGGTGAGCCGAGAGGCGAGTTCGACCACCGCCGGGTTGCTCCGCCAAGAGGTGAAGTCCTCCTTGTTCCCGATGAAGGGGCCGAGCATCAACCCGATGGCGGGCCAGCGCACCAGGATCGATAGGGACAGCACCACCGCGTAGACGGCGTTGTAGATGATGCCCGGCAAAAAGGCGTCGGCGGCGTTACCGCTGCGCATGGCGAAGAGCGCGGCGATGCCGATCCCGAACAGACTGGTGAGGACGTACTGCATCGAGGAACGCTGCACCAGGCGGATCACGCCGAGTATCAGTGCCGCGGCGACTCCGAGGATGATCGACGATCGCAACTCGGAGAAGATGACGTAGGAGAGAGTGAAGGTCAGGGTGGGGATGGCCGCCTCGACCATGCCGCGCTTACCACCCAGCGCCTCGGCGAGCTTGGTACGGACCAGTGCCTCGACCGTGCCCTCGGTGACGATGGTGGCGGCGTGCACCCGCCCGTCGGCCTGGGCCGCCTTCTCGGAGGCCCGTTCCTGCTCAGTCATCCCGCTCCCGCGTCCGGTGCTCGCTGTGGGCCCAAGGGCCGTCGACCATGATGCACCACCCTATGTGAGTCCTCACATCCCCTGTTCACCGTTCGTAGGGGTTCCGAAGCGGAATCGACCGTTCTCGTCCCCATTGGTGATGCCTTGTCGCGTGCGCTTTCTCACCCCGAGGCTCCACGCCCCCCGAACCGGTCTTGAAAGGCCCGTGGCGGCGATGAGCAGTTCCGTGTGGTCCGTGCCGGGACTGGCCTGAGGGGCCGGCCGTTCCGTACTCTGGCGGCCCACCGCTCGTCATGAGGAGGTCCGTTTGAGCAGTAGCGGAGAAGATCGGCCACCCCAGGAGGATCACGCCCGTTTCGCCGCCGTATTGGAACGGGAGTTGTTCTCGAAGGACGCTTCGCACGTCTGGTCGCCGTACTCGGTCGGATCGGTGCTGACACTGCTGGCCGAGGGGGCCGGGGGCCGGACCCGACAGGAGTTGCTCGACCTCTTGGCCCCCGGTGGTGACCTGGCCGGACACACCACGGCGTTGGACGCGGCCGTCGAGACGGTTCAAGGTCTGGGCATGGCCGTCCTCAACGGTCTGTACGTGCCCGCGGACCTGCCGGTGCGCGCGGAGTTCGAGGAGCGGGTCCGGTCCCGCGTCGGCGCCGAAGTGGAGCAGGTCGACTTTCGAGGTGACTCCGAAGGGGTGCGACGCAAGGTCAATGGTCGGGTCCGTGAGGTCACGCAGGGACTCATCGAGGAACTGCTCACCCCTGGCACGGTCCACTCCGACCTACGGATGCTACTGGTCAACGCCCTATGGGTGAAGATGCTCTGGCGTGATCCCTTCGAGGCGGGACAGACTCGGAATCGGCCCTTCCACGCTCCGGGCGGCACTCGCCGGGTGCCCACCATGCACCGCAACGGGCGCATGACCTACGCCGAACACGGCGAATGGCGGATGGTGAGCCTGCCGGGCGAACACGGTCTGACCCTGGACGTGTTCCTGGGCGAGGGGACGCGGGCACCGGATCAAAGGGCCCTGTACGGTCTGTACGGGGCCCGCCGCCCGGAACAGATCGATCTCGCCCTGCCCCGGTTCGCGGTCGAAAGCGACATCGCCCTACTCGATCCCCTGGCCCGTGGCGCGGCTCCGGTCCGTAGGCTCTCCGGCGATGAAGCGGACTTCTCCGGGGTCAGCGAAGAGCCGCTCAAGGTGGACGCGATCGTGCACCAATCGGTGCTGAGGGTGGACGAGCGCGGCGCGGAGGGTGCCGCGGCCACCGCGGCGATGATGGTGATGTCCGCGGCGATCCCGCCCAAGGCCAAGAAGTTCACGGTGGACCGACCGTTCCGCTTCACGCTGCGCCGAGGGGCGGCTCTGTTGTTCACCGGGCACGTGAGTGACCCCGTCGATCCCGGTCCCGCCGGGTAGACCGGGTCCGAACGGGCGGAGTGGTCGATCAGGGATCGAGGAAGTCGGCGGTGACCTCGGCCAGGGCTTGGTGGGCCTCGGCGTCGGTCAATGTCGGTTCCTCGTCCCCGGCCTGTTCCCCGTAGGCACCGAACTGGGCATGGTTCATGCCCTCCACCGTCACCGTGAGGGCATCGGCCGGCAGGTTCGGTCTTCGGTCCTCGATCTCCTCCAAGGGCAGGACACCGTCACGGTCACCGGCCACCGAGAGCACCCGCAGGTCGTCACGGTCGCTCAGATCGGCGGCGGCCACCGCGTAGGAACCCCACAGCACCAGCCCTTCCCATTCGGTCGTGGTGTCCCCGGCACCCACGTGCTGGGCGGCGAAGGCCCCACCCATGGAGTGGCCGCCCAGGTACCAGGTCCGTACCTGCGGTGCCTGGGACACCACGTCCTCGGCCCGGGCCGAATCGAGGAGGGCGAGGTTGAGCCGTAGGTCGGGCAGAACGACCGTGACTCCGGTGGCGGCCACCACCGGGGCCCACGGAGCCACGTAGGCGTCGGCCTCCACCCGGGCACCGGAGTAGAACACCACCCCGATACCCGAGGGCTCCCCCGTCGGGGACACCACCACGACGTCCTCACCACGGGTCACCTCCACGGCGGGATCCTCCCGCACACTCCGCAGGGGCCCCGGTTCGGCCTGGTGCGGATCGAGCGCCCAGCCCACAAAGGCGATGCCGGCCACCACCACCAGGGCCGATAGCACGGCCAGGCCCCACGACACGACCTTCCTGAACCGGGATCTCGCTCCCCGATCTCCCATGTGCGTCGGGTGACCCGGAAGGATCGGTTCAGAACTCGAATACCTCGAAGGCAGTGGCCAACGGCACCCCCGCCTGTTCGCCCGCACGCACAGCTCCCTTGCGTAGGAAGGTCTTCTGGTCGAAACCCTCCAGGTTGGCCAGGTACACCTCGTGGGCGTCCAGGGACGCGATACCGGCGGCCAGGTCCTCCTCACCCAGCTCCACGTAGTGAGTGGGCTCGGGAGCGGACCCGAAGGCCACCATACGCACCCCCGACCATGGCTCGGTGCCCTCCACCAACTGTTCGGGGAAGACCCACCGGTTGGCGGCGTCACGGACCGCGTCCAGCAGGGCCGGTCCCAACACGCGGTGGTCGGCGTGGTTGAAGCCCGACCCCTCACCGAAGCTCTCTCGGAAGTTGATGGACACGATCGCCTCCGGTCGATGCCGTCGGATCGCCGCCGCCAAGGCCCGACGCAGGGGCAGCCCGTACTCCAGCATTCCATCGGGGAAGTCCAGGAACTCCACGGTGGCGACGCCCACCGCCTCGGCGGAGGCGCGTTGCTCGGCCATGCGCACCGGGGCAGCGGCCCCGGGATCCATCGAGTCGATCCCGGCCTCGCCCTTGGTCACCAACAGCTCGACCACGTCTTTACCCTGCGAGGTCCAACGGTGAATGGCGGAGGAGGAGCCGAATTCCAAGTCATCGGGGTGTGCCACCACCGCGGGGAGCCGCTGCCAGTCCTCCGGCAATGGCCGGGGGGCGCTGTTTCGCGTTGTCTCGTCCATGAAGCCACACTACGGAAACCGCGCGCCCCGAACACGTTGGCCAAAGGCCGTTTCGTCAGGTGTTCGTGGCACCACCGGTCGGCGGGCCGCTCGCCGAACCGTTGGGCGAACTTCCGGCGTTGCCACGCTGGGCCGCCTGCTGGGCGGCGCGCTGCTGGGCCGCGGCGGCCATCTGCTCCTGGATCTGCTTGGGCACCGTGATCGGCAGCAGTTCACTGGGCGGCGCCGGCTGGTCGCCGCGAACCACCACGATGTCGGCGAAGATCTGCTCGATCTCCGACATCACCTCGGGTTTGGAGGCCCCTTCACCACGGATGACACCACGCAGTACCCAGCGCGGACCGTCCACACCGATGAAGCGCACCCGCTGGCCCAGTTGGCGGCCATCCTCGGTCTTCTTGCCCTTGATCGGGATGACCGCCTGCAGCTCGGGGCCGAAGGTGCCGTCATGGTCCTCGACCTTGCCACCTTGCTGGGTGACCTGTCCGCGCAGTTCCTCCCGCATCTCGTCCCAGAGTCCGGAGGACTTGGGAGCGGCGAAGGGCTGTACCTGTAGGGCGGTCTTACCGCGCACCAGGGTCACGCCGATGATCTTCTGTTTGCCCTGTCGGTCCTGGGCGACGTTCACCTGGATTTCGGTGCCCTGCTCCATCGGCAGGAGCATGCTGCCCAGGTCCATCCGCTTGGAGTCCGGTGCGTCCTCTTCCGAGTCCCAGGGGCCGGTGGCCCGGTATCGGTCCTCCTCCTTGACGGGCCGGTGTGTGGGGCGCTCCGGCTCCACCTCGTTGCCGAAGGAGACCGCGCCCGCGGCGCCTTGGCTTGGCTGAGGACGGCTCTGTTCCTCAGCGGCTCTCTTGGTCTCTTGGTCCCGCTTCTTACGGCGGCGTCCGAACACGCCTTCACCTCTTCGCTTCTTCGTGGGTCCCGGGATCACGCCGGGGAGTCGGGGACCTCAGCGCCGGGCGGCGTGGCCCCCGGTCGAACCGAAACCACCCGATCCGCGCGCCGACTCCGGCAGCCTGTCCGTCTCAACGAACTCGGCCCGCTCCACACGCTGGATCACCAGTTGAGCGATCCGATCACCGCGTGAGAGCTTCACGGCGGTGCGCGGGTCGGTGTTGAGCAGGGTCACCCTGATCTCGCCTCGATAACCGGCGTCCACGGTGCCGGGAGCGTTGACGACCGTCAGCCCACAGCGGGCGGCCAGCCCCGAACGGGGATGTACGAAGGCCGCGTGACCGTCGGGTAGCGCGATCGCCAGACCGGTGGGTACGGTGACGCGCTCCCCGGGATCGAGGAGGACGTCGATGGCGGTGTACAGGTCCGCACCCGCGTCGCCGGGATGGGCGTAGGCGGGCAGCGGCAGCCCGGGATCCAGGCGGTGCACCGTGATCGGCACCCGGGTGTCTTCCAGGGATGAGGTACTCACATCTGCCGAGCCTATCGCTCCCACGGCATGACCCGGGTGCCCGAACTCCGAGCCGAGGCGAAGCGATGTGGAGACGACGTCGACGGGGCGTCTCCGGTCTGCTCCTACCGGAAACCGCCCCGTCGAACGGGTCTGGTCGAATCGTTACTCCGTGGTCCGTTCCTCCGATGGGAGGGTCACCTGGACGGTGAGCTCACTTTCGTCCGTGACCTGGAAGTCGATCCCGGCGGTGCGACCGGCGGCAGCGATGTCGGAGGCGGCGGAACGGGCCGCCTCGACCTGCTTACCGGAGACCTTGACGTGCTCCACTTCGGATCGCATGGACAACTTGGCTTCGGACTTGGCCTTGCGGACCGCGTGGAGGACCTCGGCGGTGGCGGCCAAGACCATCGGGTCGCCACCGGTGGCCGCACGACGATACTCGGCGGCCTCGGGCCAGGCCTGGGCGTGCACCGACCCCTCCTGCCACCAGCTCCAGACCTCTTCGGTGACGAAGGGGACGAAGGGCGCGAACAGTCTGTGCAGAGCGCCTAGGGCGATGAGCAGGGCGGTGCGGGCCGAAGCACCTTCGGCGGACTCGGTGTCGTAGGCGCGAGCCTTGACCAACTCCAGGTAGTCATCACAAAAGTCCCAGAAGAAACGCTCGGTGCGCTCTAGTGCCCGGGTGTGGTCATAGGAGGTGAACGCGGCCGTGGTCTCCTCCACCAGGTCGGCCAACGTCGCCAACATCGCCCGGTCCAGGGGTTCGGTGACCCTGGAGGGGTCGGTGGTGGTGTTCTCACCGGCCACCGACATCACGAACTTACTGGCGTTGAGGATCTTGATGGAGAGCCGACGGCCGATCTTCATCTGGCCCTCGTCCATCGCGGTGTCGGTACCCAAACGACCACTGGCCGCCCAGTACCGGACCGCGTCGGAGCCGTACTTCTCCAGTAGTGCGATCGGGGTGACGACGTTGCCCTTGGACTTGGACATCTTCTTGCGGTCCGGGTCCAGGATCCAGCCGGAGATGCCGGTGGTCTTCCAGGGCAGGGTTCCGTTCTCGAAGTGGGCGCGGACCACGGTGGAGAACAGCCAGGTGCGGATGATGTCCTGGCCTTGGGGACGCAAGTCCATCGGAAAGACCCGCTCGAACAGGTCCTGGTCGCGTTCCCAGCCGGAGGCGATCTGCGGGGACAGCGAGGAGGTCGCCCAGGTGTCCATGACGTCGGGGTCGCCCATGAACCCGCCGCTCTGGCCACGCTGGTCCTCGGTGTACCCGGCGGGCGCCTGGGAGCTGGGGTCGACGGGCAGCTGGTCCTCGCTGGGCAACAGCGGTTCGTCGTAGCGCGGATTGCCGTCGGCGTCCAGCGGATACCAGACCGGGAAGGGAACCCCGAAGAAGCGCTGGCGGCTGATCAGCCAGTCACCATTGAGGCCGCCGACCCAGTTCTCGTAACGCTGACGCATGTGCGCCGGGTGCCAGGTCAGTTCACGCCCACGCTCGATGAGCCGGGCGCGAAGATCCTCGTCCCGACCCCCGTTGCGGATGTACCACTGGCGGGTGGTGACGATCTCGAGGGGCTTGTCACCCTTTTCGAAGAACTTCACCGGGTGGGTGATGGGCGTGGGCTCACCGACCAGTTCCCCACTGGCGCGCAGCATCTCCACGGTGCGCTCACGCGCGGTGTGGACGGTGGCTCCGACCAGGGCGGCGTAGGCCTCACGCGCGGCCTGGGAGTCGATCCCCTGAGGCGGGTCGGCGATGATGCGACCGTCCCAACCGATGATGGGCCGGGTCTGAAGCCGAAGCTCACGCCACCAGGTGACGTCGGTGGTGTCACCGAAGGTACAGATCATGGCGATACCGGACCCCTTCTCGGGGTCTGCCAGGCGATGCGCCTTGACCGGGACCTCGACACCGAAGATCGGTGTGGTCACGGTGGTGTCGAACAGGTCCTGGTAACGCTCGTCTTCGGGGTGGGCCACCAAGGCCACGCAGGCGGCCAACAGCTCGGGGCGGGTGGTCTCGATGTGGACCGGGGTACCGTCCGACTTGTGGAAGGCGATCTTGTGGTAGGCGCTGGGGCGTTCCCGGTCCTCCAGTTCGGCTTGGGCCACGGCGGTGCGGAAGGTGACGTCCCACAGGGTGGGCGCCTCCGCCATGTAGGCCTCACCACGAGCCAGGTTGCGCAGGAAGGCGCGCTGGGCGGTGGCCCGGGAATCGTCATCGATGGTGGCGTAGGTGTGCCGCCAGTCGACGCTCAGCCCCAGGCGACGCCAGATGGACTCGAAGACCTTCTCGTCCTCGATGGTGAGTTCGTCGCACAGCTCGATGAAGTTGCCACGGGAGATGGCGACCTGTCGTTTGGGGTCGGGCTTGGCCGGCGGCTCGAAGTCCGGGTCATAGGGGACCGAGGGGTCACAGCGAACGCCGTAGTAGTTCTGCACACGACGCTCCGTGGGCAGGCCGTTGTCGTCCCAGCCCATCGGGTAGAAGACGGCCTTGCCGTTCATGCGCTGGAAACGCGCGATGGTGTCGGTGTGCGTGTAGGAGAACACGTGGCCGATGTGCAGCGAACCCGAGACCGTGGGCGGCGGGGTGTCGATCGAGTAGACGTCCTCGCGGCTGCGGGTGCGGTCGAAGTGGTAGACGCCGGACTCATCCCATACGTCCACCCACTTCGCCTCGATACCGTCCAGCGAAGGCTTGTCGGGCATGCGGAAGGAATGAGAGCGGTTGGTCATGGGGCCAATGTTAGTGCTCTTCGAAGGATGATCGCTCCGGGTTCTCGGCTCCGGGCGCACAGAATGGAATGGCCTGGGCCACGCCGGTTCTCGACGCCGCCCCGCCAACGCTGCGCGAGACGACGCGGACGTGAAAGACTCTCCGGGCAGACGGTGCGCCCTCGCGCGCACCATCGTACGCACAAGGGAACGGTGAACGATTCACATGGCTAAGAAGGACGGTGAGGTCGCACCGGTCGTCCTCGGACTCGTGGCCGGCTTCGCGGCGGAGTTCGTCACGCGCAAGGCGCTGACCTTCGCCTGGACCCGCGCGACCGGCGAGGAGCCGCCGACGGACCTGGAGTCCCCCGACGTGAGCCTGGGACGTGCCCTGAGTTGGGCCGTGATCGCCGGTGTGGGCGTGGAAGTGGCCCGGGTACTGGCCGTTCGCGCCACCCGTAAGCGGATGATCGGATCCGGCGGACGCGACCTGGAGCCCTGACCAGGTCCTGGCTCGTCGGTGACGGACGGGTGGCGGTGGACGGCTCACCCCACCGGGTGTTCCCGTGTGGAGTCGGCCGTCCACCGCCCGCCGTCACCCACGTCGCCGTGTGCCACCCCCCGAACCCGGAGGCGGCGACGTCACCAGGGGGCCCATCGAGGCCCTTGAAACGGTGGGTGGTCGAGTACCGGGCACGGCGCGTTCGAGGAGGAACGCACCGGATCGTGTTCCCACTGGCCGGTGGTCGCACGAGTCCCGTTCCCGACGCCGTTCACTCGTCGCGACCATCGTGGGGTCGAAGGACCCGTGGGTGTCTGATTCAGGCACACTCCTTGCAGACCAGCTGTCCGGCGCGCTGCTCGGCGAGCTGACTGCGGTGGTGCACCAGGAAGCAACGCGAGCAGGTGAACTCGTCGGCCTGGCGTGGAAGCACGCGCACCGCGAGCTCCTCACCGGACAGGTCCGCACCGGGCAGCTCCATGCCCTCGGCCACCTCGTCGGGGTCGACGTCGATGGTCCCGGTGCCCTTGTCCACGCGCCGCGCCTGCAGCTCTTGGAGGCTGTCCTCGTTGATGTCCTCGTCGGTCTTGCGCGGGCTGTCGTAGTCGGTGGCCATCTCTGCTAACTCCATCCCCCTCGTTTTAGTGCCTCGTCGCGCGGGTGTAACGCTTGAGAGACCTTCGTTGTGCCCGGTTCGGTCGATGAGTTTTCCCGGTGTTCATGGAAGGTGCCCCCTCCCGGGCCACCTTCCACAGGTCAGCGGCGTGCTCACGAAGAACGTGACCGGAGGCGGCCAAGCTCGGTGGCCCCTCACGGGATGTTTCCCCGTGTACTACCCAACGCCGGGTGTCCCCTAGACCGGAAAACACGTCGTGCCCCCCCATCATGGGCGAGCGTGGACGACTCCCCCGATTCAGGCGAATCACAGGACATGCCCACGTCAGGAGGGATTCCCTCGGTGTCCACGCCCGGGGAAGCATACCCACCCCGACTAGTCGCTCGTGCCCGGGGTGGGCGTGTCTTCGGACACGTATGAATACCACGAAGCAGGGCCGAACGCAGCTCGGTGTTCGCCCCGGGTCCTCTTCGGTGAACCACGGGGGCCGGCGTTCGAGCTCCGGCAGGCTCCGTTCTTCGAAACCCGGGGAGGTGACGTGGGCGGGATCGCTCGGGAAGGAACCGCCGGCCGCCGGGCCGTCCGTCGAGGGCGAACGAGCCGGCGAGGGACGAGAGACCGCACGGTGGGCGCCACGGTCCCTCTTGGAGCCCGTCCCTGACTCCCAGGCACCCGAACGCGCTCCGAAACCGAGGGGAAGAGCAGAAAGAACACCGCTCAACGGCGTTCGCCGCCCTCCCCACCCTGACGGGGCGGGACGGGCAGGCACACGGTGACGACCAGACCGCCGCCCGCACGGGGCCAGGCGGTGACGACGCCCTCATGGGCACGAACCACCGAACGCACGATGGACAGCCCCAGGCCGGCGCTGCGTCCCGAGCCCACGCGGTCCTCGGAGCCACGCCGGAACGGTTCGAAGAGCCCTTCGATCTCGTAGGCGGGAATGACCTTGCCGGAGTTCTCCACCTGCACCGCGGGCATTCCCTCGTACATACCGCTGCGAACGGTGAGTTCTCCGTCGGTCACGTTGTACTTGAGGGCGTTCTCGACCAGGTTGGCGACCAACCGTTCCAACAGCACCGGATCCCCGATGACCTGAGCCTGGCGCAGGTCTTGGCGCAGCGACAAACCGGACTCGTCGATGTCGCCGGAAAGCTGACTGAGCACGGTTCCGGCGACCTCGCCCAGGTCGACCCTGGCCTTGACCTCGAGTTCACGGTCGCTCTTGGCCAGGAACAACAGCCCGTCGATGAGACGTTCGTGACGGGCGTTCGTCTCCAGGAGGGTCTGCCCTACGGTCTTGAGGTCGGCGGACACGTCCGGTGCGCTCAAGGCCACCTCCAGCAGGGTCCGGTTGATGGCCAAGGGGGTGCGCAGCTCGTGGGAGGCGTTGGCCACGAAACGACGTTGACCATCGAAGGCCCGGTCCAGTCGCTCCAACATGCCGTCGAAGGTGTCGGCGAGTTCACGGATCTCGTCGTCGGGACCGGACAGGGCGATGCGTTCGTGCAGGGAACGTTCGGACAGTCGCCGAGTGATGCGGGTGATCTTTTGCAACGGTGACAGCGCCCGCCCGGCGACCGCGTACCCCAGTGCGACCGCGAGCAGACCCACCAGGAACAGGGCCAGCAGAGAGTAGCGGGTGACGTGGGTGAGGACCTGTTCGATGTGGTGACTGTGCTCGATGAGCTCGGCCAGGCTCTCCTCTGCCAGGAGTGCGTTGAGCAGCAGCGCGACGACCAGGTAGTTGACCAGGACCAGCAGGGAGCCCGCCGCGAAGAACAGCATCCCGTAGATGAGGGTGAGGCGGGCGCGCAGGCTGAGGTTGTCGGTGAAGCGACGGACCCTGGCGTGGGCGGCGGAGCGCTCGATGCTCTCCCCTCCGGGGGCCACCGAGTTCAGGCTCCGCCAAGTCCCGGTGTCACCGGGCCGGGTGGCTTCCACCTGCCCCGGTTCGGGACGCTCACCCGGTCTCACAGTCGGTATCCCGCACCGGGGACCGTCTGGATGACCTGAGGACTACCGAGCTTCTTGCGCAGGGTCATGACAGTGACCCGAACGACGTTGGTGAAGGGGTCGGCGTTCTCGTCCCAGGCCTTCTCCAGCAGTCCTTCGGCGCTGACCACCGTGCCCTGCGCGCGCATGAGAACCTGGAGGACCGCGAACTCCTTGGGCGTGAGGGAGACCTCACGGCCGTCCCGGTACACCCGGTGGTTGGCCGGATCCAGGGTGAGGCCCTGGCGTTCGAGAACGGGAGGGAGCGGTGGCGCCGAGCGGCGCCCCAGGGCGTGCACGCGGGCGATCAGTTCGGGGAAGGCGAAGGGCTTGGCCAGGTAGTCATCGGCGCCCAGGGTGAGCCCATCGACCTTGTCCTGGAGGCCATCGGAGGCGGTGAGCATCAGGATGCGACCGGTGTAGCTCTCGTTGACCAGGGTGCGGGCGACGTCGTCGCCGTGGGTTCCGGGCAGGTCTCGGTCGAGGATGATCACGTCGTACTCGTTGACCACGGCGTGCTCCAAGGCGGAGTCACCGTCGTAGACCACGTCCACGGCCATGGATTCCCGTCGGAGCCCGACCGCCACCGTGTCGGCCAGAACCCGTTCGTCTTCGACCACGAGTACGCGCAACGTTGTCCTTTGCGGAGTTCGATACCTGGGAACAAAAAAGGGGGCCGCTGCCGGCGCATCCCCCAACACACCGGCAGCGGCGTTCTTGGCCCCGGCCGCGGCAACCGTTCTCTCACAAACCGGGGTAAGGACACGGTAAACCCGTCGCGGATGCGGTTGAGGCATTCGCACCGTCCTCGCCCCCGTCCGGGACGGGCGCTGAACCGGGGGTCTCACGACCCCTTGTGCGCGAGGTGGTCGCCGCCGACGAATCCCCCAACCGTCGGCGACGACTCAACCCCGCACATCTCAAATCTGACACATCAAGAATAAGAAACAAGTAAGCACCCCGGGCTCACGAAAAATGTGTCTTGAGACACTCTTTACCATGGCTTCACCTTACGCGTCGACCACTTCGGGGCATCCCGGCCTCCATCAGCCCACCCCCACCGACGAGCCCTTTTCCACTTCACGAAAACATTCCTTACATAACGGAAACATCACGCACAGGGGGCGGGGGTTTGGTGCAAGTCACAGTGCGGTAGGGATAGGAAGCGCACGCGTGGACACCGGGCCCACCCCGGACCGCGACGAGCAACGCATGTCACAGGGTCGTGACGACTTCCATCCATGCCACGCGCAAGGCGTGCGCAGACCGACGTACACCGGCGCACCATCGTGCCCCGGTGTCTACCCCTGGAAGAGGTGCAATGGGCGAGTTCAAGGCGGAGATCAAGGTCCGTATCAACGAGACCTACCGGTCGCTCCAGTCGGCGCAGGCCGCCGAAGACGACTTCCTCGTCGACACCCATACGTCGGAGCTCGAGGACCTGTACCGCATCGCCGCGCGCAACGGCATCGAGACCCACGTCTAGGTCCTGGATCCCTCCAGCGGGGCGGTGAGTCCACACCACCGACCCCGCCCTCCGAGAAGCACCGGTCCCGAGCGGACATCGCCCGGGACCGTTCGTGTCCCCTCAACCGTCGGTGTCGGCGCCCAATGGCGCCAAGAGGGCATCGAGCTCCTCGTACAGGCCCGGCCGGGCGGCGATCACCAGGTCATTGGTGGGAGGGCCGCCCCGCAGGCCGCCCACACGCACACCCGCCTCGGTGGCGATCAGCCCCGGGCCCGCCCAATCCCACAAGTGGAGCCCTCGCTCGTAGTAGGCGTTGGTGCGTCCCAGGGCCAGGCCGGTGATGTCGACCGCGGCCGAACCGACTCGGCGAATGTCGCGCACACGCCCGATCACCTCGGTCAACACCTTGGCCTGCCGAATCCGACGGTCGGCCGAGTAACCGAAGCCGGTGGCGACCAACGCCTGTTCCAGCGGGACGGCCTCCGGGGCGTTCAGGGGACGCCCTCCCAGACGAGCACCGCCTCCCAGAACCGCGTCGAACATCTGTCCTCGCACGGGGACGGCGACCGCGGAGGCCACGATCACCCCGTCGACCTCGGCGGCGACCGCAACCCCCCAGTCGGGACCGCCGTACAGGTAGTTGACGGTGCCATCGATGGGGTCGACCACCCAACGCACCCCGCTGGTCCCCTCGATCCCACCACCTTCCTCTCCCAAAAGCGCGTCGTCGGGGCGGGCGGCGAGCAATCGGTCCCGAATGAGCTCCTCGGTGGCCCGGTCCATCTCGGTGACGACATCGGTGGGACTGGACTTGGTGTCCAGGACGGTGATGCCCGCTTGTCCCCTGGCCGCGAGCTCTCCGGCCTCCGCGGCCACGGCGACCGCGAGGTCCCGCAGCTTCCCCCGGTCATGTGGGGGCTGGATGGTGCTCACTGCTGTCCTCTCCGCTCGCGAAGACCCGGGCGGGAGTGCCCGGGCACTCCCGGCAGCCTACGCCGCGAAGCCGAGTACGGCAGAGGCGTCATCGCCATCGAGGACGGGGAACACGGCGGGTGCCGACCGAAGCCGGGCCCGCCGCTCATCCCGGTGTCCGTGTCTACAGGAGCTCGGGCTTGACCCACTCCTTGCCATGGACGTGGTGGTCCAGGAAGGCGAAGATCGTCTCGTACCAGATCTGGGCGTTACCCGGGGTGAGGATCCAGTGGTTCTCATCGGGGAAGTAGAGGAATTTGGCGTCGACCTCGTGTAGGAGGAGGTCGCGCCACAGCTTCAGTCCCTCACCGATCGGCACCCGGTAGTCCTTGTCGCCGTGGATGACGAGCATGGGCGTACGGATCTTGTCCGCGTGCAGGTGCGGGGAGTTGAGCTCGTAGCGTTCCGGCCGAGCCAAGGGAGCGCCGAACTCGCTCTCCCAGACCGGCGGATAGTCGGTGGCCCCGTTGAAGGCGTCCAGCTGCCACAGGGAGGCGTGGGAGACGATGGCCTTGAACCGATCGGTGTGCCCGGCGATCCAGTTGGCCATGTATCCACCGAAGGATCCGCCCATCATCGCGGTGCGCTCGGCGTCGATGTCCTCCCGAGCCTCGGCGGCGTCGGTGATGGCCATGACGTCGGCGTGGGTACGCGGCCCCCACTCGCCCCAGGCACGACGCAGCATGTCCTGGCCGTAACCGGTGGACAGGGCCGGGTCCGGCAACAGGACGGCGTATCCGCGGGCCGCCAGGAGCCACGGGTTCCACCGCCAACTCCACCCGTTGAAACTCATGTACGGACCGCCGTGGACCCAGAGCATGAGCGGGGCGGGCGAGTCCGCGGAGGCCTCCTCGGGCAGCACCAGCCAGGAACGGACACGAGTACCGTCGTCGGCGGTGGTCTCGATCTCGGTGAGCGTGCCCGGCATGGACAGCTCGGAGCCGGGAGTTCGCAGGTAGGTGGGTTCACCGTCGGTGACGTCGGCGTCCAGGCGCACCGGGGCGGGTGGGGCGTCCCAGGCGTCGCGCAGGGCGAAGACGTGGCGGCCGTCCGGGGAGGGGTTCAGTGCGCTGTAGGCGCCGTGGTCGCCGGTGATCCGGGTGAGCTCGCCGGTGGCCACCTCCACGCGGAAGACCGGACGGCGACCGTTCTGATCGGCGACGAAGAAGACCGTGGTGGAGTCGTCCGACCAGGCGTAGTCGCGCGGCCAGAGTTCGTGTCCGGCCAGTAGGTCGCGCCCCTGTCCACCGTCCAGGTCGGTGAGCCACAGGGTGGAGTTGCGCGGCTCCCCGTCGTATCGGCCCTCGAAGTCGGCGAACAGCAGGACCCGGGCCCCGTCCGGGGAGACCAGCGGAGCACCGAACTCGAACTCGGCCTCGGAACCGCCGGCGATGGTGCGGCGTCGCCCCGTCGCGGTGTCGATCGCGACCACCTCCTCACGGGTGGCTCCCCCGGTGGTGGGCACCGACCAGGAGGTGAGCAAGGTGGAACCGTCGGGGGTGAGCGCGGGTGAGGCGCCCAGGAGGGCCATCCCGGCGTCGGGGGTGAGGTCCTTGGGCTCACCCAGGCGGGAATCGCCGTCCTTTGGTGGGGTGGCGGTGAACAGGCGGGGGTGGTCGGGGCCGACGTCACTGTCCCAGGATCGCACCGGCAGGGTCTCGTGCAGGATGGCGGTGACCCCGGCCTCCTCGCGGGCCTTGCGAGCCCGGGCGTCGGCCTCTTGGTCCTCGGAGCGGGGTAGGACGCGACCGGTGAAGGCCACCAGCCCGGAATCACGGGCGACCGTGAAGGCACCGACGCCACCATGGGTGGAGGCGACCTGCCTGGCCTCGCCGCCGTCGGCCGGCAGCAACCACAGGGCGCCCTTGGGCTTGTCCTCGGACTCGGCCTCGGGGTCGGGACGTGCCGTGGTGAACAACAGCGATCCGTCCGGGAGGAACTCGGCCCCTGCCTCGCCCTTGGTCCCACGGGTCAACCGCCGCGGAGCTCGCCCGCCCTCGGCTTCGGGGACGACGTCGATCTCCCACAGGGCGTTGCGGAAGGACTTGGCGTCGGGGGACAGATCGCTCACGGGGGCGACCAGGCGGGTGCCGTCCGGGGACAGACGCAGTCCGTTGACGCGCCGCAGACGGACGTACTCCGGTAGTTCATACCAAGAACGAACCAAGACAGATACTCCAGGATCATCGACTTATGGTCGAATTCGACCTTATCGGCCCAGGCGACATCGATCACCACCTTTTCCCAGTACAGAGGGCATCAACACTGTTGACCCCCTTCTTCCCCTCAGGTTCCTCCTGGGCGGGGCGGAGGTGATCACCTGCGCCCCGCCCGGGGTCAGCCCGTCAGCAGCACTTCCTGTCGCCTTCGTTGCAACGGGGCAGCGAACTCAACCGGACCGGTTCGGCCCCGTCGATGTACTCGCGCACCAGGTCGGTGACCATCGAGACGAACGCCGGGTGCGAACCGGAGCTGAGCGCGCGTTCATAACCCATACCGAGCCTGTCGGCGGTCTCCTTGGCCTCCACGTCGAGATCGAACTTGACCTCCATGTGGTCGGACACGAACCCGTGCGGGATCACCACGACCGCGGGGACCCCCTCCGCCTTGAGCTCCTCCATTCGATCGTTGACGTCCGGCTCCAGCCAGGGCTGGCTGGGCGGGCCACTACGGCTCTGGTAGACGACCTCGAAGGGGTATTCCCGGTCGAGCTTCTCCGCGACCAGACGGGCCACCTCGGCGAGCTGGGCCCCGTAAGCGCCCTCGGGGCCGAAGGAGTGGTCCGGTCCTCCGCTGGCCTCGGCCATGGTCGTGGGGATGGAGTGCGCGGAGAACAGCAGGTGCGCCCCTTCGCGCTGCTGGTCGGGCAGTCGGTCCAGAGCCGCTTGAGTGTGCTCGATCAGCGGTGTGACGAATCCGGGGTGGTCATAGAAGGGACGGATCAGGTCGACCTCGGGGGCGTCCTCGCCAAGGTCGGCCAGGGCCCGGTCGATGTCCTCCTGGTAGGCGGTCCGGCTGGACCAGTTGCAGTACGCGGAAGTGGGCAGCGCCAGGACGCGGCGGACGCCGTCCTGTTTCATCCGAGCCAGGGTGTCGGTGAGCATCGGGGCCCAGAACCGATTGCCCCAGTAGATCGGTAGGTCGACACCCTTGGCGTCGAAGTCGGTGGTGACCGCGGCGAGCAGGTCCCGGCACTGCTGGTTGATCGGGCTCACTCCACCGAAGAGGAAGTAGTGCTCACCGACCTCCGCCAACCGTTCGCGGGGGATGTTGCGCCCGCGGGTGACGTTCTCCAGGAACGGGATGACCTCGTCCTCGCCCTCCGGTCCACCGAAGGAGATCAGCAAAAACGCGTCGTAAGGCCTCATGTACCTCATGAAACCAGCTCCCACGGGTTCCCTCGAGCCGCCCTCGACCCATGTCATGGGACTTTCGCCCCGGAAGTGACCAGGTCCACTCCCCGTTCCGGTCACATCTGGTCACCCAGGTGACCGACCGTTAATGTCACCACATGAACGATGTGTTGTGGCACACCTGGGCCGACACCCACCAGGCACGCCCTCGCCGCATGGCGACCCCCGACAACACCGACGAGGTCGTCTCGGCGATCGCGGCGGCGGCCGCCGAGGACCTGCGTGTACGCATGGTCGGTACGGGTCACTCCTTCACCGACGTGGCCATCACGGACGGCCTACTCCTGTCCCCCACCGCCCTGACCGGACTGCGCTCCGTCGATCCGGTCGCCGGCACCGCCACCGTGGCCGCGGGCACACCGCTGTGCGACTTCAACGAAGCCTTGGCGGAGCACGGGGTCGCGTTGGCCAACATGGGCGACATCGCGGTGCAGACCGTCTCCGGGGCGGTACAGACCGGCACCCATGGCACCGGTCGAGACGCGGGCGGACTGGCGAGTCAGGTGGTGGGCCTCGAACTGGTCCTGGCCGACGGATCGGTGGTGGAGTGTTCGGCCGAGGAAGACCCCGAATTGTTCCACGCCGCCCGGGTGGGGCTGGGCGCGTTCGGTGTGGTCACGGCGCTGACCTTCGCGGTACGTCCGGCCTTCCTGTTGCACGCCAGGGAGGAGCCGATGCCTTTGGACGAGGTGCTGGAGCGGCTTCCCGAACTGCGAGCCGACAACGACCACTTCGAGTTCTTCTGGTTCCCGCACACCGGTAACACCAACACCAAACGCAACAACATCGTGGAGGGTCCTGCACGTCCGCTGTCACCGCTCAAGGCATGGCTGGACGACGACTTGCTCTCCAACCGACTCTTCGAGCGGGTCAACCGTGTGTGCCGCCGTTTCCCGTCGATGGTGCCTACGGTGAACCAGTTCAGTTCTCGGGCGTTGTCGGCGCGGGCCTACACCGATGTCTCGCACAAGGTGTTCGCTTCGGTGCGCGAGGTGCGGTTCGTGGAAATGGAGTACGCGATCCCGGCCGAACACACCGTGGACGTGCTTCGGGAGGCGCGTTCGATCGTGGACCGTGGCGACCACCGGGTGAGTTTTCCGGTGGAGGTGCGTTTCGCCCCCGCCGACGACGTGTGGCTGTCCACCGCCTACGGCCGTGAGAGCGCCTACGTGGCGGTACACATGTACCAGGGCGTCCCCCACGAGAAGTACTTCGCCGACCTGGAGGCGGTCTTCACCTCGGTGGGAGGACGCCCGCACTGGGGCAAGATGCACACGCGCGACCGTTCCTACCTGGAGGGCGTCTACCCCAGGCTGGAGGACGCGCTCGCGGTGCGGGAGCGGGTGGACCCACACCACCGCTTCGGCAACCCCTATCTGGAACGGGTCTTGGGCTGACCCGCGGTCAGCCGGTGGGCATGGGTCCCCCTTGCGAACCGTCCTGGACTCCGTTCTGGGGCGCGCCACCCGGTGGAGCGCCCTCGCCCTGGTTCTGGTCACCGTCTCCCGGAGCGATCTGCTCTCTCGGTCGCTCCGTGTCGGGCCCTTCCGCCGGTGGTTCGGAGGGGGTCGTTGGTGAGGTGGGCGCACCGGTCTCCTGATCGCCTGGAACGGATCCCGGGTCGACGGGCTCCTCGGTGTCCGACCACGACCCGGAACCGGGTCGAGGGTCCCCTGGGGTCCGTCCCTCCTCCGTTTCGGAGGGGACCTCGTCCTCGTCGTGCTGGGCGGGGGCGGAGTGTCCGCCCAAGAGGGAGGGTGCGGTGGAGTCGTCCTGCCCTTGGGTCCAGGCGGTCAGGGAACGGCCGGTGAGCAGTTCGAAGGCCAGGATGATCAGCATGACCAGGACGAACACCACGCCGGCCGGGATCAGGACCGCGCGCCAACCGCGCTTGGGACGCGATTTTTCGTCCTCGAGCGCGTGTCGCACGGGTTCTGTGTCCTCGCGGGGCGTCTGAGGCAGGAGTTCAGTGACCTCGTCCGTG
The DNA here is from genome assembly GCF_000341005.1 of Nocardiopsis alkaliphila YIM 80379. Classification (GTDB taxonomy): domain Bacteria; phylum Actinomycetota; class Actinomycetes; order Streptosporangiales; family Streptosporangiaceae; genus Nocardiopsis; species Nocardiopsis alkaliphila. Next base: position 41,110 of record NZ_ANBD01000103.1, on the reverse strand, counting down.
ACCGGATCGTGGGGCCGAGTGGGGTCGGTGGGGTTGCCGAAGCCATGCGCGAGGGTCTGACCGGGCAGGTTCTCTCCCAAGGTGGGCAGCGCCATGCTCCGGGTGACGTCGAGGGAGGAGTCGAAGGGGAGCCCTTCGTCGTGTTCGGTGGCCGGTTCCGGCCGTTCGACGAGGTTGCGTGCCTGGTTCTGCTTGGCCTTGTCCGCCAGTTCCTTGGCTTGCTCTCCGCTGCGGGTGATCCAGTGTTGGATCACGGGCGCGGCACTGGTACTGAGCACGGCCATGACGGCGGTACCGACGACCGTTCCGTAGACGTTGAGGTAGGAGGCGGCGGTGGCCGCGGTCAGGGTGGCCACACCCGCTCCGGCGACCTGGGACACGCTCAATTCGATACGTTTTCCCTGCTTATCACCGCTCTTGTCGTCCTTGCCCTCCTTGCTTCCCGCCTCCGAACCTCGGTGACCTTCGTTCGGCTCGGCACCATCCCCTCGTTCGGGTCTTCGCATGGTGTGTTCCCCCCTCCGTCGGCCGCGCAGGGGCGCGGCGGGACACATCGTCGTGTCATGGGATGGGCGTGTGATGGGGCAGACGACCCCTTAGGCCCCATGGTTCGCATATCGCCCACAAGTGGATACATAACCTTAAAGGCCCCAAGGGGCTGATAACGCCATCAAATAAGAAGCATCACCATGTGACATCCCACGGCGTGTCGAGTTGCGAACGCCAAGACCCACCATGTCGCCACCTGGCATGAGATCGGAGTTTCTCCCAGGCCTAGGGGGATTCGAGGCACGCGGGATACCATCACCGCGGAGCCTTCGCTTGGAATCGGCGACATTCCCCCACGATCGCTCCCGGTCGTGCAAGGTCCAGCGTGTCAAGATTGGCAACGGAAGCGACCGCGAGGACCCCGGGACCCCGGGGTGGCTCCCACCGTGGTGACCACCACGGCAGTGGGAGGCGGGCACAGTTCGGACATGCCGGGCCCGGTACTGGCCGGACGGTTGTCGGCCGACCAGACTTGGAGAACGCGAGGGGCGGTCTTGACCAACCCTCGACGGGACGCGAAAGGGAGGGCGATGCACGAGCTTCGCCTTGTGGCCGTGAGCGAGGACGGCACCTACCTGGTGTTGGCCGGCACCGGCCGCGGCACCCGCTTCACGCTGCCCGTCGACGACCGCCTCCGTGCCGCCGTACGCGGCCAGTTCTCCCGGCTCGGCCAGTACGAGATCGAAGTGGAGAATCCGTTGCGCCCCAAGGAAATCCAGGCCCGCATTCGGTCCGGCGAGACCGCGGAGGCCATCTCCGAGATCTCCGGGATACCGATCGAACGGGTCCGCTGGTTCGAAGGGCCCATCCTGCAGGAACGCGAGTACATCGCGCAGCAGGCCCAGCGCGCCACCGTACGCGCCCAGGGTGAGGCCACCCCCGGTCCCTCCCTGGAGGAGATCGTCAGCAAGCGGATCGGCGCCCACCAACTGCAGACCGGCGACGCCGTGTGGGACTCCTGGAAGCGTGAAGACCGTACCTGGCAGATCAAGCTCGCCTTCCTGCACGGCGGCGATGAACGAGTCGCCCACTGGCTCTACGAGCCCAGACACAACGCCGTCACACCCGCCGACGAAGAGGCCGCCTGGTTCTCCTCCAACGAGCCCCCGGCCTCCTCTCCCGCACCCGGCACCAACGTCACCCCGTTCGCGCCCCGGCGTAACGAGGCCACCAACGACCCGCCCCGGACGGACCCACAACCCGCCGCCGAGCGACGTCTCGACCACGCCGCACCGCTTCGCCCATCACCCACGCAGAGCACGCCCTCGGACGAGCCGCTGCGCCCGGTGATGCCCACGGACCAATTCGGGGTGCCGATCCGTGAGGAGACCCGGCGTCCGGGCATCGAACGGAGGCCCACGCCCCAAGAGGCACCGCCCGCCGCACCGCTGCCCGGGGCCTTCCGTCACGAGCCGCCTCGACGCGGTCCCGTCGAGGAGCCACCCACACGTCCCGCGCCCCGGCCCGAGTCCTGGGCGGAGCCACGCACCGAACCCGAATCACGTCGGCCCGCGGCCGAGGTACGGGCATGGCCCGAACCAGGAGGCCCTCCCGAGGCCCCCACCGCACCGGGCTGGTCGGACACACGTCCCGCACCGGAGCCCGAGTCGGCCCCGCCCGCGGTCGAGCCCCAGCCTCCACGTCGGCGCAGGGTCGGTATCGACCTCAACGAAACGGGCACCCCGCGCCGGGCCAAGGACGAGCCCTCACCCTCGGCACCGATCCCGGCCGCCGCGAACGGTGCCACCGGAGCGGGAGGTGCCACCGGCGCCGGCGCCACCACGCCCAAGCGCAAGGGCCGGGGCCGCCGCGCCTCGGTGCCTTCCTGGGACGAGATCATGTTCGGCTCGAAGAAGAACGAGTAAACGATCCCCCACGACCCGCACAGGTGCGAGGGCGGTCACCGACCCATCGGTGACCGCCCTCGCGTCTTCGCTCAGTCCTGACGATCCGCGGACCCGCCCTCGTCTTCTCCCCGTGGTCGGACCAGGAAGGGACGCACCATCTCCGGGGTGACCCGGGCAGCGAAGTCCACCGACTCCCCCAACGAGGCGTCCTGGGCGGTGTAACCACCGGTGCCCGCGCCCACCGTCACCTGGAGGTCGGCCAACCCGGAGCGGCGCTGGAACAGCGTCTGGGTCCAGGTCCAACCGATCACCGCCGAACGTTCCACCGTGGCCTGGCCTCGCGAGAGCGATCCCGAACGCACGCTCACCCGTTCACCGTCGTAACCGTGCCCCAACGACCGGTACCGGTCCACCGCCAAAGGCACACCGAGTACGGCCAACACACCGGCGGTGACGGCCACCCAGGTGATCCCCGAAGCGGCGGCCACCACGGTCACCACCACGAACGGCAGCACCGCACGGGTGAGACGGCGGTACAGGGCCGCCCTGGGATGGCGGGTCAGGCGAGCACGGAACAGGGCCAGGGCGCTGTCCACCACCTGTTCCACTCTCGCCCGAGGACCGATGGGCAGCAGGACCGCACGGTTGGCGGTGTCGCCCAGACCGGTGACGATGGCCCGCAGGCGCACCGCCCCGCGTGTGCGTTCGAGGGGATTGTCGAACAACTCGTACCCACGGATGCGTCGCCGTTCCAACGTCACGCTGCGGCGGGTGAACAGGCCACGTTCGGCGACCAGGGACCCATCCCGGCCACGCAGTGAGAACCCCCAGTGAGTGAGGGCGTAGGAGACCACCGCGAACACCGGCATCAATAGCACCAATGCGCCCACGAACACTACGGCGAGCAGTAGCAGAAAGCCCCGGTCGGTGCTGCTCACCCAGTCCAGAAGGAAATCGGTGACCATCTCCCCCGCCGACTGCTGGAGCATGCCGAACAGTGTGGTCAGGACTACGAAGGGGGTGAGCAGGTAGCCCAGGCTGAGCGCCCCGTACAGGTACCAGTTCCGGGGCATCCGGAAGTAGGTGACCGTGTCGTCGGCGGGCTCCTCCGCCACTGCGGCTTCCTCGTCGGTGTCCTCTCTCCCTCTGGCGGGTTCCTCCTGGCGCTCCCGTCCCATGAGCACGGCCTTGCGATGCAGCAGTACCCGGCGCAGACGCTCGGCCTCGGCCAGGTCCACCGCGTCGAGCTTGCCGTCCTCGGTGCCCTCGGCCGAGCCCGCCGCCGCCTCGATGCGCACCACGGCCACACCCAGTATCCGGTGCAAAAGCGTGCTGGTGACGTCCACTCCCCGGATCCGCTCCAGCGGGATGGTGCGGCGGGAGCGCCGGATCAGGCCACTGCGGATCTCCAGGCGTTCCTCGCCCACCTCGTAACGAAAGGTCTTCCAGGTGACGAAGCCACCGATGAGCAGGGCCACCACCGCGAATCCGGTGGCGGTGAGGACCCAGGGATTGAAACCGCCCACGACCAGACCGGCCAGGATCGGTAGGAACAGGCTCTTGAGCTGATTGATCGGCCCCACGACCAGGCTGCGTGGGCTGAGGCCGTGGACTTCTTCGGCCCCGAGGACCCCTCCCTGGTCGTTCGAGGACTTTTCACCCCACCAGGAACGTGGAGCGGCCGGTTCGCCCCCCGTATCGGCCACCGGGGGAAGGAAGGTGGGCGTGGCCGAGCCGGGTTCTTCCGTCCGTCGGTGGGCACCATGGGCCTCCCCCGTGGGCCACGAGGAGGGCGAGGGCCGCCCCTGCTGATCGTCGAGGTGTTCCCGCCCAGACCGCTGGTCCCCCGACGTCCCGGAGGTACTGCCCGGCGCGATCCACCCGCCCGTGCCATCGGTGTTCCGCGGCGGGTCGTGAGGGCCGGATTCGGGTTCGTACTGTCGATCCATCAGGTCGCGTCGTCCCGGAGCGTTCCGGCGCGCACGGCCAGCTCTTCGCTGAGCCCGCGCGCCTCTTCGGCGTCCAGACCCTCGATGGTCGAGGACCCGGCGTAGGAGGCGGTCTGCACCTTGAGCGTGGCCACGTCGAAGACCCGCTCCAGCCAGCCCTGGGTGTGGTCGACCGTCTGGATGCGGCTGACCGGTACGAGTTGCCAGGCTCGGCTGATCCAGCCGACCCGCGTGTAGATGACGTCCTCGGTGACCTCCCACCGATGCACCCGATACCGCCACGAGGGCACGATGGCGATCTTGAGCAGTGCGTACACGGTGTAGGCCGCCGGGAGCACCCACGGGTTCCGCCGGATCCATTCGGGCACCCAGTCCCAGGCGAAGGTGCCCACGACCCAGGCCAGGGCGCTCAGTAGGAGCAGGCTGATCAACGAGCCGAAGACCAGGCGCAGGGTCCACACTCCGATCGCACGGCCACTCACCCTCCGCAACGGGGGCCGCAGGTGGGCCACACCCGTCTCGGGCTCCGGGGGTGCGGGTGTCTCTCCCGGTCGAAACACGTCTTCGTGTGGCGGAATGTTCGTCACCCGCCCGAGTCTAGTGCCTATAGGGCGGATCATTCCTTGCCCCGTGCCCCGGTGGAAGACCCCGCTTCGAAGCGGTGTTCCTCCGAGAACGGGCCACCGGCCGACACCGATCGCTTCGACGCGTGGCACCGCCAGGACGGTGTCCGGTGCTGACGGACAGGGGCGAAAACGACGAATCCGTCTGTCAGCGTTCTGTCAGCCCAGGTCGACATACTGGGACGGACACCGAAACGGAGGACCTCATGACCGACGCCATCCGCGCGGAAGGTCTGGTCAAGGAGTTCAAGGGAAAACGGGCCTTGGACGGAATCGACCTGACCGCCAGGACGGGGGCCGTGCTGGGCGTCCTGGGACCCAACGGCTCCGGAAAGACCACGACCGTACGCATCCTGTCGACCTTGCTGCGCCCCGACGCGGGGCACGCCATCGTCGGCGGCTTCGACGTGCTCCGCGAACCCCACGAGGTGCGCCGCCAGATCGGCCTGACCGGCCAGTACGCCGCGGTGGACGCGGAGTTGACCGGGACCCAGAACCTGGTGCTGATCGCCCGTCTACTCGGCTTCGACCGGACACAGGCCCGCGCTCGTTCGGGCGAACTCCTGGAGCGATTCGGTCTCGCCGATGCGGGCGGCCGCCCCGCCAAGACCTACTCGGGGGGTATGCGCAGGCGCTTGGACCTGGCCGCGAGCCTGGTCGGTCGGCCCGGTCTGCTGTACCTGGACGAACCCACCACCGGCTTGGACCCGCACAGTCGCAACGGGCTGTGGGAGGTGGTGCGCGGCCTGGTGAACGATGGCGTGACCGTGCTGCTCACCACCCAGTACCTGGAGGAGGCCGACCACCTGGCCGACGACATCATGGTGCTCGACCACGGCCGGGTGATCACTCAAGGCACTCCCGAGGAACTCAAGAACCGGGCCGGTGACCAGGTCTTGGAACTGCGCACGGTGGACGGCGGACAGTTGTCCCTGGCCGCCAAGATCGTCGAGGCGGTCACCAGCGCCCCCGTCAACAGCGACGGACTGGTGGCCAGCGTGCCGGTCGAAGACTCCGCGGTCCTGCCCGAGGTGGTCCGCCGGTTGGACGAACAGGGCGTGGCCGTGAGCGAACTGTCCCTGCGCAAACCCAGCCTGGACGAGGTGTTCCTGGCCCTGACCGGACACACCGCCCAGGCCACGACCTCCGACGATGAAGGGGCTCGAGGATGAGCACCGTGACCACCCGACCGTCCACGCCCGCGTCCCCGGGCGCACCGCACGTCCCCGAGCGGCTCGGCCCGCTGGTGACCATGCGACACGGTCTCCAGCTCACCTGGCGCAGCGTGCTGAAGATCAAGGCCAACCCCGAGGAGGTCCTCGGGTTGATGTTGCAGCCGGTCATGTTCGTCACCCTGTTCGTCTTCGTCTTCGGTCAGGCGATGATGGGTGACTGGCAGACCTACCGCGATTTCCTCATGCCCGGCATCATCGCGCAATCGGTCATCTTCGCCACCATGGGCACCGGTTTCACCTTGAGCCAGGACGTGGAAAAGGGCATCTTCGACCGTTTCCGCTCACTGCCCATCGCCCGCTCGGCCCCGCTGATCGGCGCGATCCTGGGCGACCTGGTCCGCTACGCCATCACGGTCGTGATGGTGCTGCTGGTCGGCCTGGCGATCGGCTTTCGTCCCGAGGGTGGTGTGGTGGGCGTGGTGTCGGCCGCGGGTCTGATCCTGCTGTTCGCCTTCGCCCTGTGCTGGATGTCGGCGTTCGTGGGGATGCTCGCGCGCACGCCCATGGCGGTGCAGTCGTTCGCGATGATCCTGCTGTTCCCACTGACCTTCGGAAGTTCGGCGTTCGTCTCACCGGACGACATGCCGGGCTGGTTGGCTCCCATCGCCGCGAACAACCCGGTGACCCACGTGGTGGACGCCATGCGTGCGCTCATGCTCGATGGCGACGCCGGCGGTCCGGTGGCCTGGACCCTGGTGTGGGCGGTCATCATCACCGCGATCTTCTTCCCTCTGGCCGTGTGGGCCTACCGGCGTCGCACCTGAGAGGTGCCATTGAGCGTCCCGGTGGGTCTTCACCTCCCCACCGGGACGGGTGGCCGGGACGTGCGGGCGAGGCCGCCGAAAGCGTTCACGGATCTTGGCTCCGGTCACCGGCCTCCACGTCCTCGGGCACGATCGGGGCCAACCACCTCCCCACGGATTCCCGGAGCCGCGTTTGGGGCGTGCCCGCTCCCCTGGCCATCAGGTGATCCGCCTCCGCCTCGCCCAAGGCGTCCCGAAGTCGCTCGCGCAAACGACGTACTCGCGGCAGGGCGGTGTTGGCGGCGCCTCGCAGGGAGGCGGAGTAGCCCAGCAGCACCGCGGCGTGGACGGGGTCGTTCTCGACCTCGAGTCCGGCGAGGACCTCCAAGGCGCCCACCCCGGAGAGGGCGGCGCCTCGCAGGGACACCCACCAAGACCGGCCCGCCTCCCGCCAGGCCCGTTCGTGATCACCCTCCGCCCAAGCGATCTCAGCGGCCATGGCGAGCCAACTCGGCCCGAGGTAGACCGGCGCGAACCCGCCCAGGCCCCACACCAGGACCCCGCTCTCGTCCAAGAGTCGACGAGCCCCCATCAGGTCTCCGGTGGCCTGGAGCCACATGATCCGGGTCATGCGGAGCGCCACCCTGGTCTCGTCCTCCATCGTGACGCCTTCGAGCCGATCCAGTTCCGCTTCGGCCTGCGCCGATCGACCCAGTTCGACCTGGGACTGGGCCCGCAACGTACGGAAGAGCACACCGAGTTCGTGGAGCCCGGCTCCCTCCGCCAGATCGATCCCCTCCCCGAGCAACCTCAGACACCGTTCCAGATCGGTGGCCACGTTGACGTCCACGAGTTGGACCAGAGCATTGCACTGCCCCCAGACATCACCGCACGCGCGCATACCCTCCAAGGCGACCTCCGCCCGTTCCCGGGAGCGCGACGCCTGACCGAAGAGCGAGTCGAGCAACGAGGCCATCAGATGGATCAGGGCCCGACTCCAGGTGTCCTTCGGCTGTTCGAGGGCGTCTTCCACACGTCTGCGGGCGTCTCCGCTCGGATCGCCGTCGATCATGGCCCGGTAGATCAGGCAGGAGATGAACACGGGGTGGCTCTCGCTCTGGACACCACCGGCTTCGAGCACCTCCTCCACCCGGTCCAGTCGCTCCAGGAGCGCCTCGCGACCCGACTCCATCCCTCCCGCGCGATGGAACAGGCAGGCGGCGTAGGCGCTCTCACGGCCGGACGGCACCTGCTCACCGACCAGGTCGAGGGTCTGCCCGGCCCAGGCGTGGATTTGCCGCCAAGAACCGGCCAAAGTCCATTACCACTGGGTGTACTCCACCAGGTCTAGATGAGTAATTCCAAGGGGTCAGTGATCGTAGGCGGTCAGCGAGCGTAGGACCGGTTGGCCGGTGCGGTCGTTGTGCCAGATAGCAGCGGTCAGCGCCAGGATCCGCTGGAGCACCCGGGCGATCACCCCGCCAGGGGTGCGCCCGCCGTGCCGCTCCAGGTCCAGCTGGCCCTTGAACGTCTGGTTGATGGACTCGATCACCTGCCGCAACGGACGGAACAGGTGCGCTCCGGCCCGTGGGGGCTCGCCCCTGCGGGCCGGACGCAGCAGGTGCAGCCCCGCCTGGGCCAGGGACCGCTCGAAGTCGCGCCCGTAGTAGTTCTTGTCCGCGATCAGCGTCTGCCCCGGGCGCTGGTCGACCAGGCCGGGATCGGCGGCGAACATCCCGACCAGTGTGGTGCGCTCGTCGGACTTGGCGCTGGTCAGGGCGAAGGCGACCGGGAGCCCGCTCAGGGTGCACACCAGGTGCAGGCGCAGCCCCCAGAAGAACCGCGAGTGGGAGGCGCAGTACCCGTAGGCCGCCCATCCGGCCAGGTCGGAGCGTTTGACGGTCTCCCGGGAGCGTGCACACTCCACGGGGGTGGAGTCGACCACCCACACATCGTCGGTCCAGGCGCTGGTGTCGGTGGCCAGGTGGCGGATGAGGGTGCGGATCAGGGAGGCGGCTTTGCGCAGGCGTTTGTTGTAGCCGCTTTGTTGGGGCAGGTAGGGGAACTGTTCGCTCAGGTGGGTGCGGGCGTAGCGCAGCCATCGGGCCTCGCTGGTGTAGCCGAGCAGGGCCTGCATCAGGGCCAGGGTGACCAGGTCGGCGTCGCTCAGGCGGGGTTGGAAGCCGATTCTGGGGCGCCAGGGGGCCAGGTCCGGGCGGTGCTTCAAGAGTCGTTCGGTGGTGTCGTAGAGTGCACGGGCGAGGGAGTTCAGGTTTTGCGTCACAACATGACCATGGGCTCCCTCGCCTCATGCTCGGACCACGCACCCCTTGGAATTACTCATCTAGGGCCAGGTCCAGGTCACGGCGTTCCAACGCCAGGTTGAAAGCGGCCACGCAGTCGTCGGTCCGCGCCCCCAAGCGGGCCAACCAGGACCTCTGCCCGGGGCCCCGCAGTTCGGGGTCCGCGCGACGCCACAGGTCGACCACATGGCGGGCATGGGTGCTGCGAACCCGCTCCTGCTCTCCAGAACGGGCCAGGCGTTCCATCGTGTAGGCGCGAACCGTCTCCAACTGCCGATAGATGGGTGGGTCATCCTCACGCGCGGGGTTCTCCGCGACCACCAGGGACTTGTCCACGAGGGCGAACAGGACGGTCCACACGTCCCGACCACCCACCCTTCCCACTTCGTCGTCGGGGTCCGAGCCCACCTCTTCAACGGCCTCCAGGGTGGCCCCACCGGGGAAGACCGCGAGCCGTCGCAGCAGGCGGCGTTCGGGTTCATCGAGCAGTTCCCAGCTCCAGTCGACCACCGCCCGCAGGGTGCGGTGGCGGGGCAACACGGTCCTATCGCCATCGGTGAGCAGTCGGAACCGGTCGGTGAGACGGTGCGCGAGTTGTGCCGGGGACATCACCCGCAGGCGTGCCGCGGCCAACTCCAAGGCCAGCGGCATGCCATCCAGTTCACGGGTGATGCGTATGACGTGGGCGACGTTGTCGGGGGTGAGCCGGAACCCGGGCCGAGCCGCCTCGGCACGTGCGGTGAACAACTCCACGGCCGAACAGGCCAGGGCCTGGTCGACCTCGGCGCCCTCCGGTGGCGACTCCAGGGAGGGCACCGGCAGGAGGACCTCTCCGGGCACTTTGATCGGTTCCCTGGAGGTGGCCAGCACACGAAGGCCCGGGCAACGGGCCAGCAGGGATTCGACGAACCGGGCGACGGCTTCGACCAGGTGTTCACAGTTGTCCAACACCACGAGGCAGGGGTGCTCCCCCAACTGAGCGGCGATGCGTTCGACGGGTGGTCGATGCGCGGAACCGGTGCGCGTGTTGAGGACGGCGAACTCACGCGGCCCCAGGGCGCTCGCGACCGTTTCGGGCAGATCCGCGCCCTGCCGTATCGGCGCGAGTTCGACCCACCAGAGGCCGCCGGAGACCAGGGAGGGGTCCCGTTCAGCCAGGATGGTGGCCGACTCCGAGGCCAGACGGGTCTTGCCCGCCCCTCCGGGGCCGGTGAGAGTGACCATCCGGGTCGAGGAGAGCCGGTCCACGGTCGCCCCCACCTCGGCCTCACGCGCGACGAAATCGGTCAGGTGGCGAGGGATGCGGAGCGCAGGAGCCGATTCTCGGGCCCGGGCGCGAGCGGGGGACGTGGCCGGCCCACCGGTCCGTTCCCGCTCCCTCGGTGCGGCCTCGTCACGTTCGCTCGGGGCGAGTTTCCCGCGCAACAGGTCGAGATGGAGCCGACGTGACCGGGGCGAGGGGTCCAACCCCAGGTCCTCGGCCAGACGGGTGCGGAATTCCTTGTGAACGGCGAGGGCGTCCGCGGTACGACCGCTACCGGCCAGGGCCCGCACGAGCAGTTCGACGGGGCGTTCCCGGTGGGGGTCCAGGGCCACCAGGGCCTCGGCCTTCGGTAGGGCCTCAGCGGTACGACCCAAAAGGACCAAGGCCTCCAAGAGGTCCTCCTCGACTGTGCGGTGGATCTGCGCCAGCCGCGAGGACACGTCCTCGGCCAGCCCACGCGAGGTCAGGTCGGGCAGGGCGGGGCCGTGCCACAGCCCGAGTGCCTCGGACAACACGTGTTCGGCCGCTGCGGCCCGCCCGGCCGTCAATTCGGCTCTGCCTTGCGCTGCCAGCTCCTCGAACACGTGCATGTCCACCTGTTCGGAAGTGATCTCCAACCGATACCCGGTGCCATCACCGAACAGCGGAACCTCCGTGCCCAGGGATCGCCGCAGTCGGGAGACCAAGGCTTGGAGGGCGTTGCCGGCGACGGTGGGGACGTCCTCGCCCCAGATGGTGTCGATGAGCTCCTCCACTGCCACCGAACGGCCGGGACGGAGCAGGAGCAGTATCAGCAGGGTGCGCAGGCGGGTCCCGCCCACACCCACTGGACGCCCTGAGGAGTCGTGTACCTGGAGAGGACCGAGAATGGAGAACCGCACCGCCCCATGATGGCCGATCCGGTGTGGGCGGGTTCCGCGATGTCGATCAGGGGTGCCGGGCGGCAGCGGGTTCTTCCGGGTGGTCGCCGTGCGCCCACTGCGCACCCGTTCGCGTCGGTCACCAAGGTCCGCCCGACCACAGTAGGGTTCGCTCAGGACCGTGTGACGACGCCGGTGACGGTGCGCACGGTTCCACCGTGACGGGCACCGGGCCATGGCCGCGTGCCGGATCCGGTGCACAGCGAGTCTCGCCTTACGGCCCGAAAGCCCAGCAGGAGCCCATTTTGTTCCCGGTCATGCCTTACACCAGGACCCTCACCGCGCACGGCGTGTCCCGCGTCCCCCTCGGCGCTCGCGTGAGTGCCGTCGTGGCGGGGGTCGCCCTGCTCGCGTCGACCGGCTGCGAGGTGCTCGACTCGGGGCTGAGCGGCGAGATGCCCACCGACATCAACGTGACCAGCCCGATGATGCAGGAGGGCCGGCCACTGCCCGCCGCCTATACCTGTGAGGCCGAAGACGATCCGGTCTCACCCCCGTTGAGCTGGTCGGGGCTGCCCGACGACGTGGGTTCGATCGCGGTGGTCGTGGACGACCCCCAGGCCGCCGTCGTGTTCTGGGTGATCTACGACCTGGATCCGCAGCTGGTGGAATTGCGCCAGAACACCGTGCCGGCCGACGCCAAGCTCGCCCAGAACAGTTCCGGGGACACCGCCTACGGCGCGCCTTGCCCGGAGGAGGGCGACGCGCACTCCTACCGGTTCACGGTGTACGCGTTGGACGGCACCCTCGGCCTGCCCGAGGGCGCGGCCTTGGACCTGACCTTGGAGGGCATCGCCGAGCAGGCGGTGGCTCGGGGGTCCCTGGTGACCACCAGCGAGTGACATAGGTCATAATAGCCGTTTCCTCATACCATGAATCCGAGCGAACCCACTCGGTCAGGAACCGGAGAGACGAACCGAGGAAGCCACCGTAGCCCTCTGCACATAGCGCACGACAACACATACAGTGGGCCTGTGCCCCTCGCCCCTTTTCAGATGACCGATTCCCGTCCATCCGCCGCGCGGCACCCTGAGCCGAGACCACGACGCGACCGCGACCTCCACCGTCCATGGACACGGTGGGGCCGCCGCTTCGTGGACTCGTGGAACCAGACCGCCGCCTTCCCTGGGCCGATCCTCCTCCGATCGGCCCCCGGTGCGTCCCGGGTGCGGCAGACCTCCCCAAGGTAGTGCGTACAACATGACCGTCACCGTCATCATCATCATCGCCGTCATCGTCGTGCTCGCCGTGCTCGTACTCCTTCTCCTGGGGATGCGGGCGCTCAGTCTCGGTTCGCGTGACTACGACGACGACTACGACTACGACGACGTCCAGGACGATCACGACGACCGGCGTGATCGAGGTCGCGACCGAGATCAGGACGACGATTTCGAGGACGACGAGGACGAGTCGCGTTCGCGTGGCCGCCGGTCGCGTCAGAGCGGGGGGAGGACGGAGCGGCGCCCCAAGGCACGACGTCAGCGCGGAGCCGGCTGGGAGGACGACTCCGATGGCCTCTCCGACAACGACTTCTGGTCGAGCCTGAGCGAGGAGGCCCCTGCTCGCCCCGGCCCCCGTGAGCGCGACGCCTTCGGTGCGGGGGGCACCGACGATCACGACGACGAGTACGACGACCATGACGGCGAGCGCGGCGGCCCCATCGAGCAGACCCCGACCGGTGCTGTCCGTCCCGCGCTCCCTTCCGGCTCCGAGGACGTCTCGGACGGGTTTCGAACCCCACCCGGATCGACCTCCGATCTGGCGATGTTGGCGAGCCTGGGTCAGAACAGCACCCCGGCGGGTCCACCCGACCCCTCATCGGAACCCGAGCAACCTCCGGCCTTGGGCCCGGGGCCCACCCACTCCGCGCTACCGTCCACTCAGGGCCTGCCCCCGAGCCGGCCCACACCACAAGAGGACGACCCGTTGGGAACGGGCTCCTGGCCCTCACGTCCACCCTCGACCGGAGACCCGTTCGAAGGCCGTGAACCCCTTTCCCCCGAAGAACGACGTGGTGTCCTGGGCGGCGGCCACCACCCGTCCTACGACGGCGGCGGATCCTACTCTTCGGAGCGCTTCTCACCGAGCGCGGGCGGCGATTCAAGCGATCCCCTGGCCCCGGGCTTCCGCCCCGGCCAGAGCAGTGGCCAGGACCTGGGGTCTCCCATCTGGTCCAGCATGGACACCGGCGCCCACCAGCGCCCGGATCTGAGCGGATACGGGAACACGAACCCGGGCGGCCCCGGTTCCTCGGACGGCTTCGGTGGTTCCTCGGGTACGGGTGCCATGCCCGCACCCGGCCAGCCCATGGGTGGCCCCTCGGCACCGAGTCACACCGTTTCCGGGACGGACCCGCTGAGCGGTGGTTACCCCTCGGGTGCCTACTCCGGCATGTCCTACGGTCCGGGCACGCACTCCACCGACCCCTTCAACCGGCCCGAATACGACACCGGCACCCACCACTACAACCCCTACGACAGCGGCACCCACACCCGCCCAAGCCACCAAAACGGCCTGAGCGACCCCACCCGCTACGACACCGGGCAGCACACCCGCCCCGCATACGACACCGGCTCCTTCAACCGGCCCGAATACGACACCGGCACCCACCACTACAACCCCTACGACAGCGGCACCCACACCCGCCCAAGCCACCAAAGCAGCCTGAGCGACCCCGCCCGCTACGACGTTCCGGACGCGCCCGCAGGGCCGATGACGCCGGGCGGGCCCGGCGTCCCCGAGGGCCCTTCCGGCGCCAACCCCGCGTTGTGGGAGAATCCGCAGGGTGGTGGTGCCTACGATGCCCCAGGGCGGCCCCTACCCGAAGATGGTCTCTCCGGTGGGATGGGCGCTTCGGGGCGACCCGGGGGTGGCCACCCCTCCGTTCCGGGTTACGGAACCGGTGCCCACCAGAGCGGCCAGTTCGGCGGTGGTGCGTCCTACCAGGAGGGGCCGCAGCAAACCGATCCCTTCGGACACCCGTGGGGCCAGGGCGGCCCCCAGACCCCCGGTGCTCCTGGAAGCCAGGGCGGCCCCCAGGCCTCCGGTGCTCCTGGAAGCCAGGGCGGCCCGGGTGGCTACTCGGACATGCTGGGTGGCGACTTCCCTTCGGCGGACTACGGCTACCCACCGGCACAGGGCCGACGCCCCGGCGAGGAGCCCGCTGAGGGCCCACGCCACGGGGGCAACGTCCCTCGGCCCGGACCTGGACCCTACGGGCAGGATCACCGACCCGCTTACGGTCAGGGGTACTACGAGGGTGAGTACGAGGACGGTCAGTACCGCTGACCGCTTCCCCTTCTTCCCGAACACACGACGGAGGGTGAGGCACCCTCTCCCCTAAGGGGAGCCGTCGACTGCGACACCTCATACGACCGAGGTGGTGGAAAGATCCGCCACCTCGGTTTTCTTTGTGTCCGAAGCGCGATTCGGAACGGATCAAGCGACGAAAACGGTTCCCAAAACCACAAAGATTCGTCACGCAGAGTCACCAGAATCGACTACAGTTAGTAGTAGATCCAGCACGCACAGGCGTGCTTCGGCTGTCCGCGTACAGCCGTACGCCCCCTATCGGCGGAGACCGTCGTTCCCGTAAGCCCTGCCTGGTCCAACCCGAACGGAGCAACCATGCGCAACGACGCCCAGGGAGTACCACCCGAGCGGCCGGGGGAAAGCCCCTCGCTGCCCGGGACCTCCACGGATCGCAAGGGAATCGCCGCCGACGTCGGCGCCTCCCTCGTGGTCTTCCTGGTCGCCGTCCCCCTGTCCCTGGGGATCGCCGTGGCCTCAGGCGCCCCACTCATCGCGGGCATCGTCGCGGCCGTCGTGGGCGGTATCGTCGCCGGTCTCGTCGGTGGCTCGGTGGTCCAGGTCAGCGGCCCCGCCGCCGGCCTCACCATCATCGTCGCCGACCTGATCATGACCTACGGCTGGCGGGTCACCTGCCTGATCACCCTGCTGGCCGGGCTGGTCCAGCTGACCCTGGGCGCCTTCCGGGTCGCCCGGGCCGCCCTGGCCGTCTCACCCGCCGTCGCCCACGGCATGCTGGCCGGAGTGGGCGTGACCATCGCCCTGGCCCAACTACACGTGGTCCTGGGCGGGGCCCCACAGAGCTCCGCCCTGGCCAACGTCACCGATCTGCCCGAACAGATCGCGCACAACCACACTCCCGCCGTCGCGGTCGGCGTCATCACCGTGGCCATCATGTTCGGCTGGAACCGACTTCCCACCATCGGCGGAGTACGGCCGGGCATGATCCCCGCGGCCCTGGTCGCCGTAGGCACCGCAACGATCATCGCCACCCTGAGCCGGTGGGAGGTCGAGACGGTGGCCCTGCCCGACTCCCTGGCCCAAGCATGGAACGGGCCCATGCTGCCCGAATCCGGCCAGTGGCACGGCATCGCCTTGGCGGTGGTCGCCGTGGCCATGGTCGCCAGCGTCGAGTCACTCCTGGCCGCCATCGCCGTGGACCGCCTGCACAGCGGCCGTCGTGTCCAGCTCAACCGCGAACTGTGCGGCCAAGGCGCCGCCAACACCGTCAGTGGTGCCCTCGGCGGGTTGCCCATCGCCGGCGTGATCGTGCGCAGCACCACCAACGTGCGAGCCGGGGCCCGCAGCCCACTGTCCACCATCCTGCACGGTGTGTGGATCCTGCTGTTCGTGGCGTTCTTCGCGCATGTGGTCGAACTGATCCCGATGCCGGCTCTGGCCGCGCTACTGGTGTTCATCGGTGTACAGATGGTGTCCCTGGCCCACCTGCGCGACCTACGCCGCCACCACGAGGCGGGCGTCTACCTGGTGACCCTGTTCAGCGTGGTGTTCCTGGGACTGTTGGAAGGCGTGTGCGTCGGCTTCGCGCTGGCCATGATCGTCTCCCTACGCCGACTGACCAAACTCACCGTGCGCACGGAAGAACGCGATGGGCGCGTCCACGTCACCGTGCACGGTTCGCTCACCTTCTTGGGAGTTCCCCGCCTGGCGCACGTGCTGCGCACGGTCCCGGCCGGCGCCCAGGTCGACCTGGACCTGCACGTGGACTTCATGGACCACGCCGCCTTCGAGTCCATCCACGCCTGGCGAGTGGACCACGAGCGCACCGGTGGCAGCGTCGACATCGACGAGGTGCACGAGAAATGGTACGCGCGCAGCTCCACGCGGTCGGCGCCCGCCGCCAAGACCATTCCCAAGGGCCGTTGGTGGGCGCCCTGGGAGCTGCGCGACCAGGTCCGGGCCGGTGCGGACCTCAACGCGTTGGGGCTGCTGGCCGCCGGGGCCCGCGAGTACCACGCGAGTACCGCCGACCGCATGCGTTCGGTGATGGGTCGTCTGGCGCACCACCAGCGGCCCACCGCCCTGTTCATCACCTGCGCTGACTCCCAGGTGGTGCCCAACCTGATCACCGCGAGCGGCCCCGGCGACCTGTTCACCCTGCGCAACGTGGGCAACCTCGTACCGCCCCACGGCGACTCCGACCGCTCCGTGGGAGCCGCCCTGGAGTACGCCGTCAACGTCTTGGACGTGCCCTCGATCGTGGTCTGTGGTCACTCGCACTGCGGCGCCATGCAGGCCCTGCTCGACCACACCCACCAGGAGCCGGACACTGTGGAGACCACGCACATACGGCGCTGGCTGGCCAAGGGATCAGGGAGCCTGCGCCAAGTGGGAGGGGGACACCACTCCCTCGCCGGATCGCCCACCACCGAGGCGCTGCGCCGACTGGCCCAGGCCAACGTGGTCGAACAGCTCGGCAACCTCATGGGGCACCCCGTGGTACGCGAGAGGGTGGAGTCGGGTTCATTGACCTTGTCGGGGATGTACTACGACCTGGAGACCGCCGAGGTACACCTGTTGGACACCGAGACCGGGGTGTTCCTCCCGGTTCAGGGCGTCCCAGGCGTGCCCGACCCGATGCCGTGGCCTCGTCAGCCGGCGGAGTCGTCGTCGGGAGCGGCGTCATCACGACCGTCCTGCTGAACGCCTGACGCCTGGTACATGGCGAGCAGGACGATCGCCACGATCGCCAGGATCGGTAGGCCGAAAAGGACCGCCCAGACAGCGGTGGAGTCCAACTGGAGTCACCCATTCCCGTGAACGCGGATGCCCGTGGAGCCATCGACCCCGGTGGCCCGCGGGCCTTCGCACTCCGGGGACCGGAGCGCAGGGGACAATCTACCGGTGACGGAGGGATCGGACTATCACCATTGGGCGGTATCCCCGTACCCACGGTGCGTCCAGACGGGACCACGGGTACGGGGCGGCAGTCCAGGAGTGGGCGGGAGAGCGGGCCCGATCCGAGCGGGTACGCCGCGTTGATCGAACCGAGAACCACAAGGCCGCGTCACCCGCACGCACAGGTCTCGCGGTTCGTCGAACCGATCCGGAACAGCCACGCCTCCCAGCGTTTCCCAGCGCTACGGGATCCACGTGAGGAACCGGGACACCAAGCCCGACCTGCTCCTGCGGTCCGGCTGTCCCTGGGAGAAGACACGGCCGGCTCCCCGAGCCGCGTGCCTGGTCAGGAGGCAGGTGAGAGGAAGAGTCGGCCGATAAGCCGGATTCTGTCGGGTCCTCGTGGACCGGACGGTCATCCATCTGGGGCCGTCGTTGCCGACGACCTCGGTGCGGTCTACCCGCGGACTCGGGCGGGCCGCCCTCGAACATCCGCGCGAGAACCCGAGGGTTCCCTTTTTGACCTTGCTCCGGGTGGGGTTTACCTAGCCGGCCGGATCACTCCGACCGCTGGTGGTCTCTTACACCACCGTTTCACCCTTACCACCGCGAGCGGTGGCGGTCTGCTTTCTGTGGCACTGTCCCGCGGGTCGCCCCGGGTCGGTGTTACCGACCACCCTGCCCTATGGAGTCCGGACTTTCCTCGAACCCGCGTCAGGCGCGGGCCCGCGACCGTCTGGCCGACTCCCCCTCGGGGGTCAGTCTACTAGCCGCTCCAGGTGGGCGGTGTCATTGAGGGAACGCACCACCTGAGGCCCGTCGGCGTAACAATCCACCTCGGTCAGGCAAGCGGTGTCCAGGTGCATCCGGTACAACGCCGTGATGGGCGCCGACATCGCCTGTTGGACCAAGATCTTGATCGGGGTGACGTGGGCGACCACCAGCACCCGACGGCCGGTGTGGCGCGCCAGGACGTCCTCGCGTGCCTTGGCCACACGTTCGGCCACCTGGGCGAAGCTCTCACCCCCGGGCGGACCCGTCTCAGGGTCGGCCAACCAGTGATCCACCCCGGCGGGGTCGCGCTCGCGGGCCTCGGCGAAGGTCAACCCCTCCCAGGCCCCGAAGTCGGTTTCGATGAACCCCGCGTCCTCCTCCACCGGCAGGCCCAGGATGTCGGCCACGTACCCGGCGGTCTGCCGGGTACGCAGCAACGGTGAGGAGACCACCACGTCGACACCGGTGGCCGCCAGACGACGGGCCGCGGCCTCCGCCTGGGCGTGCCCCGCCTCGGTCAGCGGGATGTCACCACGTCCGGCGAAGCGCCGTTCGACGGACAGCCGCGTCTGACCGTGCCGAAGCAAGATCAGCCGAGTGGGCTCGGTGTCGGGCGCGCCCCACCCGCGACTCATTCGGCGACGGGAGCGTTGAGGCCCGATTCCTCGGTACGTACCAGGATGCGCCGGCAGTTCTCACAACGCGTCACCTCGTCGGCGGCGGCCGCACGGATCTCGTTGAGCTCCACGGTGCTCAACACCAACTTGCAACCGTTGCAGCGCCCATAACGCAGCGAGGCGACCGCCAGACCCTCGTACTGCGAACGCAGCTTGTCGTAGAAGTCGCGCAGGACTTCGGGGATGTCGGCGGCCACCCGATCACGATCTTGGATGAGGCGGGTGCGGTCCCACTGGATCTCCGCTGCGGCGGTGTCCCGGCGAGCGGTGACCTCGGTGAACGCGGCCGCCGCGGCCTCGTGCTCCTCCGCCAGGCGACGCACCTCGGCGTTGAGGGTCTCGGCCTCCTCCATGACCTCTAGGAGGGCTTCCTCCAGCTCGGCCTGGCGACGTCCCAGCGACTCGATCTCCGACTGCAGGCTCTGCAGGTCCTTGGCGTTGGTGATCACCCCCGAATCCAGGCGTTTGGCGTTGCGTTCGGCACGGGAACGCACCTGATCGACGTCGCTCTCGGCCTTGCGCTGGTGACGTTCGATGTCAGAGGCCTTGGTCTGCGTGGTGATGAGTTCGGCGTCGAGGGCGTCGGCACGTTCCTTGAGCTCGGCCGCCTCGGCGATCTCGGGCAGACTCCGAAGACGGTGGTCCAGTCGCTGGAGTTCGGAGTCGATCTCCTGGAGATCGAGGAGTCTGGCCTGAGCAGCGGGTTCGGCTTTCACTTGGGGTCTCCTGAGAATCACGGTTGGGAGGCCGGGAGGGCCGCCCGCGCCCTGTGCAGTTGTGGTCGGTGTGTCGGCTGTTACACCTGTTGAAAGGTCTGTGACCAGGCATCCGTCACCGTGGTCGACACACGGGTCTCCACCGTAGCCCCATTCGGGCCACCAGCGCGCCCGAGTGCGTCGCCCAGGTGGGCGGCGCCATCGGCCAGCCACGGCCACTCACTGGCGAAGTGAGCGGTGTCGATCAAGGCGGGGCCACCCGACTGTTCGATGAACTCCGAGGCCGGGTGGTGGCGTAGGTCCGAGGTGACGTAGACGTCCACCTCGGCGGCGCGGGCCGCCCCCAGCAGGGAATCACCGGCGCCTCCGGAGACCGCCACCGTGGTGATCAGCCGGTCCAGGTCCCCTGCCACACGAACGCCACCGGCGGTGGCGGGCAGCCCTTGGGTGACCTGGTCGGCGAAGTCGCGAAGGAGGAGCGGGGTGGCCAATTCACCGATGCGACCGATACCGCGTCGCCCTTCGGGGTCGGTGGTGTCGGGCTCCAGCGGGCTCAGCGGGCCGGTCAGGCCGACGGCGCGCGCCAAGGCATCGGAGACTCCCGGGGAAGCGGTGTCGGCGTTGGTGTGGGCGGTGTACAGGGCCACACCCGAACGGATGAGCCGGTGCACGATGCGTCCCTTGGGAGTGTTCGCGGCCACGCTGGTGACCCCGCGCAGCATCAGCGGGTGGTGGGTGATGATCAGGTCCGCGCCCCAAGTGAGGGCCTCGTCGACGACCGCGTCCACCGGGTCGACGGCGAAGAGGATCTTCTCCACCGGTTGGAGCGGGTCTCCGCAGACCAGACCCACCGCGTCCCAGGAGGCCGCCCAGGTGGGCGGATAGACCTCCTCGAAGGCGATGGTGACGTCGGACAGGGTGGCGGCTGGAGTGGTCGAGGTGCTCACGAGCACGAGACTAACGGTCCAGACCGCCACACACGCACTCGCGGCATCGGCCGTGCCCTCGGGGTGGTCGACGAAAACCCACTTGCCGGCCTCACCATGGGGTGTCTACGGTGCGCACACCACAGACGGGGATTGGGGCATACATGCGAGACACCACGATCGAACTCCAGGGGCGTACGGTCGCCTACACCGACATCGGCGATCCTGACGGAACGCCCGTCCTGTTCTGCCACGGTGCCCCGATGAGTCGTACGAACCTGGGCGACCAGGACACGGAGTTCGCCGAGGCGGGGCTGCGGGTGATCACCCCGGACCGCCCCGGCTACGGAGGCTCCTCCCCCGTTCCGGGCCGCACCCTCACCGGTTGGGCCGACGACGCGGCGGCCCTGGCCGATGCCTTGGGACTCGACCGGTTCCTGGTGGCCGCGCACTCCTCCGGTGGCCCCTACGGGGTGGTCACCGCCGCCCTGTTGCCCGAACGGGTGCGGGGCGCACTCATCCTGGCCGGGGTGACCGACTTCGCCTGGCCCACGGCCTGGGAGGGCTACTCCGAGGACGAAAAAGCCATGATGCGTCTGCCCGACGAACAGGCGGCCCTGGCCTGGGGTGAGCGCAACCTCGCCGAAGACGGCTCCGACCTGCCCGCACCCGACCGGGACCTGTTCGCCACCCGCCACGTTCCGCACCTGGCCGGCGCTTCCAAGGAGGCCTTCGCCCAAGGCGTGGGCGGCTACACACAGGACTCCTGGGTGCAGGGGCGCCCCTGGGCCTTCGACCCGGCCGCGATCACCGTCCCGGTCTTGGTCGTGCACGGTGACCAGGACACCGTGGTGCCCCTGGCGCACTCCGAACACACCACCGAACTGATCCCCACCGCCGAGCCGCGCGTGCTGCCCGATCACGGCCACATCACCGTGCTGTGGGAGATGCCGGATCTGCTCACCGAACTACGGGACCGCGCCTGAACGTGCTGTGAGCGGAGGCACGCCCGACCCACCCGCGGCTCCGGCCTAGAGTTGAGTCCGCGATGAACAACACCGAACAAAGACCCCTGTCCCCGGTCGGAGCGCACGTTCCGGTCGCGGGTGGTATGGCCACCAAGGGCCTGGCCTACGCGGAGAAGATCGGCGCCGAGACCATCCAGGTATTCGTGTCCAACCCCCGTGGGTGGGCCACCAACGGCGGCGACCCGGCCCAGGACGCACTGATGCGCGAACGCACCGACCTGCCCGTGTTCGTGCACGCCCCCTACCTGATCAACCCGGGTACCCCCAACGAGGAGACCGCCGCCAAGTCGATCGTCTCGATGGAGCACGCCCTGCTGCGCAGTGCGCAGATCGGCGCGCTGGGCGCGGTCATGCACACCGGTTCGGCTGTCTCGGGCACCCGCGAGGAGGGCTTGGCCCGCGCCCGCGAACGCCTGCTGCCGATGCTGGAGCGCTTGGGCGAGGACGTTCCGCCGCTGCTGCTGGAACCGATGGCCGGTCAGGGCCAGGTGCTGTGCGCCACGGTCGAGGACCTGGTCCCCTACTTCGAGGCCCTGGACTGGCATCCCAACGTGGGGGTGTGCCTGGACACCGCGCACCTTTTCGCAGCCGGGCACGACATCTCCACCATGGAGGGTATGCGCGAGGCGCTGGACCGTTTCGGTGAGGTGGTCGGTGCCGATCGGCTCAAGCTCATCCACTGCAACGACTCCAAGGCACCCTGCGGAAGCAACAAGGACCGGCACGAGAACATCGGCAAGGGCCACATCGGCGCCGAGCCGTTCGCGGAACTGTTCCGTCACCCGGTGACCGCCGGGGTGCCCATCACCCTGGAGACCCCCGGGCCGGAGGGTCCGCACGCCGAGGACGTGACCACCCTCAAGAAGCTACGCGAACAGGCCTGACGTCTCGAACGTCCCCGGGCCCGCCGGATCGCACCCGACCCGGCGGGCTTCTTCTCTTGACGGCTCGAACCCGAGGAAGGGAACTCACCCGCGCGGCTTCGCGGGTTCGACGGCCTCGGCCAAGGCCTGGTCGGCCAGGCGCGCGGTGTCGGCGATGACCCGCCGTGCCGACAGCGCGGTGACGACCATGATCAGTCCACCGACCAGGAAGGGCAGCGCCAGGTCGACCCGGCCCAACGTCCCGCCCAGCAGAGCCCCGATCGGGGTGACGCCCCACCCGATCATCTTGCTCGCCCCGGCCACACGACCGCGCACGTGGTCGGGGACCACGGTCTGGTGGTAGGGGCTCGCGGCGATGTTGGAGACCACGACGAAGAAGCCGACCCCGATGAACAGGACGAAGGCCGTGTAGGCGTCGACGGCCAGGGACACACCCACCGAACAGGCACCCACCCCGAGATAGCCGCCGAATACGACCACGCGCCGCCCGAAGTGGGCGATCGTCCGGCCGACCACCAAGGTGGCCAGAACACCACCGATCGCGGACGACATCGTGAAGGCTCCGAAGTAGGCGGCGGACACTCCGAGGTCGTGCCGGGCGTAGAGCACCAGGACCGCGACGCCCATGTTCATCCCGAGCATCATCCCGGCGTTGCAGAGCATGTTGCCGCGCAGGATCCGGTCACCGAAGACCTGCCGGAACCCCTCACCGGTCGAACGCCAAAGCCCCTCGGGCCGGGAGGCCACGTCTTGGCCACCCTCCGGGACGGAACGGCGCCACACCATCGGAATGGCGCACAGCAACACCACGCACAAGGCATAGGAACCGGCGATGCCCAGCAGGGGCGCGGCGGCCCCGGCGGCGAACAGGAACCCGGCCACCGGACGTCCGAGGCAGTCCTGGGCGACCAACCGGCCGCCCTCGACCCGGCCGTTGGCCCGGTCCAACAGCCGAGCCGGGGCCAGTTGGACCACGGCGATGCGGCCGGCCGGGTCGGTGACGGTCTCGCAGCAGATGAGCGCGAACATCGCCGCGTACAGCGCCCAGATCGACAGGTTCCCGGTGACCAGGGTCAGGAGCAGACCGACCATGGTCAGGGTGGCGACCGTGTTGGACACGACCATGGCGCGCATCCGGTGCACGCGGTCGATGAGTGCGCCGGACAGCGGGGCCAGCAGCAGCCAGGGCAGGAACCGCACGGCGGTGAGTCCGGCGACCAGCATCGGGTCCTGGGTGAGGGTGGCGGCGATCAGGGGCAGGGCGACCAAGAGCATGCCGTCGGCCAGGTTGGTGAACACGCCCGCGCCCCAGAAGCGGTGGAAGTCGCCGCTCAAACGCTCGGAGCGAGGGGTGCGCGTGGTAGGGGGTGTGGTGGTCATGGTGCGGCTCCTGACGGGGGGTGGGTTCTCAGGTGGCACTATCGCTCGTCGGGTGCGATGTCCTGATCGACGAGGTTGGGGAACAGATCGGTCTGCAGTTCCACCGACTCGGTGTCGGGGTGGCTCTGAGCGGTACGGCCCTCGAAACGGCGGGCCCGGGCGCGGAGGAACTCCTGTAGCTCACCGGCGAACTCCTCGGCCTCCTCCGGGGTCATCCGCATGTGGGAAACGGAGTCCTGCGTCGCCTTGAGCCAGCGGCGCACCTCGGGGTCCTCGGCCCGTCGCCGGGTCAGTGCGTGCCACTGCTGGAGCCGCTCCCGGCGTCCGCCGTAGTAGCGGTCCAGAACGATCTCGGCGGCCTCGCGGGTGACCGGTCCGCGCAGGAACTCGGTACCGCTCACACGCCAACCACCGGGGCGGACCCGCCACCAACGGTCGCGTCGGCCGGCGTGTCCGGGGTCGGTCTCCACGAACCCGAAGCGGGCGAGTTGGCGCAGGTGGTAGCTGGTGGATCCGCTGCTCTCCCCCAGGCGCTCGCTCAGGATGGTGGCGGTGGCGGGCCCCTGGATCTGAAGTTCGTCCAGGATGCGGGCGCGCAATGGGTGGGCCAGGCCGCGTAGGGCCTCGGCGCCGACCTCCAAAGGTCGTGGTCCGGTGGGTTCGGGTTCTTCGCTCATGAGCCGACCGTACCGCAAAGATTTCTTTGCAAAAATACCTTTGCAGATATTTCTTTGGGATACCTGAAGAACCGGAACAGCCGGGGAACCTTCTCCTCGTCCCTGGGCGTCGGATGGGGGAGAATGAATCGAACGCCCGCTGTGGCACGGAGCCTGACAACCAGAGCCACGAAACGAAGGGAAGTGTCACCGCATGGATCCGATTTCCATGGTCATCGGAGTGGCGATCGCGGTCGGCGGCTACTTCGTGGGTCGATCGACGAGCAGACGCCAGTTCACCAGACAACTCCAGCAGCACACCGATCCTCGGTCCCTCCAAGGCGGCCGGGACAGACCCACCACCCCCCAACCCATCTGCGGCTGCGGCCACAACCTGGTCTTCCACGACCAACAGACCAAGCGTTGCCAGACCCAGGTCGTCATCCCCGGACGCTGGACCGGCCAGGCGAACTCCACCTACCGTCAGTGCATGTGCCAGGGCTACCGCGGCCCCACCCCCGTGGACGAGTACTACGCTCCCGACTACCTCGACGGCGCCGGCCCCTGACCATCAAGAGGATCGACCACGTCCGCACATGCGAGAACCTGAGTGGTGCGGGCCGCGACGCGCCGGGGTGACAACACTCGTGCGCACCGCGAGAATGTCCGCGCACCGAACAGCCTAAGAGTGGACGTTTACCAAGTGACGACCCCTGTGACACCCACGATCGACCAGCGCATCGCCGAGGAACTCGGCGTAGGCGCGCACCAGGTCCGCGCCACCGTCGAGCTCCTCGACGGCGGATCGACCGTGCCCTTCATCGCCCGGTACCGCAAAGAGGTGACCGGCGCACTGGACGACGCTCAGTTGCGCGCGTTGGAGGAGCGCCTGCGCTACCTCCGGGATCTGGACGAACGACGCACCGCGATCCTGGAGTCGATCCGTTCCCAGGGCAAGTTGGACGACGAGCTGCAGGCCCGCATCCAGGCGGCCGATTCCAAGGCCCGTCTGGAGGACATCTACCTCCCCTACAAGCCCAAGCGCCGCACCAAGGCCCAGATCGCCCGCGAGGCCGGTCTCGAACCGCTCGCCGAGGGCCTGCTGACCGACCCGAACCAGGACCCGCAGGAGGTCGCGGCCGCCTACGTGGACACCGACAAGGGCGTGGCCGACACCAAGGCCGCCCTGGACGGTGCCCGCGCCATCCTGGTGGAGCGCTTCGCAGAGGACGCCGATCTCACCGGTCACCTGCGCGAACGCCTGTGGGAAAAAGGACGCCTGGGTTCGACGGTCCGAGAGGGCAAGGAGGAGGTCGGCGCCAAGTTCGCCGACTACTTCGATTTCTCCGAGCCCCTCACTGCACTGCCCTCGCACCGCGTTCTGGCCCTGTACCGGGGTGAGAAGGAGGAGGTCCTCACCCTCTCCTTGGAGCCGGAGGAGACCCCTGAGCCGGGCCCGGACGGCGTCGTAGCGCGAAGTAGCTACGAGAGCGCCATCGCCCACCACTTCGACATCGTGGACCGGGGACGTCCGGCCGACCGCTGGTTGCAGGACACCGTGCGCTGGGCCTGGCGCACCCGCATCCTGGTCCGGCTGGACATCGACGTGCGCATGCGCTTGTGGCAACAGGCCGAGGATGAGGGCGTCAACGTCTTCGCCGCCAACCTGCGCGACCTGTTGCTGGCCGCCCCGGCCGGCAGCCGTGCCACCCTGGGACTGGACCCCGGCCTGCGCACCGGGGTGAAGGTCGCCGTCACCGACCCCACCGGAAAGGTCGTGGCCACCGACACGATCTTCCCGCACGCCCCGCGTCGGGACTGGGACGGTTCGATCGATCGCTTGGCCAAGCTGTGCGCCGCGTTCGAGGTGGAGTTGGTGGCGATCGGCAACGGCACCGCCTCCCGTGAGACCGACAAGCTCACCGGCGACCTGATCAAACGTCACCCCGAGCTGAATCTCACCAAGGTGATGGTCTCCGAAGCGGGTGCCTCGGTGTACTCGGCCTCGGCCTACGCCTCCGAGGAGCTGCCGGACCTGGACGTTTCCCTGCGCGGCGCGGCCTCCATCGCTCGCCGCCTACAGGACCCGTTGGCCGAACTGGTCAAGATCGATCCCAAGTCCATCGGTGTGGGTCAGTACCAACACGACCTGGCCCAGACCAAGCTCTCTCGTTCCCTGGACGCGGTGGTCGAGGACTGTGTGAACGGTGTGGGCGTGGACGTCAACACCGCCTCGGTCCCGTTGCTGACCCGGGTGTCCGGGGTGACCTCCACCCTGGCCCGCAACATCGTCTCCCACCGTGACGCCAACGGCCCCTTCCGCACCCGTGAGGCGTTGCGTTCGGTGCCGAGGCTGGGGCCCAAGGCGTTCGAACAGTGCGCGGGCTTCCTCCGGGTGCTCGGCGGCGACGACCCCTTGGACGCCTCGGCCGTACACCCCGAGGCCTACCCCGTGGTCCGGCGAATGCTGGACGCGGTCGGCGGCGACCTGCCCTCGCTGATCGGGAACAAGAAGGCCCTGAGCGCCATCCGCCCCCAGGACTTCGTCGACGACAAGTTCGGGCTGCCGACCGTCACCGACATCCTCAGCGAGCTCGACAAGCCCGGACGTGACCCGCGACCGGCCTTCACCACCGCCACCTTCAAGGAGGGCGTGGAGAAGCTGGAGGACCTGGAACAGGGCATGATCCTGGAGGGTGTGGTGACCAATGTCGCCGCCTTCGGTGCCTTCGTGGACGTGGGAGTGCATCAGGACGGCCTGGTCCACGTCTCGGCGTTGTCCCGGAAGTTCGTGGAGGATCCGCGCGACGTCGTCAAACCGGGCGACATCGTCAAGGTCAAGGTGCAGGACGTGGACATCCCGCGCAAGCGCATCTCACTGACCATGCGTTTGGACGACGAGGCCCCCCAGGGTGGTGGCCGAGGCGACCAGGGCGGAGGCGGTGGTGACCGCCGTCGCGGTAACGGTGGCGGCAAGGGACGGGGGGACAAGCGTGGCGGCGACCGTCGGAAGGGGCGCGGCGATGCCCCGGCCGCTTCGGGGGCCATGGCCGACGCGCTGCGGCGAGCCGGTCTGACCCGATAGCAAGACCTGGGTCCACGGGTCGAAGAGGGCGGAGGAGGCCTGGCCTCCTCCGCCCTCTTCGACCCTCATTAATCACCTTGGGTCACCAGTTGATTTCATAGAGCGAAGAGTCGTTTCGGTCACGCGCCCCGCACCGGGCGGCCGAAAACCCCCGGACTTCCTTTCCCCGCCTTCCGGATTCCGCCCTAGGAGGCCCCGGTCGCACCGACCCCCGCTCCACGCAAGGACGCCGGTTCCGGGAAACGGAACGGCTCCCACCTCTGAAGAGTTTGCCGCCCTATATCCCTTTTTTGCCCCTCATGTCCTTTATGTCAGACCAAAGACGGTACGTCTGGATGTAGGGCACACCCGTAGCCCGTTCGCCTCCGTGAGGGGACCTTTCTTCATGACCAGGGAGAAGCCTGCCGATGGGGCCGAGCCCCGCAGCCGAACCAGCAAGCGTCCCTCGCACACCGATCTCCTTCGTAAGACCCGGCAGCAACTCGAAGAACTGATCGGCATCGAGATCGAATCCGTGTCCGGCATGGAACAGACCGAGGACGGATGGTCCCTGACCTTGGAGGCTTTGGAGCTACGACGGGTGCCCGACACGATGAGCCTTTTGGCCACCTACGTCGCCGACACCGACCGGAACGGCTCCCTGACCTCGTATCACCGGGTGAACCGCTACGCCCGAGGTCGTCCCGACCGGCTCTGAGCGCGAGCCGGCACAACCCACTCGGCTTCGGCCGAGCCCACCACCGGTCATCCGACCGGGAAGGAAAGCCGATCCATGACCGTCATGCAGCAATACCAAGGCCCCTCGGGACACTCCGGCAACCTCTACGAAGTCCTCGACCTGATTCTCGACAAGGGCCTGGTGATCGATGTCTTCGCCAGAGTCAGCGTGGTCGGGATCGAACTCATCACGATCGATATCCGCATCGTCGTGGCCAGCGTCGACACCTATCTGCGCTTCGCCGAGGCCTGCAACCGATTGGATCTGTCCGACAGCCGTGGCGTGGGCCTGCCCGACCTCGTCGGCGGTGCCACCCAAAAGGGTGCTCAGAGCAAGACCAAGGGCGCGCTCAAGGGGGCCAAGGACGCCATCACCGACTCCTTCCAACAGGGTCGTGCGGACGAACGGGAGAAATCCGCTGAGCCCGAACGGCGGCGGAAGGGGACCCGCACCACCGGCGGTTCCGAAAAGCAGGCCCACAAGTGAGCACCTACGTCTACGGCATCGTTCGCCGAACCCCGACCGTCGACCCCTCCACACTGACCGGGGTCGGTGCTCCTCCCGCGAAGGTCCGCCTGATCGAGGAGGGCGACCTGAGCGCGGCCGTCAGCACCACCTCCGAGGACCTGTTGCCCAAGCGACGCGACCTCGCCGCCCATCAGGACGTCCTGATGAGGCTGGGCGAGCGAGGGCCGGTCCTTCCGATGCGTTTCGGCGCCCTGGCCCCCGATGACGAGGCGGTCGCCACCGAACTTCACGACAACGCGTCCCGCTACACCGAACTTCTCGACCGGTTGGAGGGATGTTTCGAGTTCAACGTCAAGGTCTCCCACGTCGAGGAAGAGGCCCTGCGAGTCGTACTCACCGAGGACGAAGGGCTGCGCGCGGCCAACGAGCGACTTCGCGCGATGGGGGGCGGCGGCCCGGACGAGCGCATGGCCTTCGGGGAACGCGTCTCGCACGCCTTGGAGGATCTACGAGAACACCACGCCTCGGCCCTGTTGCCCGTACTCACCGCGAGCGCCGAAGAGGTCGTCACGGGTTCGCCCGTCGAAGGGTACCTGGCCAACGTCTCCCTGTTGGTGCGCCAGGAACGAGCGCAGGAGGTCCTGGAGACGGTGGAGGAGCTGCGCCGCACCATGGGCCGGCTGATGGAGTTCCACCTCAACGGCCCGCTGCCTCCCTACAGCTTCGTCGAGACGGAGGAGCGAGAACACGCCTGAGCATGACTCGGCACGGATAGGGCCTCGGCACGGAGAACACGGAGCCCCGAACACCAGAAGTCGCAAGACGGCACATGAAGGACGGAGCCAGGGCATGGGACTGTTCACCGCTCTTTTGAGCGCACCGCTAGCACCGGTCCGTTTCGTCGGCTGGACGGCGGATCAGGTCCTCGACGCCGCCGAGCGTGAACTCTATGATCCCGCGGTGATCCGACGGGAGTTGGCGGAACTCGCCCGCATGGCGGACAACGGAGAGATCTCCGAAGAGGAATTCGACCAGGCCGAGGACGATCTCCTTCGGCGTATGACCGGGCGGGTGGACCCGCACGAGACCCACTGACCGGGGGAACGAAAATGGGCAACGCCGCGAAGGTCCTCCTGGCCGCCGGCGCCGGGTACGTCTTGGGCCGGAAGAAGAAGTTCAAGCTCGCCGTGGGACTGGGCCTGTATCTGGGCGCAAAGAAATTGAACATCAAACCTCAAGAGATCCTCACCGGTCTGGGCAAGGAGGTCTCCGAACTTCCTCTGGTGAGCGAACTGACCGAGCAGGGTCGGGAGCAGTTGCGTACGAGCACCAAGGACGCGGTCGACAAGGTCGTGGCCAAGTGGGCCGGTGATCTGGCCACCGCCCTGACCGAACGGACCGAGCGCCTCAATGGGACCACTTCCGCATCGGAGTCCGAAGAATCCGGGACCGGGGAATCCGAGGCGGACGAGAAGACCCCGGACGAAGAATCCGGGGTCGAGGAGGAGTCCAAGGCCCCCCAGGTCGAGGAGGAAGGGTCCACCGAGGAACCCGAAGCCGCCCAAGGACCCGAGCAAGCCGAAGAGCCGTCCGAGGCCGACAAGCCCGCTCCCAAGCGCCGACGGAGCAAGAGCACGAGCACCAAGCAGGCCTCACGCTCGAGCAGCACCTCCGCTAAGCAGGCAACGAGCGGTGGGCGTGGGACCACCCGCAAGGCCACCACCCGTAAGCGGGCGAGTTCGAAGGAGCACAGTGATGAGCGCGGGTGAAGAGGAAAGCGGTCCCCTGGCCAAGCTCCGTGAGATCGCGGACCGCAACGAGGGCACCTCCAGGCTCGCCGATGCGGTGGAAGACTACCTGTCGGCCAAGGCACGCAGCCTGGTGAGCGGTGCCTCCGGAAAGCTGGGCCAGACCGTCGAACGTTTCATGGGGGGCGGCGACGGTGGAGGTGCACTCGCCAAGGGCGCGGAGAAGATGGCCCAAGGGGAGGGGCCCCTCAAGAGTACGCTCGCCGCGGCCGGCCAGGGCGTCAAGGACAAGACCAAGGGCGCCGTCGAGACGTTGACCGGGGGCGGAGGCGACGACGAGGGCGGATCCGGCGGTGGAGGTGGAGGTGGCGGTAACAAGGCCACCAACATCGTCGAGGACATCGACGTCGGGGTGCCGGTGCGCGTCGCCTACAACCAGTGGAGTCGTTTCTCGGACTTCAGCGAATTCACCCACCGGGTGGAGAGCGTCGAGGAGGAGGACGAGGTCAACTCACGATGGAGCGCCAAGATCTTCTGGTCCAGCCGTTCGTGGAAGGGCATCGTCACCGAGCAGGTTCAGGATCAACGCATCGCCTGGACCAGCGAGGGCGCCAAGGGCACCACCAAGGGTGTGGTCACCTTTCACCCCTTGGGTGAGAACCTCACCAAGATCCTCCTGGTCACCGAGTACACCCCCCGAGGGTTCTTCGAACGCACCGCCAACCTCTGGCGAGCCCAGGGGCGACGTCTGCGCCTGGAACTCAAGCAGTACCGCCGCCACCTGATGATGCTCGCCGAAGCGCAGGCCCAGGAGATAGAGGGGTGGCGCGGCGAAATCCGGGACAGCGAGGTCGTGGTCTCCCACGAGGACGCCCTGGCAGAGGAAGAGGAACAGGCTTCCTCCGAGGAACAGGATCACTCCGAGGACGAGTTCTACGACGATGAGCCCCAAGGGGACGAAGCCCTCGAAGAGGAGGAGCCCGAGGACGAGGACTTCGAGGACGAGGAGCCCTACGACGAAGACGAGGACTTCGAGGAGGAAGGCCCCGACGACGAAGACTTCGAGGACGAGCCGGAAGAGGACGAGGCACGCTGAACCGACTCGCGCACACGTCCCACTCCATGGGAGGAACACGTGACAGAACCCGCGCCTTGGCGCAACTCGGCCCAAGAGGTCCGCCCCCGAGGTGGGTCCTCCTCGGCGAGTCTCGCCGACATCCTGGAAAGGGTCTTGGACAAGGGCATCGTCATCGCGGGCGACATCAAGATCAACCTGCTCGACATCGAACTTCTCACCATCAAGCTCCGACTGCTGGTGGCTTCCGTGGACAAGGCCAAGGAAATGGGGATCGACTGGTGGGAACACGATCCCGCGCTCTCCTCCAAGGCCAGGGAACGGCAGGACGATGAACTGGCCGAGGAGAACCGGCGGCTGCGCGAGCGCGTCATGGCCTTGGAAGGCGGACACTCACCCGAACTCGATCAGGCCGAGTCGCAGGCCTCCGAGCAGGCTCCATCTTCACGCTCTTTCGAGGAACGCCCATGAACCCGCCGAAGGAGGGCACGCGCGGGTACGCCATGACCCGGAAACGCTCTCGTCGCCATGGGGACGGTTCTCGGCCCGCGGACGTGCTCCGAGGCCTTGAGGGGAGCACGCATCGGCGGAAAAAGGTCGCCCGGTCCCGACCCGTTCGGACCATCTGCGTTCATCGGTGTCGAAGTCTTCTCATGCTCGATGCCACCACGGAGGCCTCATGACCACCCGTGACCCCGCCGTGCCTTCGGAACGGGAGCGGGGCGTCACCGGTTTCTTCGAGAACACGAGTTCTCTGGCACGGTCCTTCGACCAGGACCATCCGCTCGCCGACCGTGACATCTCACTGGTCGACCTGCTCGATCGTGTGTTGGGCAAAGGGGTGATCGTCACCGGTGACCTGACCATCTCCATCGCCGACGTCGATCTGGTGCGTGTGTCACTACGTGCTCTGATCTCCTCGATCAACGAGGACGTTCCCTCGCCCTGGGAACACGGACATCCGGTGCGGGGTGTGGTCCGGGCTCCCCGCACCGAAGCGCACCAGGACGAACGTTCCCGGAAAGGAGACCGTTCATGAGCGAGGGCCCTCGGCGCCGAGAACGCCCCGACGAACCGCGCGTTCCCCGTTCTGGTCACGTATACGACCTGGACGAGATGGACCTCGAAGAGGACGCTCCGGGGCCCGAACTCCTGGGCCGGTTGCAACGCGCCCTGGACGGGCCCGTCCCTCGTCCCCGGGGTTCCCAGGCCAGGCGAGAGCCCACGACTACGCACCGCCGGCTGGCCACCGACCCGGACACGGTCGAACGGGACCTGATCAAGCTGGTCCTGACCGTGGTCGAACTGGTCCGACAGCTCATGGAACGTCAGGCGCTACGCCGCGTGGACCAGGGGGACCTGAGCGAGGAGCAGGAGGAACGCATCGGCATGACGCTGATGCTGTTGGAAGAACGCATGGACGAACTGCGTGAACGCTACGACCTGACCGTTGAGGACCTCAACCTGGATCTGGGGCCGCTCGGTTCCCTCCTTCCCCGGAACGACTCCTGAACAGGAGGTCAGGGCCAGACGGGCCGTGGCCCCGGCTCCGCCGGCCACGCTCTGTGTCCGGTGCGTGGGCCGTTCGCTCGGGTGGTGTCCCCCGCTCGGGCGAACGCGGCGAGGTGTTCCGCCCCACCGATCCACCGAAACGGCAAGGGCCGGGGGAAGACCCCCGGCCCCTCCGTGTTCCTCAGCCGAATCAGCTGAAGTCCACGTCACTGCAGAAGTAGTAGCTCTGGTCCATGTGCGAGGCCTGCCAGACCGTGTAGACGATGTGGTGACCGGTACGGCCGGAGACGCTCACGTCGATCCAGATGTCCTCGACGGTCGGGTAGGAGCCGGTCTCCTCGACCAACTCCAGGTCGCCCCAGCCCAGTGCCTGTGTGGTCGGGTCGAATCCCTCCCTGGTGACGTAGACCTGGAAGTAGTCGGCGCCGTGACGTGCGCCGTCGTGCAGGTGCAGGGTGAAGTCGTCGCCCACCGGCGTGGTCTCCCACGCCCCCACGGTGTCCATGGCGTTGTAGCGACCGTTCTGGGTCTGGCCACCGCTGCACAGAGTGCCATCGGGGACGGCGCCCCGGTGGTCACCACCCACGTTGTCGCGGTACAGGCCGTTCCAGTTCCACATGGCGTTGGGGTCGGCCTGCCACGCCTGCCAGCACATGGGGTCTTCCTGCGCCATGTCCGGGTTCAGGTGATCGGAGCCCCAACGCTCGAAGCAGCCGTAGGCCCGAGCGGCGGGGTCGACGATGGAGCCGTGCGCGGAGGCCGGAACGGCGCTGAGGCCGACGCCCAAGAGGGCGACCGCGCCCAGAACAGCGGTCCGGGTCAGGGTACGACGCGGATCGGAGGTGGTGACGGGGGTGGTAGCGGGGTCGTTGTTCATCTTTCTTTCGCGTCCTTCGGTGAAACTCACCGGGAGCGCTCCCGCACGCCATATTACCCTGCGCCACCGAACCCAAACACGAAGTCTCCACCGGACCCGTCACCGCTCAGCTCAGGAACCGGTCCGGTGTCAAAGGCAACTCGCGCACCCGGGTCCCCGTCGCGTGGAAGGCGGCGTTGGCCACGGCCGCCGCGCTGCCGACGATGCCGATCTCACCGACCCCCGCCGCGCCCAAGGCGTTCACACGCGGATCGGCCTCCTCCAACCACTCCGCCTCGACCCTGCCCACGTCCGCGTTCACGGGCACGTGGTACTCGGCCAGATCCCCATTGACCACGTGACCGAACCGAGGATCCACCACCCCCTCCTCGTGCAGGGCCATCGACATGCCCATCACCATCCCGCCCACGAGCTGTGATCGTGCGGTCCTGGGGTTGATGATCCGGCCCACGGAGAAGACCCCCGACATCCGCGGCACACGTACCTCTCCGGTGTCGGCGTTGACCCGCACCTCCGCGAAGTGGGCGCCGAACGAGTACAACGCGTACCGCTCCTCGTCCGGGTTGTGTGGTGTCCCGGCCCGGGAGCGCGCCCCCGGAGCGGGGTCGCCACCGTGTTCGTCCCGAAGGCGACGGGCCGCCGCGACCACGGCCGATCCCCACGAAGAGATCCCGGAGGAGCCACCCGCCACACTGGCCGGGGGAAGGTCCGTGTCCCCGATCCGCAACCGAACCCGATCGATGCCGCATCCCAGCGCGTCCGCGGCGATCTGGGTGAGCGCCGTCCACGTGCCGGTGCCCAGATCGGCCGCCCCGATGGAGACCGTGTAACGCCCTTGCCCCTCATGGGCGATCTCGGCCACCGAACCCGGCATGGTCGACCTCGGGTACATGGACGAGGCCACCCCGGTGCCCACCCACCAGTCACCCTCTCGCCGTGCTCGGGGCTTGGGATCCCGTTCGTCCCAGCCGAACCGTTCGGCCCCCCGACGCAGACACTCCACCAGGTGGCGGCCAGACCACGGCAGCCCCGTCTGCGGATCACGCTCCGGCTCGTTGCGCGCCCGTAATTCGATCGGGTCCAGCGCACACGCGTAGGCGAGCTCGTCCATCGCCGTCTCCAACGCGAACATTCCCGGTGCCTTCCCGGGCGCACGCATCCAGAACGGGATCGGCACGTCCAAGGCCGCAAGCCGATGCGTGGTGCGCCGGGCCGAAGCGGCGTACATCGTCCGCGAGCACGCCCCGCTCATCTCCGCGTACTCCTTGGCCCGGGAGGACGTCTCCACCACGTCGTGGACGAGCACACCGAGTCGTCCGTCCTCCTCGGCGCCCATCCGGATCCGTTGGACCGTGTCCGGCCGATAACCCACCAGGGAGAACATGTGCCGCCGGGTCAGCGCGAATTTCACCGGTCTTCCCGGCGACGCCTTGGCGGCCAGCACCGCCAGGACGTTGTGGGCGTGCGCCGACCCCTTGGACCCGAATCCACCGCCCACGTGCGGTGAGACCACGCGTACCCGCTCGGGGTCGAGCCCCACCACCTCGGCCACGGTCCCCCGGACCACGTGCACCCCCTGTGTGGAGTCGTACAGCGTGAGCCGCTCGGTCTCCTCCTCCCACAGCGCGATCGTGGTGTGCGGCTCCATGGGATTGTTGTACGCGCGCGGCGTCCGGTAGGTGTGGTCGATCCGCACCGTGGCGGCGGCCAGAGCGCCCTCCACGTCACCCTGTTCGGTGTCGGGTTCCACACCGGCGTCCTCCGCGTCCGGTCGGTACACCTCCCGCCCGGGCGAGGATGGGTCCACTTCGTGGCGGAGCGCCTCGTACTCCACCCGTACCAGGTCGGCCGCCTGACGTGCGATCTCGGGGCCGTCCGCGATCACGGCTGCCACGAACTGCCCCCGAAAGAGCACCTCTCGGTCCTGTAGGACCGCGAATTCTCGATCCCCGGTGTCGACCAGACGCGGGGCGTTCCACGGGGTCAGGAGCGCCCGCACCCCTTCGATCGTCTCGGCCTTGGCCGTGTCCACCGAAAGCACCCGCCCCCGCGCCACGGTCGAGAGCACCGGATGCAGGTACAGGGGATCGTCGAAGGGATGCTCATAGGCGTAAGGGGCCGTGCCCGTCACCTTGGCCCGGCCCTCCAGTCGCTCCATCGGTTCGCCGATGGCCCCGGCTCCCGGTGCCACGTCCACCATGTCCCTCACCTCACCGTTCACCGGGTCGCCCCCGTCAAAGATCGCAGAACCGCTGCGCACGTGTTCACCGCCAAAGGCACCTTGAAGGCGTTCTCTCGCCCGGTGCGCGCTTCGACGAACTCGGTCTCGGCCGCCACCCGGAAAGAGGCCTCGGTCACCAACCTGTCGCGCAACGCCTCCTCGGCCCGGTGGGCCCGCCACGGGGCGTGGGCCACGCCACCGAAGGCGATCCGCGCATCGGCGATCTGCTCACTTTGAACACGCACGATCACGGCCACCGACACCAGGGCGAATGCGTAGGAGGACCGGTCACGTACCTTGCGGTAGGCGGACCGGGCACCCTTGGGCGGCGCGGGCAGGTCCACCGCGGTGATGAGCTCCCCGTGTTCGAGGACGGTGTCGCGCTCGGGGTCGGCCCCCGGTAGGCGGTGGAAGGCCTCAAGGGGTACCTCTCGCTCACCCGACGGGCCCAGCACACGGACCACCGCCTCCAGCGCCAGCAACGCCACCGCCATGTCGGAGGGGTGGGTGGCCACACACTGCTCCGAAGCTCCCAGTACGGCGTTGTCCCGCCCGTACCCCTCCAGTGCGGAGCACCCGCTTCCAGGAGCACGCTTGTTACAGGGGGTGGTGACGTCCTGGAAGTAGGGGCAACGGGTGCGCTGGAGCAGGTTTCCGCCGGTCGTGGCCATGTTGCGGAGCTGTCCGGAGGCACCAGCCAGCACGGCGGAGGAGAGTAGCGGGTAACGAGCACGGATCAACGGATGGGCGGCCAGTTCACTGTTGGTCACCCCCGCTCCGATCCGGACCCCGCCCCGAGGTAGCTCTTCGACCTGGTCACCGACCACGTCGCGCACGTCCACCAGGGCGGTGGGCGAGGCGATCCCCAGCTTCAGGTGGTCGACCAGGTTGGTGCCGCCCGCGAGGAAGCTCGCCCCGGGGTCCGCGGTGACGGCTTCCACCGCCTCCGCGGCCACGCTCGGGCGTGAGTAGGTGAAGGGGATCATCGGGACGCCTCCCTGATCGCGTCGACGATGCCCGGGTAGGCGCCGCAACGGCAGAGGTTGCCGCTCATGCGCTCGCGGATCTCGGCCTCATCGAACTCCACCGGGGCGCCCAGGTCCTCGGTGACGTGGCTGGGCCATCCCTGGTCGACCTCGGCCAGCATGCCCACCGCCGAACAGATCTGACCCGGTGTGCAGTAACCGCATTGGAAACCGTCGTGGTTCAGGAAGGCCTGGGCGACCGGATGGAGTTCCTCCCCCTCCCCCAGTCCGGCGGCGGTGGTCACCTCGGCACCATCGTGGGCGACGGCCAGAGCCAGACAGGACAGGATCCGCCGGCCCGAGAGCAGCACGGTACAGGCACCGCACTGACCGTGGTCACACCCCTTCTTCGGCGAATACACCCCCAGACCGTCGCGGAGTGCGTCCAAAAGCGTGGTCCGGTTGTCGACGGTGAGTTCACGGCGTTCACCGTCCACCGTCAGAGTGATCGTGGTGTCCAAGGCCGGCTTCCTCCCCGAGCGCGAACGGGTCTCATTCCCACTCGGCTTACCGGTGAGGACGCCGGTCAAACGGTCGTGAGCGCACGAACCGGCCGGGCCCATCGCCCCCTGCCGCTCCCTCGGGCTCTTCGGGCGGCCTCAGTCGGTGCGTCGGGAGTTGACGCGGTCGGCCAAGGCACCCAACAGCTCATCAGCCAACGGAATCCTGCGTAGGTCGTCCGGCCCGGGGAGCGGTTCCTGAGAGTGATCTCCCAGGTCACGTACCTCATCGTGCAGTCGTTCCATCGTCACGTCCAGCCGGTTCGCGGTTCCTGCGGCCGAGCGCAACTCGTCCAACAACCCTTGGGGCACCGACTTGCCGTACTTGTAGTAGATCTTGTGTTCAAGACTGGCCCAGAAATCCATCGCGATGGTGCGGATCTGGATCTCCACCGGGACCTCCACCGTCCGGTCCGACATCCGAACCGGCGTACGGACCAGCAGGTGCAGACTCCGATACCCGTTGGGTTTGGGCGAACGGATGTAGTCCCGTTCCTCCATCACCCGGATGTCCTCACGCCCGGAGAGCATGTCCCGGATGGTGTAGGTGTCGGAGATGAAACTGCACGTCACTCGGATACCGGCGATGTCCAGGATCTCCTGGGCGATGCTGTCCAGGTCCAGGGCCACCCCACGACGCCGGGCCTTGGCCAGGATGCTCGCCGGGCTCTTGAGCCGCGAGCCCACGTGCTCGATCGGGTTGTGGTCGTGTGCGTAGCGGAACTCCTCATTGAGAAGGTTCACCTTCAACAACAGTGTGTCGATGGCGAACCGGTACGACATCAGGAAGCGTGCGACGTCCTCACGCGCTTCCAACAGCGCTTCGGACACGTCATCCACAACATCAGCCCCCACAACACCAGCAACATCGAAATCGCATGTTATCCGTGGGAGACATGAGCCGTGGAAACATTCGGCGCCGCTGGATGCCGGCGGCTACCTGGGGGCGAAGTCGACGTCGGCCCACAAAGCCCGAAGCGGTGAGGTGTCCTTTTCCCGCACGGTGTCCTCCACGTCCCAGACCCGGACCACGGTGCCTTCGGGCCTTACCGCCGGCCACCCCGGGTCACCGGTGGCGGCGAAGTCCCGCCAGGCCTGGACCATGCGCTCCGACAACGCGTGCATCCCCGCGTCCGGTTCTCCGTCGCACAGGAAGACCGCCAGGTCGCTGTCGAGGTTACCGAAGGCGAAGGGGAGATCGAAGGCGTGGCAGGCGCCCAGACGGCCCTCCATCGTGAGACTCTGCGCGGCGAAGCGGAAGAAGAACGCACGCCCCCCGGCGGCGGCGTGCGTTTCGGCGAAGCGCACCGAGTACTCGCAGAACAACGCATCACCCTGAATCTGGTTGAACAGCTCCCGCAAGGAGGCGTCGGGGTACACGGCCCGGTAGGACCGCACGGCGCCCTCTTTCAACCCCAAACGTCCAGCGGTGATCGCCAAGGCCCCCTCCCCGTCGATCTCCACCTGCTGCCCTAGTTCGGTGAACAGGCGATACTCCTCGGTGTTGTGCCCGACGAGCAGGTCCACCTCCCGGGCCTGACCTCGGCCGATGGCCGCCAGCGGAGCTTCGGGCAGTTCGGGCCCACCGACCACGGGGGCGTAGCAGGTGAACGCTTTGGTGCGCACCCCCTCCTCGGAGCGGCCCCGGCCCGAGAGCACCACGTCCGTGGCCTCCAGGATCTTCTCCGGAGCCAAAGCGGCCAGTGCCTCGGCCTCCAAGGGCACACCCGCCGCCTCGGCTACCGCCTCCGACACCGAACGCGCGGTGTCGGTGGTGATCATGTCGCCGGGCACACTGTGCGCGATGGCCCGATGGAAAAGGCCTCGGGCCTCGGGCGAGGCCATCAGGCACACCACGGAGCCGGCGCCGGCGGACTCACCCGCGATGGTGACGTTGTCGGGGTCGCCGCCGAACGCGGCGATGTTGTCGCGCACCCAGCGCAGGGCCGCCATCTGGTCGAGCAGGCCCCGGTTGTCGGGACGCCCCGGTACGTGGCCGAAGCCTTCGAAACCCAGCCGGTAGTTGAGACTCACCACCACCGTACCGGCGGCGGCCAGGTGGGAGCCTTCGTAGGTGGCCTCGGATCCGGAACCGACGATGTAGGCACCGCCGTGGATCCACACCAGGACGGGGGCCTTGGCGTCCGGTTCCACCGCGCTCCACACGTTCAGGACCAGGCAGTCCAGGGAGGTGTCCGGACTCCAAGGAGCGGCGCCGATGAGCTGGGTGCCCTGGGGCGGAGGCGCGCCGAACTCGAAGCAGTCGCGTACCTCCTCCCAAGAGGAGGCCGGTCGCGGTGCGGCGAACCGGTGTTCTCCGAAAGGCGCCGCCGCGTACGGGATGCCCCGGTAGACCGTGACTTTTCCGGATCGGGACGAGGGGGTGCCGCGAACCGGTCCGTTCACGGTCGTCACGATGTGTTCGGCGTCCACCTGTGGCCTCCTTGGGTCGGTACTGTCACCACCTAACATTGTTAGGTTTGTCTGCGCAAGCCCCAGCGGAGTCGACACCACCCCGCCAGACCCGACCGGAACCGGGCAGCGGCCACGCGCGTCGAAGGCGGGCGATAGGTTCTCCATCGGATTCCCCCGAGTCCCTCCCCGCCTGAACACGCTGACTCCGCCGCCCCGTGTGGACGGCGACGCTGGAAAGGCCCCCATGCACGCACCCCTGTTCACCGCCCCCGTACTCCTGATCGAACAGCCCCACCAGCTGTACGCCCATGAAGGTCACTACGAGGTCCTCAGCGAGTCCGGTCACCCCCTGGCGTACGTGAACGAGCACATGATCGCCTGGTCCCGTCGGCAGGGATCCCACCCCCCGCACCGGTTCACCATCTACGGACCCGACGGCTATCCTCTGCTCACCCTGGACAAGCCCTGGGACCGAGGCCGTCCCTACATCCACGTGACCGGCCCGCACGGCGAGCCCTACGGCAGCATCGTGCAGGATCGTTCCTTCATGGGGTCGCGTTTTCGCCTCAACGACCCCCGCGGTCACACCATCGCCGAGATCCGCGGCGACTGGGGCGGTTGGGACTTCACCATCCTCGACCACACCGGGATCGAGATCGCCCGCATCGGCAAGGAGCATCCCGGATTGGCGGGCGGGTTCTTCACCACCGACGACCGCTACGCCCTGGAGTTCGCCTACGACCTGCCCTGGCCCCTGCGTCGCCTGGTGCTCGGTGCGGCCATCACCATCGACGTGCTCCTCCATGAGCGCGAGCCGGACTTCT
>NZ_ANBD01000102.1 GCF_000341005.1 Nocardiopsis alkaliphila YIM 80379 | reverse complement strand
ACGAGCCGCGCCATCACTGGCACCACCCTCGACGCGGCTACGTCGTCACCCGACGGGTAAGGCGCCCCCTGGCCACCCAACGATTCCGTCCCATCCGGCGAAGCGGTTACGTGCCCGTACGCGAACGCGCGGTGGAACCCCGCCGCGCCTACCGCACCTTCGGGGCTCGTTCCCAGACTCCCAGACGCTCCGAATCCCTTCGGCGCACCGCGCGCGCCGACCGGGGCGCGGCTTCGCGCAGCGGCGGAGGGCTCACCTCACGTTCGAGGTCATCCGCTCGACGCGGTGGCGGTTTCGCCTCCCGCGCAGAGACCGCCGGTAGCCGTGACCACATCGGCAAGGGCTCGCGTTCAAAGAGCCCTTCCAGTGGCGCCGCGGCCCGCCTCGAACGCCGGGCTCGCGGCGCCAAGAGCCGACAGAGCCCGAACTCGGGTCGGTCGGGGAGCAACGGGCGAAGCAGGGGTTCCACCTCCCGCGCGAGCGGCGTGTTCGGTGACGGCTCCTTTGGATCGGGTTCTTCCTCTCGGTCGGGTTCCAAGCGCGCCGGTTCCTCATCGCGCGCTTCCTCTTCCCGATCGAGTTCCAGACGCGCCGGTGGCTCCTCCCGAAGCTCCTCGTCACGCGCTTCCTCGGGCCGTTCCGGCGGTGCTTCGCGCGCTTCCGCCCGTTTCCGTAGCTCCGGCGGGGGCCGCAGCGGACGCTCCTCCCGGCGCTCTGCCGGTGGCGGCCGTTCCAACGGACGCGCCTCTCGCAAGCGCTAGGGTGCGCCGTGGGCGCCCGGCGGGGCGCTCACGGCACCAGCCCCGCTGATGTCATACCATCTGGTCGGTATGTTTCAGGTATCCCCAAAGAAGGGTCCACCCATGCGCGCCATCCAGATCACCGAGTTCGGCGGACCCGAGGTCCTCACCCCCACCGAGCTGCCCACACCCGAACCGGGCCCCGGTCAGATCCTCATCGACGTCACCCGCAGTGGGATCAACTTCGCCGACACCCACCAGGCCGAGAACAGCTATCTGGCCCCCTCCACCCTGCCGATGATCCCGGGCGCCGAGATCGCCGGGCGCACCGCGGATGGCCGTCGAATCGTAGGCCTGCTCAATGGAGGCGGTGGTTACGCCGAGAAAGCCGTCATCGACTCGAACATGACCTTCGACATCCCCGAGGGCGTGTCCGATGAAGCGGCCCTGGCCATGGTCGTCCAGGGTGCGACCGCCTGGGTACTGCTGCGCAAGAACGCTCGCATGGAGCCGGGCGAGTCGGTCGTGGTGCACGCCGCCGCCGGTGGGGTGGGCACCCTGGCCGTACAGCTGGCCAAGCACTTCGGGGCCGGTCGGGTGATCGCCGTGGCCAGTAGCGAGGACAAGCGCAAGCTCGCCCAGGAGTTGGGCGCCGACGCCGTGGTGGATTCGGCCGCGCCCGACATGACCGCGGCTCTGATCGAGGCCAACGAGGGTCGACGAGTCGACGCCGTACTCGACATGGTGGGCGGGCGCGTCACCGATGAGAGCGTACGAGCCCTGGCACCCTTCGGACGTCTGGCCTTCTACGGAATGGCCTCGCGGGAACAGCCCAAGCCGGTGCAGCTGCCCAACCTCATGCGGTTCTCCACCACCGTGAGCGGTATGTGGCTGCCGCAAGCCTGGCTGCTGCCCGGCGACGTGGTGGGCACCGCCATGCGAGAGCTGTTCACCCTCATCACCGAAGACCGTCTGCGCCCTGTCCTGGGCCGGAGCTACCCCTTGGCGGAGGCCCGCCGAGCCCACGAGGACCTGCGTGGCCGTGGAACCATCGGGAAGCTGACCCTGGACCCCTCGGCCTGAGAGCCGATGGAGTGCACGGTCGGCCGTACCGGGTGATCACCGGTTCGGTTCGTGAAAAGCAGACCGTCCCCGCCGGAGTCGCGCCCGTGCCCGCATCCGAACACACAGCGCGATTCCGGCGGGTCGGGGTACCTGAGTGGAGGGCCTGGGGGCGAAGGGCCTGGGGTGTCCGCAGGGGTGCCTGGGGTGGGTGGGGGGCGCCGAAGGTAGGGCGTGGTCATGCTGATCGGGCGGCTCGCGGGTGGGGCGGGGCACGCATCGGGCGGGGCCTGGTGGTGCTGGTCGGGCGGCTTGGGGGTGGTGTCCCCACAACCCCCCCAGGCCCCACCCCCTACACAAGGCTCGGCCACCACCACACGTGGCCAGCGGTGCATCCGTCGGCCTTTAAGGGAAGCAACTCCTCAAAGCTCACCTTGACGACGTAGATCACAAATCGGACATCTCATCGCGAAAGTCACCGGTGAGCGTCCACGGTCGAGAGCAGAGCAAGGGAGTCCGTACTCCCAGACGTGCACCCCCGCAGAGCACGGACTCCGCCGAAACTCCTCGCCCCGGATCACTGCCGGGCGCGCCGGACCGCTTCGCGTACGGCCGGCACGACCTCGGCGGCGAAGATCTCCACCTGTCGCGCCGATTCCTCCGCCGGCCCCAGAACGAACGTGTCCATCCCGTACTCCACGGCGAACTCGGTGAGTCGTTCCACCCACTTCTCGACAGGGCCGTCCAAGGGGTTGTCCGACCCACTCTCCGGTTTGCCGATGGTGCCCCACAGGTTGTACACGCGTCGGATCGAGGCGGGGTCGCGACCGGCCCGCTCCGCGCCCTCATCGATCCGCTCATGCATGCCGGGCAGCTTCTGGGGACCGGCGAAGGCGTGGGAGGGCACCCAGCCGTCGGCCACCCTGCCCACCTCCCTGAGCAGGCGTGGCCCCAGTACCCCCAGCCAGATCCCCATGTCGTGAACGGGCGACGGCCCGGGTTTGACCCCGGCCAGGCGATAGTGCTCACCATCGAAGCGCACCGATCGTTGCTCGGACCACAACAGGCGGATCACCTCGATCGCCTCCAGTAGGGCGTCGGCGGCCTGGCGAGGGCTTCGCCGTGGGCCGCCCATCGCTTCGATGGCCTCCCAGAAACCACCGGCGCCCAGACCCAACTCGAACCGCCCCCCGGAAAGCACGTCCAGACTGGCGGCGTTCTTGGCGATGAGGGCGGGCGGACGCAATGGCAGGTTGGCCACGTCGGGAAAGACCCGCAGTCGTTCGGTGCGGGCCAGCACGGTGGCCATCAACGCCCACGTGTCCAGATGTCTGCGCTGGTAGGGGTGGTCCTGGATACCGACGAAGTCGAGGCCGCCACGTTCGGCCGCCTCGATCACCGCCCAGGTGCGCTCCAGCTTCGCCGCCTCGGGCGAGGGGAAGACCCCGAAGTCGATCTCACGTCCGTAGTCGATGTTCACGTTCGCCGCCTC
Source organism: Nocardiopsis alkaliphila YIM 80379 (assembly GCF_000341005.1). Lineage (GTDB taxonomy): Bacteria > Actinomycetota > Actinomycetes > Streptosporangiales > Streptosporangiaceae > Nocardiopsis > Nocardiopsis alkaliphila. The sequence goes on along the minus strand of NZ_ANBD01000102.1, from coordinate 6,885 downwards.
CCGCAGGGTGGGTGCTCTTGTCGACCGGAAACCGATGCTCCCGACGACCGAGGTCCGGTGTTCTTCCGGATGCCTGCCCCGCCGCGCGACGCCTACTCTTGCGGTGAGCGGTAGACCAGGTCGCCGTAGTCACGGTGGCGTTCGATCCAACTCTTGACGAAGGGGCACATCGGCAGCACCGAGAGCCCGCGGGAACGTACGTCGTCCAGGGCCCCGCGGACCAGGGCACTACCGATGCCCTTGCCCTCGAAGGCCGGATCGACCTCGGTGTGGGTGAAGGTGATGAGGGTGTCGGTGAGGATGTACTCGGCGTGCCCGGCGGTTTCTCCATCGGTGGTGATCTCATAGCGGCGGTGTTCGGGAACGTCCTTGACCTCGGTCGCCATGGGAGCCCTTTCAGGGTCGGAGGGATTACGGGTCAACCCGTGTGGTTCCTGTTCCGTTAGGGACCTCATTGTTGCCTATGAGAAGGCCTAAGGCCCCTTGCGGCACGCGACCGGCGGACATAGAGTCTCCCTGACATACCGACCAGTCGGTCTAAGGAGTACGCATGACTTCGCGGTTCGGCGGCCGCCCCGCCATCATCACCGGTGCCAGTCGCGGCATCGGCCTGGCCATCGCCCAGCGGCTCGTCGCCGGGGGCGCACGCGTGTGCATCACCGCCCGCAAGCCCGAGCCCCTCCAGGAGGCGGTCGCCACCCTGGGCGGCCCCGAACACGCCATCGGTGTCCCGGGACGCGGCGACGACCCCGAGCACCAGGACGCCGCCATCGCCGCCACCAAGGACGCCTTCGGTGGCGTCGACATGTTCGTCAACAACACCGGCATCAACCCGGTCTACGGTCGCATGGTCGACTTGGACTTGGCCGCCGCACGCAAGATCTTCGAGGTCAACGCGCTCTCGGCGGTCTCCTGGGTACAGAAGGTGTACAAGGCCGGAATGGACGAGCACGGTGGCGCCATCGTCAACGTCTCCTCCGTGGCCGGCCTCAAGCCCGCCCCCGGAATCGGCTTCTACGGTGCCACCAAGGCGATGCTCACCCACATCACCGAGGAACTCGCGGTCGAACTGGGCCCGAACATCCGGGTCAACGGGGTCGCTCCGGCCGTGGTCAAGACCCGCTTCGCCGAGGCCCTGTACGACGGCCGTGAGGAGAAGGTCGCCGCCCAGTACCCGTTGAACCGGTTGGGCCTGCCCGAGGACGTCGCCGGCGCGGTGGCGTTCCTGCTCTCCGACGACGCCTCTTGGATCACCGGCCGCACCCTGGTGCTCGACGGCGGCGTGACCCTCACCGGGGGTGTGTGATGACCCTGAACCCCAAGAACGCCGGAGTGGTCATCACCGGAGCCGGTAACGGTATCGGCGCGGCCATCGCCCGCCGACTGGCCGCCGCCGGCGCCCGTGTGGTGGTCAACGACCTGGACGCCTCGGCCGCCGAGGCCGTCGCCGCCGAGATCGGCGGAGTCGCCGTGCCCGGAGACGCCGCCTCCGAAGCGGGTGTCACCGCGCTGATCGCCGAGGCCTCCGCCCACCTGGGCGGCATCGACCTGTACATGGCCAACGCCGGTGTCGCCCGCAGCGGCGGACCCGAGGCACCCGAAGCCGATTGGGAGACGTCCTGGCAGGTCAACGTGATGGCGCACGTACGTGCCGCGCGTGAACTACTGCCCGGGTGGCTGGAACGCGGTCACGGTCACTTCGTCACCACCGCTTCCGCCGCAGGCCTGCTCACCATGCTGGGCAGCGCCCCGTACTCGGTGACCAAGCACGCCGCCCTGTCCTTCAGCGAGTGGTTGTCGGCGACCTACGGGGACCGTGGCGTCACCGTGCAGTGTCTGTGCCCGTTGGGGGTGCGCACCAACATGCTCGACGGCGCCGGCGACCAAGGCCAGGCCATCCTCTCCCCCGGGGCCATCACCCCCGAGGAGGTCGCCGACACGGTGCTGGAGGCCCTCACCGATGGTCGTTTCCTGATCCTGCCGCACCCGGAGGCCGCCGATTACTACGCGGCACGGGCCACCGACACCGACGGATGGCTGGCCGGAATGCGCCGCTTGCAGGCCAAGGTGTTCGCCGAGGAGGAGACCGAATGAGCGCCGACCACGCGGGCTCCGACGAGGAACTTCCCGGCCTGGACCTTGAGCGATTGCGCTCCCACCTGGACCGCGAGGTGCCCGGCCTGGTCTCGGGTCCGCTCACCGGCCGGTTGATCACCGGCGGCAAGTCCAACCTGACCTACGTGGTCACCGACGGCTCCGGTTCCTGGGTGGTACGCAGGCCACCGTTGGGACACGTGCTGGCCACCGCTCACGACATGCCGCGTGAGTACCGAGTGATGACGGCACTGCGCGACACCGACGTGCCCGTCCCCCGCACGCACCTGTTGTGCGAGGACACCGAGGTATCGGGCGCCCCGTTCTACGTCATGGAGTACGTCGCGGGGACCCCTCTGCGCACCTTGGAAGAGATCGAACCGCTGGGTGAGAACGGCACCCGCGCGGTCGCCGAGCGGTTGGTCTCCACCCTGGGGCGTCTGCACGCGGTCGACCCGGCCGAGGTCGGCCTGGGCGACTTCGGCCGCCCGAAGGGTTTCCTGGAGCGCCAGGTGCGCCGCTGGAGCAAGCAACTGGAAGCCTCCCGCAGCCGCGACATCCCCGGCATCGACGAGCTGCGCGACCGGTTGGCCCGAACCATCCCCGAATCGGCGGCGCCGGCGATCGTGCACGGCGACTATCGACTCGACAACGTGCTGGTCACCGACGAGGGCGAACTCACCGCGGTACTCGACTGGGAGATGGCCACCCTGGGCGATCCGCTGGTGGATCTGGGGTTGATGCTCGTCTACCGGGAGAATCCGGTCAGCGGTGGCGGCGAGCCCGCCACCTCCGCCGAGGGTTTCCCCTCCTCCCCCGAACTCATCCAGATGTACGCCGACGCCACCGGCCGCGACGTGTCCCGGCTGGGCTGGTACGTGGCCTTCGGCTGTTTCAAGCTCGCGGTGATCGCCGAGGGCATCCACTTCCGACACAGCCAGGGGCTGACCGTCGGAGCCGGTTTCGACACCATCGGGGACGTGGTCGCCCCGTTGGTGGCACGCGCGCACACCATGCTCAAGGAGGACTAGATGGACTTCGCCTACGACGCCCAGACCGAGGAATTGCGGCAGCGGCTCCTGACCTTCATGGACGAGTACGTCTATCCGGCCGAACCGGTGATGGACGCCCAACTCGCCGAACGCGACGACCCCTGGGTCATCCCCCCGATCGTGGGCGAACTCCAGGCCAAGGCCAAGGAGCGGGGTCTGTGGAACCTGTTCTTGGCCGGACACCCCGAGCATGGCGGACTGCCCAACCTCCAATACGCCCCATTGGCCGAGATCACCGGGCGCAGCCCCCGACTGGCCCCGGCGGCGCTCAACTGCGCGGCCCCCGACACCGGCAACATGGAAGTGCTGACGATGTTCGGTACCCCCGAGCAGAAGAAGCGCTGGTTGGAGCCGCTGCTGGACGCTCGGATCCGCTCCGCCTTCGCCATGACCGAACCCGAGGTGGCCTCCTCCGACGCCACCAACATCACCACCCGTATCGTCCGTGAGGGCGACGAGTACGTGGTCAACGGGCGCAAGTGGTTCATCACCGGCGCGCTCAACCCCGCGTGCGAGATCCTCATCGTGATGGGCAAGACCGACCCCGAGGGTGACCGGCACAAGCAACAGAGCATGGTGCTGGTGCCGCGAGACACCCCCGGGGTGACCGTCCGGCGCGGTATGAAGGTGTTCGGCTACGACGACAGCGACCACGGTGGCCACGCCGAGGTGCTGTTCGAGAACGTGCGTGTGCCCGCCGAGAACCTCATCGGCGCTGAAGGGGAGGGCTTCGCGATCGCCCAGGCCCGCCTGGGTCCGGGGCGCATCCACCACTGCATGCGGTCCCTGGGCATGGCCGAACGCGCCTTGGAGATCACTTGCCGCCGAGTATTGGATCGGGTGGCGTTCGGTCGACCGCTGGCCGAGCAGGGCGTGGTGCGCGAGTGGATCGCCGAGGCCCGGGTGCGGATCGAGCAACTGCGTCTGCTGGTACTCAAGACCGCCTACCTGATGGACACCGTGGGCAACAAGGGCGCCCACACCGAGATCCAGGCGATCAAGATCGCCACCCCGCGCACCGTGGAGTGGATCCTGGACAAGTGCGTCCAGGCCCACGGCGCCGCCGGGGTCAGTCAGGACGTGCCGATCGCCGCCTGGCAGGCGGGGGTGCGTTCACTGCGTCTGGCCGACGGACCCGATGAGGTGCACTTGCGTTCCCTGGCGCGCGCGGAGCTACGCAAGTACGCATGACCTTCGCGGCCTGCACGAACAGGGTCGGGGAGCGGGCTCCCCGACCCTTCGTGCGTCCGTGCTCACTCCTGGGGCCGTAGCCCGGCCAAGAGCAGGTCGGCGAAGTAACGGCCCACGTCCTTGCCGGTGAGCGCTCCTTCGTGGCGGTACCAGGTGCTCAGGTGGTGTACCGAACCGAAGTAGTAGTCCACGATCAGGTCGGCGGGCACGTCGTCGCGAAAGACCCCCTCCCGCTGTCCCTGTTCGATCATGGAGCGGAAGAGTTCGTGGTACTTGCGGCGTTCGGCGCGCACACTGAGCTGCTTCTCCGGGGCGAGCTGGTGCATGGAGCGGAAGAAGATCGTGCTGTCGTCGAGGTTGGCCACGGTGGTGACGATGACGTCGGCGGCCGCCGCGTGGACCCGCTCGCTCACGGAGGCGTCCCTGGAGGAGATCTCCACCAGGTGTTCGGTCTGCATGCGCAGCACCCGGGCGTAGACCTCGTACAGCAGGTCGTCCTTGGAGCCGAAGTAGTGGTACATGGCGCCTTTGGTGACGCCCGCCGCGGTGACGACCTGCTGCACCGAGGTGCCCTCGAAACCGCGTTCGGCGAAGAGTCGGGTGGCGGCGTCGAGCAGACGTTCGGGCACCGAGCCGCGCGGGGTCTTGCCACCTGTCGCCGGCCGTGTTCCACCCATGTCCCGTTCCACCTTTCATCCCCCGTTCGCCGGTGGTTCCTCGACCATCGATCGGGCAAGCATACCGACCGGATGGTACATCGTGGGCACACGTGGTCTCGGACCCGGTGAACCTGGGAGGTCAGCCCACGTGGGTCCGGTTCCGACCATCGCTTCGGGGACCACGATCGAGCCCTTCGGCCTCTCGGGCGGCGGACCGCTCGTGCGGGATGACGAGCGGAGTGGCGGTACGGGGATCGGAGATCACGTCGCAGTCCAGACCGAAGACCGCGCGCACCCGATCGGCGGTCACCACCTCCGAGGGCGGTCCGTCGGCGACGACCTCACCATCACGCATCATCACCAGGCGGGTGGCGAACCGGGCCGCCTGGGCCAGATCGTGCAGCACCGCCACCACGGTGCGGCCCTTGCGATGCAGCTCGGCGAACAGCTCCAGCAGATCGTACTGGTGGGCGATGTCCAAGAACGTGGTGGGTTCGTCCAGCAACAGGACGGGACTGTCCTGGGCGAGCACCATCGACACCCAGGCGCGCTGACGCTGGCCTCCCGAGAGCGAACCCACCTGGGTCTGGGCGAGTTCGGACAGGCCGGTGAGCGCCAGGGCGTCGGCGATGGCGGTCTCGTCCTCGGGGCTCCATTGGCGCAGCAGGGTGTGGTGCGGGAAACGACCCCGCGCGGTCAAAGCACGGACCGTGATGCCCTCGGGGGCCAGCGGGCTCTGCGGAAGCAACGCCAGCGCGCGGGCGACCGCCTTGGGACGTTGGCCGCGCACGTCGGCGCCATGGAGGAGTACGCGCCCCCGCATCGGTTTGGCGACCCGCCCCAGCGCCTTGAGCAGGGTGGACTTGCCACACCCGTTGGGTCCGACGATCACGACGAACTCGCCCTCATCGACCCTCAGATCCAGGTCTGGCACGATGGGTTCACCCCCATAGCCGAGGGTGAGTCCTTCCGCGGACAACACCGGATCGGTCCGAGTCTTCACAGGGTCCCCTTTCGCCATTCGCGAATCAGCAGGTAGCCCAGATACACGCCGCCCAGGGCCATGGTGAACACGCCCACCGGCAGACCGTCGCCCACCGGCGACTGCTGGACGGCCAGGTCGGCGCAGACCAGGAGCAGGGCACCCACCACCGCGGACAGCACCAGGTTGGGGCCGGGTGCGCCGCTCAACCGGCGGGCGATCTGGGGCGCGGTCAAAGAGATGAAGGCGATCGGCCCGGCCACACTCACCGCGGCGGCCGACAGCACCACGGAGAGCACGACCGCTCCGGTGCGTGTGGTGGTGGCGCGGGCACCGAGGGAGTCGGCGAGTTCGTCGCCCATCTCGTTGACCGTGATGGGGCCGGTCAGGGCCAGCAAGAACGGCACGGCCAAGACGACGGCGAGCCAGATGGTGGCGGCGTGCTCCCAGGAACGGGCACCCAGGCTTCCGTTGATGTAGGAGGCCAGCACACCGGCCTGGTCGCGGGCCATCACCGAAACCACGAAGTGGGTGAAGGCGGTGGCCATGGCCGCCACTCCGATCCCCGCGACGATGAGTCGGCCGGGGTCGCGCAGTCCGGTCCCGGTCACCAGGGACACCAGGACGATGGCCAGGCTCGCACCGGCCAAGGCGCCCAGGGGAACGGGGACCAGTCCTGGCAACATCAGAGCGGCGACCGCGGCTCCGGCTCCGGCTCCCGCACCGAGTCCGATGACGTCGGGGCTGCCCAACGGGTTACGGGTGACCGACTGGAACAGGGCTCCGGCCAGCCCCAAGGCCACCCCGGTGCCGGCGGCGACCACCAGTCGAGGGCCGCGCAGGCGTTCGAGCACGAACAGGTGCGTGGCCTCGCCCTGCCCGCCCAGGGCGGCGGGGATCTGGACGA
>NZ_ANBD01000101.1 GCF_000341005.1 Nocardiopsis alkaliphila YIM 80379 | reverse complement strand
GGGGGCGCCCGCCACGAGCAGGCCCACCAGCAGCAGCACGGCCATGAGGGCCGAGCGGGGATGGACGGGGAGGGCGACCAGACGTCCGATCCGCAGCACCCGGTCGGTCGGCTTCGGTTCGGTGGCCGGTGCCGCCTTGGAGATCGACGGCCGCGGGAGGGTCCGACTCACGTGGCCCCCTTCGTTCTGCGCAGTACGTACAACAGCACCGGGGCGCCCACGAAGGCGGTGACGACGCCGACCATCAGTTCCATGGGGCGTACCAGGGTGCGGCCGACCACGTCGGCGAGCAGCAGCAGGGCGGGGCCGACCAGCACCGCGAAGGGGACCTGGAGGCGAAAGTCCACCCCCACCAGGGACCGCACCACGTGGGGCACGG
>NZ_ANBD01000100.1 GCF_000341005.1 Nocardiopsis alkaliphila YIM 80379 | reverse complement strand
CGGTGGCCCCGGCCGCCAGCAGGACTCCGGCGACCAGACCACCGGCACGGGTGAGGGTGACGTTGGCACCGGTGGCCACGGCCGCCTCGTCTCCCAGGGCCAGGGCGTTGAGGCCGCCCATGACCACCAGGGCCAGGAACAGGCCGACGAGGACGACCGGCAGTACCGCCCAGACCACGTCCATGCCGCGCCCGGCGAGGGAGCCCACCACCCAGTATCGGTAACTGTCGAAGACGTCGGGCATGCTCAGCGCCACCGCCTGCACGTAGGCGGTGAGCACGGCCGAGACCACCGCTCCGGCCAGGAGTAGGCGGACCATGCCACCGTCGCCGCCTCGGGTGCCCACGGCGTAGGCGACCAGGCCGGCCGCCAAGGCACCGGGCAACGACCACCAGACGGTGCCCACCGTCGAGGTGGGACCGAGCAGGGCGGTGGCGGTGACCACCGCGGCGGCCGCTCCGGCGTTCACGCCGAGCAGACCGGGGTCGGCCAGCGGGTTGCGGGTGATGCCCTGCATGAGGGTTCCGGCCAAGGCCAGGGCGGCCCCGGCCACCACGCCGACGAGGGTGCGTGGGATCCGGCTCTCCACAACGGTGACGGTGTAGGGGTCGGCCCCTCCGGTGAACACCCGCAACACCTCCAGAGGAGATGTGGGTCTACTGCCCGCGACGAGACTGAGGAGGACCGCCCCGACCAGGACCGCCGCGCCGGCGCCCAGCATGAGCGTGGCGCGGGCGGGTCCGGCCTTGGGTGGTGCCGTACGTGTCTTCACGATCACCTGGAAGGGGGTCAGCCGTCGAGTTCGGCCGCGGCCTCTTCGATGAGGGGCACGTAGCGGTCGATGACCCAGGGCACGGTGAGCGGGTTGATCAGTGAGGACGCGGTGACGAAGGAGTTGTCGTCACTGGTGACCACAGCGCCCTGCTCGATGGCGGGGATGGCCGCGTACAGCTCTTGGGCCTCGATCTCGGCGCGCGTTTCGGGGTCACTGTAGAAGGTGAAGATCAGGTCGCTGTCGGCGAGCTGATCGGCGTTCTCCAAGCCGATGAGGGCGGAGTCGGTGCCCTCGGTCTCGGGGAAGGTCTCCACGACCGGATCGACCCGCAGGCCCAAGCCGCGGACCATGGCCACACGCTGCTCGTCGGGCAGGAAGACGCCCAGGGTGCCGGGACCGTCGGTGTAGATGTAGGAGAAGGTCAGATCGGCGAACTCGGGATGCTCCTCGGCGGTCCGTTCGAAGCGGCCCTCGATCTCGGTGATGAGTTCGGCGGCCTCCTCGGGCCGACCGAGCGCCTCACCGATGATCTCGATCTGTTGGTCCCAGTCGGTACTCCAGGGCAGGTCGGGGTAGGCGACGGTGGGGGCGATGTCACTGAGGATGTCGTACTGCTCCTGGGTCACCCCGGACCAGGGTGCGAGGATGACGTCGGGGGCCAACTCGATGATGGCCTCGAAGTCGATGTCGGTGGCGCCGGCGAACTGTTCGGGCAACTGCTCACCGGACTCGGTGACGGCCTCGTGGATCCAGGGCAGGTAACCGGTGTCGTCGCTGCCCCACTCGTAGCTCTCGATACCGACCGGAACGACGCCCAGGGCGATGGAGGTCTCCGCGGAGCCCTGGCCGAGGGTGAGGACTCGCTCGGGCTGCTCGGGGATCTGGGCGGTGCCCAAGGCGCTCTCGATCTCGACCGGGAAGGCACCGTCGGCGGAGGGCGTTTCCCCGGCGTCGCCATCGCCGTCGCCGGCTCCACAGCCGGCCAGGCCCAGGGCCAAGGCCATGGTGAGTCCGATGCCACCGACGCTGCGCAGAGTGGGGTTCATACTCGCTGCTCTCTATCTCATGGGGACGTCCGCGGCGTGTTCGCGGGTTGTTCTCATGCGGGGGAGCCCGAATTTGGACAGCACGAAAACCGGACATAACAGGCCGAACTCAGCCCGAAGCAAGGTTAGTCTAACCTCACTTAATGGACCAGAAAAAGTTCGGGTCCCTTCGAAAATCCCCCTGGGAGGCACCCGCGCGCGATCCGTGCGACGCAAACGGGGCACCCGATCGACGCGGGCGCCCCGTGAGCCGGTGAAGGTACGACGTCGAGTGGGGGTCAGGGACGGCGGTCGGTGAGCACGTCGCTCACCCCGGACAGGTAACCGATGTACTGACGGGTGGCCATGGTGCTCAGCCGTTCCGGTCCCAGGAACCGTGGCGGACCGAACCGCTTGAGGGACTCCATGCCCGAGGAGACCGAGACCAGGGTCACCGGCCCCCGACGGGACCTTTCGTAGCGGCGGAGCGCGCGCGCCGGGTCGTCCTCGACAGGTTCCTCGCCCAACACCCGGGTCAGCGCCCAAGCGTCCTCCAGCGCTTGATCGACCCCCTGGGCGGTGGAGGGTGGAAAGGTGTGCGCGGCGTCCCCCAGCAGGGTCGCCCCGCCCTCACCCCAGACCTTGGGCACCCGGTGTCGGACGTGCTCGAACAGTTCGGGTTCGGCGTCGTGATCCAGGATCGTACGGACCCACGGGTCGTCCCACCCCCCGAACAGCTTGCGCAGCACGCCCATCGGGGACCGGGGACGCTGGATGTCCGAACGCCAACGCACGTCGAACCACCACCGCACCAGACCGTCTCCGGCCGGCATGATCCCGCACACGCCCTGGCGTCCTTGGACCACCGCGGCGGTCGTGCCGGAGGCCGCCGCCATCGGCACCTCGGTCAGCGCCTGCCAGCTCGCCCATCCGGTCGGACGGGTCGGATCGCCGTCCCACAGGTCCCGACGGGCCGCCGAACGCACCCCGTCCGCGCCCACCACCACGTCACCGGTGGCGTCGGTGCCATCCCCGAACAGGGCGCTGACCGAGCCGTCCCGGTTCACCCGCACCCGTGTACAGACCCTCCCGAAGCGGACCGTGCCCTCGGGCAGTCCCTGGGCGATCAGCTTCAGCAGGGCCCGGCGCGGCACCGCACGCGCTTGGAAACCGAAGTGCTCACGAACCGCGCCCACGTCCAGGGTGTACCGCACCCGGCCGGAGGGGTCACGGTTCTCCACCCCGTCCAGGCGACGACCGATCCCGGACACGTCCACGCCCAGGGCGGACAGTGCGGCGACCCCATTGGGGGACAGCCCCAGACCCGTCTCCTCGGTGCCCGAGTCGGTCTCGCGTTCATGTACCTGGACCTCGTGGCCCGAGTCGAGCAGGCCCCGGGCCAAGGCGAGCCCACCCACACCGGCACCGACGATGACAATCCTCATGAGGCACCCCATCCGCTCGTTCGACTGTCAACACCGTACTGAGGGATGGGAGGGGGAAACAGGTCCTCGGGTCACGATCCGACCGAACCCGGAAGGACCGGCCCGTGGCTCACTCCGGTCCGAAGAGGTGCACACGCGCTTCCCAGGGACGCAACGGGGCGAGCACACGGTCGGGTTCGGGATGGTTACCGATGAGCATCCGCGGGTCCGGGCCCACGAGGTCCTCGGAAAGTTCCAGCGGAGCCTCCTCCCCACTCCAGTTGGCCAGCACCAACAGGGTCCGGCCGTCGAAGGTCCGCGTGTAGGCGAATACTCGGGGATCCTCCTCCAGCAGCGGGGCGTAGCGCCCGTGTACGATCACCGGGTGCTCCTTGCGCAACTCGATCAGGCGCCGGTAGTGGTGGAAGATCGAGTCCGGGTCGGCGACGGCCGCCTCCGCGTTGATCTCGGTGTGGTTGTCGTTGACACCGATCCACGGGGTGCCGGTGGTGAAACCGGCCTGCGGGGAGGCGTCCCACTGCATGGGGGTCCGTGCGTTGTCCCGGCTCATCCGCGCGATCCCCGCCATGGCCGTCCTCGCGTCGATCCGGCCGGTCGCCACCATGAGGCGGTGGTGGTTGAGCGTCTCCAGGTCCCGGTAGTCGGCGATGTCGTCCATGTGGGCGTTGGTCATGCCGAGCTCCTCCCCCTGGTACACGTACGGGGTCCCGTGCATCATGTGCAAGGTGGTGGCCAAGGCCTTGGCGGACTCCACCCGGTACCGCCCGTCGTCGCCGTACCTGGACACCGACCGGGGTTGGTCGTGGTTGTTGAAGTACAGGCTGTTCCATCCCCGGTCGCCCAGTCCGGTCTGCCATCGGCCCAAGGAGGCCTTGAGCGCCACCAGGTCCAGCGGGCGCGGGTCGAACTTGCCTCCCGGCCCATGGTCCAGGTCCACGTGCTCGAACTGGAACACCATGCTCAGTTCCCGGTTGGCCGGGGTGGTGTGCACGCGTGCCTGTTCCACGCTCACACCTGGCATCTCTCCCACGGTGAGGACGTCGCGCCCGGCGAAGACCGCCTGGTACATCTCGTGCAGGAACTCGTGCAGACGCGGGCCGTTGATGGCGTGCTCGGCGAAGAGCCCGTGATCACCGATCATCGGACCGTCCGGCAGCTTCGGGTTCTTGGAGATGAAGTTGATGACGTCCATCCGAAACCCATCGGCGCCTCGGTCCAGCCACCACCGGGCCACCTCGTGGACGGCCGCCCGCACGTTCGGGTTCTCCCAGTTCAGGTCGGGCTGGGAGGGGCTGAACAGGTGCAGGTAGTACTCGTCGCGTTCGTCGTCGCGAGTCCAGGCCGGGCCGGAGAAGACCGCGCCCCAGTTGTTGGGCGGACCGTCGCCCCGGCCGGGGCGCCAGAAGTAGAAGTCCTCCTTGTCCGGGTCCCCGGCGCGCGAGGCGGTGAACCAGGGGTGTCGGTCGCTGGTGTGGTTGACCACCAGGTCCATCACCAGGCGCATACCGCGTTCGTGCAACCCATCGCGCAGGCGGTCCCAGTCCTGAAGGGTACCGAAGCGAGGGTCGATGTCGGTGTAGTCGCTGATGTCGTAACCGTTGTCGTCCCAGGGCGAGGGGTAGACCGGCGACAGCCACACCACGTCCACACCCAGCAGGTGCAGATAGTCGAGTTTGTCGATGATCCCGGGCAGGTCACCGATCCCATCACCATCACTGTCGTTGAAGCTGCTCGGATAGATCTGGTAGACGACGCTGGACTTCCACCACTCGGTACCGGCATCGGGCATGGCTGGTGTCCCTTCCTCAGGCCTGGGGCGCGACCATTCAATCGTTCCCACTCGCTCCACGGAAGCGGAATCGCCAATGAGGGCATCCGAAGTGGATGCGGGGGGATAATGCCGGGCACACGACGAGACAGGGGATTCCATGTGTCTGAATGGAACCGGAGAGACCGTACGTTCACGGACCGAGGGCATCACGCCACAGGACACGGCGGCTCCACCCATCGGTGGAGCGATTCGGCCTGGCGGGTTCGGCCGGGTGGTCGACCTCAGCCACACCATCTCCCCCGACATGCCCGCATGGGATGAGAAGCCGACCCGCCAGATCCTGTCCGGTCCCGCATCGGAGGGGGAGTTCGGCTTCTACGTGCAGCGTTGGAGCCTGACCGAACACACCGGCACCCACCTGGACGCGCCGGGTCACGTGA
>NZ_ANBD01000099.1 GCF_000341005.1 Nocardiopsis alkaliphila YIM 80379 | reverse complement strand
CACCCCCCCCGCCGAGCTGGTCGTCCCCGCCGTGGTGCTGGACATTCGTGAGCGCGCCGAGCACGACCCCGACACCACCGTGGAGGTCGATGACGTCCTGGCCTTCGAGCGCCGGCACGGACCGATTCCCGAGCGGTCGGCGATACTGATGTGCTCGGGTTGGAGTACCCGGTGGGCCGAGGGTGAGGCCGCGGTGCGGGGCGTGGCCGAGGACGGCACCTGGCACTTTCCCGGGTTCTCCCCGCAGGCCTGCGAGTTCCTGGTGGAGCGACGCGATGCGGCCGGCTTCGGGGTGGACACACTGAGCACCGACCCGGGGAACTCGACCGATTTTCCCGCCCACGAGGTGGTCGGCCGTGCGGACCGGTGGGGCCTGGAGGCGTTGACCGGATTGGACCGGCTACCGCCGGTGGGCGCGCTCCTCACCGTGGGGGTGTTGCCCGGACTGGACGCCTCGGGTGGCCCCAGCCGTGTGTTCGCGATGTGGTAGGCCCGTATCGCGAACTTGCGCCCATCGGCCGCTCCGCCCCGCTGCTCGGATCGATCCTGGCCGATCTGGTCCGCTACCTGAGCACCGTGGTCGTCCTGTTCGCGATCGGTTTCGCCATGGGGTTCCGGGCCGACCACTGCGCCCACCCCTGTCCTCCCCGGTCTGTTCGGCCCTGTTCGGCGGCCGTCCGCTCCCCTACCCTGGCCGGGTCGCCCCGGGCACGGGGACGGTGAAAGGAGTCGGGTTGGACATCAAGCACCACCACGTCGAGGTGAACGGGCTGCGCCTGCACGTGGCCGAGCGGGGCGAGGGACCCTTGGTCCTGCTACTGCACGGTTTCCCGGAGAGTTGGTACTCCTGGCGGCATCAGTTCGCGCCCCTGGCCGAGGCCGGGTACCGGGTGGTCGCCCCGGACCAGCGCGGCTACGCCCGCAGTGACCGGGCATCGGGGATCAAGGACTACACCCTGCCGCACCTGGTCGGGGACGTCGTCGCACTGATCGGTGCGCTGGGGGCCGAGAACGCGGTGGTGGTCGGTCACGACTGGGGTGCCCCGGTCGCCTGGAGCACCGCCCTGCTACGTCCCGACCTGGTACGTGGGGTGGTGGGCCTGAGCGTCCCACCCCTACCGCCCGTCGGGATGCCGTCGGTGACCTCTTCTCGCAGAATCTATGGCGACCGTTACTACCAGGCGTATTTCCAGGAACCGGGGAGGGCGGACGCCGAACTGGCCGCGGATCCGGCCACCGCGCTGCGCCGGTTGCTGACCATGGCCGCCGGAGACGATCCGACCAAGGAGCCGGTGCCGTGGATCGTGCCCGAGGGCGAGGGTCTGGTGGACTCCATGCCCGAACCCGCCGACCTTCCCGCCTGGTTGAGCGCCGAGGACCTCGCGGCCTTCGTCGAGGACTACTCGGAGCCGGACTCCTTCACCGGACCGTTGAACTGGTATCGCAACATCGACCGAAACCAGGGTCTGATGACGCCCTTCCAGGGGCTGCGCATCGAGGTTCCGGCGTTGTACGTGGTGGGTGACAAGGACATGGTGAGTGTTCTGAAGGGGGTGGCGGAACTGCGGGAGATGTTGCCTCACATCGTGCCGAAGCTGCACGCCGACATCACCCTGCCCGGGTGTGGCCACTGGACCCAACAGGAACGGCCCGAGGAGGTCAACGCGGCGCTGTTGGAGTTCCTCGCCACCCTGAGCGCGTGATCACTCTGCCCGCTCAGGGTGCGGGGCCGGGCACCACGCCCGGCCCTTTTGTCACTATTGAGACGCATTCGGGCGGGTATCTCTGAACGATCGAGAACACCCGCTTTCTCATAGGAGGCCATCATGCGATGGGTCAAGTCGAGCGCGAGCAGCAACCCCCAGGGCTGCGTACAGGTGCGATCCACCGGTGAGGGCCTCACCGAGATCGGTGACACCAAGGACCCGCACGGCCCGACCCTGACCGTGCCCACCGCCGTCTGGGACCACTTCCTCGACCAGGTCGCCTCCGACCGCAACGGGTACGGGCGCCTCTCGCCCCGGTTCCTACCCGAGGGCGGCTTCACCCTGACCGACACCGCCGTCCCCGGCGCCCCGGTCCTGACCTACACCGAGGCCGAATGGGTCGCGTTCCGGCTGGGTGCGCAGGCCGGGGAGCTGCGCGGCTCCCATCCCCGTGGGGTCCCCGTGGGCTGATGCCCGAACCTTCCTGCGTCCCCCTTTTCCGGAGAGGGGCGCAGGAGGGCGGCCCCTCCCGCTCGGTTCCGAAACCGCGCGTTCACCGGTGCCCTTCGCGCGGGTGGTTCATCGAGGATCCACCGCCTCGAACACGGCCGCCAACCCTTGGCCCCCGCCGACGCACATGGTGACGAGCCCGTACCGGCCACCGCTGCGGTCCAGTTCACGGGCGAGCGTGCCGACCATACGAGTGCCGGTGGCACCGACCGGGTGACCGAGGGAGATGCCGGAGCCGTGCACGTTGGTGCGCTCCAGGTCCTTGGCGGCGAACCTCCATTCGCGCATCACCGCGAGCGCCTGGGCCGCGAAGGCCTCGTTCAGTTCGATCACGTCCATGTCGGCCAGGGTGAGCCCGGCCTGTTCCAGGGCGCGGGCGGTGGCGGGCACGGGGCCGATGCCCATCACCTTGGGCGCCACACCCGCCGCGGCCCAGGTGCGCAACCGCACCAGCGGGCGAAGACCCAACTCCTCGGCCTTGTCCCTGGTGGTGACCACGCACAAGGCGGCGGCGTCGTTCTGACCACTGGCGTTGCCCGCCGTCACGGTGGCCTCGGGGTCTTGACGGCCCATGATGGGCTTCAGCTCGGCCAGGCTCTCCAGAGTGGTATCGGCGCGGGGGTGTTCGTCGGTGTCGATGACGGTGTCGCCCTTACGACCGCGAACGGTGACCGGGATGATCTCCTCGGCGTAGACCCCGGAGTTCTGGGCGGCGACGGCGCGCGCGTGCGAGGCGACGGCGAGCTCGTCCTGCTCGGTGCGGGAGATGGCGTACTCGGCGCGCAGGTTCTCGGCGGTCTCGATCATGCCACCGGGCACCGGGTAGCGGGAGCCACCGGCGGTCTCACGGGCGCGGACGAGGCCGTCATGGACCCGAATGCCGGATCTGGCGCCTCCCCAGCGCATGTCGGTGGAGTAGAAGACGGCGTTGCTCATGCTCTCCACGCCACCGGCCACCACCAGGTCCTGCGCGCCACTGAGCACGCCCATGACCGCGTTGACCACGGATTGCAGACCCGAACCGCAGCGACGGTCCAAGTGCTGGCCGGGAACGGTGACCGGGAGGCCGGCGTCGAGCGCGACGACCCGGCCGATGGCCGGCGCTTCGCTGTTGCCGTTGCAGTGACCGAGGACCACGTCGTCGATCTCGACCGGGTCGAGACCGGTACGTTCCAGCAGTCCGGTGAGGGCCTGGGCGCCCAGGTCGACGGCGGTGATCGTCTTGAACATCCCGCCGTAGCGGCCGATGGGGGTACGGACGGGTTCGCAGACGACGACGTCACGCATGGGGCACGCCTTTCGTGGTCGGGGTGGGGAGGACGGATCGGCACGAGGCGGCCGGGGCTTCGAGGGGCCCGCCGATCATCGCTGCCGAGCCTTCTCCGCACGCACCAGGCCACCGCCGATGATGAGCCGCTGAATCTCGCTGGTGCCCTCATAGAGGCGCAGCAGGCGCACGTCACGGTAGATGCGCTCCACGGGCACCTCGCGCATGTAGCCGGCACCACCGTGCACCTGGACCGCCAGGTCGGCGACCTTGCCGACCATCTCGGTGCAGTAGAGCTTGGCGACCGAGGGCATGACGCGCCGGTCCTCACCGCTGACGTACTTGGCGGCGGCCTCGCGCACGAGCGCGCGCCCGGTCTCGACCCCGGTGTACTGGTCGGCGAGCATGGCCTGCACCAGCTGGTGGTCGCCGATGGGCACCCCGCCCTGGGTGTTGGTGGCGGCGTAGGAGACCGACTCGTCGAGCGCCCGTTGGGCGGTACCGACCGAGAGCGCGGCGATGTGCACACGCCCCCGGGCCAGGGAGGTCATGGCGGCCTTGTAGCCGACCTTCTCTTCCCCACCGACCAGGGCGTCCTCATCGAGGCGCACCGAATCGAAGGTGACGTCGGCGGTCCAGGCGCCCTCTTGGCCCATCTTGGCGTCCTTGGGCCCCACGGTGACACCGGGGGCGTCGGCGGGGACGAGGAAGACGGCGATGCCGTTGCCCTCGGGACCGGGTTCCCTGGTGCGGGCGAAGACGACGAACAGACCGGCCAGGGGTGCGTTGGTGATGAACTGTTTGTGGCCGTCGATGACCCACCCGGAGCCGTCACGGACGGCCTTGGTACGCAGGCCCGCGGGGTTGGAACCGGCACCGGGTTCGGTGAGTGCGAAGGAGGCGACCACCTCACCGGAGGCGATGTCTTCCAGCCAGCGTTCGCGTTGGGTGTCGGTGCCGAAGTTGACCAGGACCTGACCGGCGATGCCGTTGTTGGTACCGAACAGCGAGCGCAGGGCCAGGCAGGTGTAGCCGAGCTCCATGGCCAGTTCGACGTCTTGGACCAGGTTCAGACCGAGACCGCCCCAGCGTTGCGGGATCGCGTACCCGAACAGACCCATGTCCGCGACGGCCTTGCGCAGGTCGTCGGGGATGGCGTCGCTCGCCAGGATCTCGTTCTCGCGCGGAACGACCTTCGTGCGGACGAAGTCGCGCACCTGCGCGTGGATGTCGGTGAAGTCTTCGGGGGTGACCTCGGTCTCGGCACTCATGGTCCGATGATGGCGACTTTGTTCATGCCTGTCCAATACTCGATAGCGTCCGATTATTTCAGTTCGGGTATTAATATGGTCGGATGGACCCGCATCAGCTGACGGCCTTCCTGGCGGTGGCCGAGGAAATGCACTTCGGCCGCGCCGCCGAACGGCTGCACATGGCCCAGCCCCCACTGACCCGCACGATCAAGCGGCTCGAGCGCGACCTGGGGGTGGAGCTGTTCATCCGGACCACCCGTTCGGTGCGGCTGACCATGGCCGGACAGGCGCTGATCGGGCCGGCCAACGACGTGCTGGAGAGCTGCCGGGTGGCACGTAACGCGGTGAGGGCGGCGGGCGAGGGACAGACCGGCCTGGTGCGGCTGGGGTTCGCCGGCCCTTCTTCGCACCTGCTGGTGGTCGACCTGAGCAGGCAGGTACGCCGACGGCGCCCCGGCATCGAACTGCGGCTGCGCAGCACCACCTACGCCAACGACGCACTGCGGTCGGTGATCGACGAGGAGCTGGACCTGGCGATCGTTCGGTGGAGGGTGCGACCACCGGACATCGCACAGCGGATCGTGGCCGAGGAACGCTACGTGCTGGTCGTGCCCGAAGAACATCGGCTGGCGGATCGGGAGGTGGTGAGCATCGCCGAGTGCCGCGACGAACCGTTCGTGGCGCTGCCCGCCGGGCCCGGGTCGACCGTGCGCGAGACGTTCCTCCGGACGGCTTACGAAGCGGGATTCTCCCCCGACATCGTGCAGGTGGCCTCGGATTCCTGGACGCTGATGGCGCTGGTGGGTGCCGGGGTGGGACTGACGTTCACCCTGGACACGGCGGTCGCGGGCGTCCCTGGGGAGGGAATCAGGTTGGTGCGGTTGGCGGAGGAGTTGCCCGCTTCCTACGCGCGCCTGGCCTGGCGGAGGGACACGGAGAGCCCGGCGCTGAGGGAGGTATTGGCGGCGTCGGAGGAGGCACTGCCCACCCCCGAGCACCTGGTGGGCGTGGACGTGCCTTGAGGTGGTGACCGACCCTCCATCGAGTACCACTCGGAGGGTGGAGAAGTGGCCCCACCGGGGGTGAGAACGAGCCGACGGCTCCGTCTTCAGAGCCCGGCGGCCTCGACCGTGAGCCGGGCCCGACGAGATGGTCAAAGTTTTTCCCTTTACCGTCCTTGACGTGACTCCTGCCACAGGGCAGCCTCGGACGAGCAGCCAGATTCGGGCACGTGACGGTGGCCGCGCCGTCCACCCGGGCACTTCCCCCACGTTCCCCCTTCCCCCCCACTCCCCTCCTCACTGAACACATGAATCCCCTGGTGTGAGTGCTGTCCAGTGGTCCCGCGGCCGGTCCGCCCGTGCCCACTCTTCGTCATCGCCGACGCGGCGATGGCACCACGAGACGCGGACCACGGGCCAGGCCCGGTCCGCGCCGAGCGGAAAGGACCGGGATGGGACGAGTGACAGGGGCGCGGCGTGCGCGCCGGGCCGGAGTCGTCACCGGCGCGACCCTCGCGTTACTACTACCGATGGCCGTGCCCGCGGCGGCCGAGCCCGACACGGGCACCTTGGAGATCGACGAGACCTCGGTGGTGGAGGTGCTGCTGGAGGACCGTGACGCGCTGGACCGGCTCGTGGACCTTGGCGGCGACATCACCCGACTGGATCCCGCCGAGGGTGAGGGATTCGTCGCCCAGGTCGTGATCGGCCCCTTCGAGCTGGACACCTACGACGACGCCGGCTTCACCTTCGGTGAGGTGGTCTACACCGAGTCCGACGCAAAGGAGCGCATCGAAGAGCGCGAGGCGACCATCGCGGAGCTGCGGGCCGAGAACGAACCCGCCGGTGAGGCACGCACCCTGTCCACCACCGACGACCTGAAGATCCTGCGGGCGGACTACTTCCAGAGCCGTAACGGCGACTTCCTGTCCGTGGAGGTCGATTCCAGCTTCGGCCAAGACGAGAACTTCAGGCTGACCGTGGAACGCGACGCCGGTCCGGGCACCGAGATCGGCGATGGCGGCACCCAGACCCTGAGCCGCTTCGTCGACGTCGGGGTGTACATGTACCACCGCGGCCAGGCCCGAGTGGAGGAGCCGCCCGGGCGTATCCGGGTGACCAGCCCGCACGGTGGCACCGTGGAGGCCGAGGTCACCGAGTGGCTGCCCGACCCCGATGATCCCGGGGACCCGCTGCCCTACACCGACTTCCTCAACGCCTACATGACACCGGGCGAGCTCTACGACCGGATCCACCAGATCGCCGACGAGTACCCGGACATCGCCGAGGTCATCGAGCTGCCCAACCGGACCAACGGCTACCGACGGCACGCCCAGGCGATCTTCGGGGTGAACGTCAGGGGCCACAACGCCGACCGCGGCGTGGTCGTGGAAACGCACTCCTACGGCCACGAGGGCGGCAACGACGTCGTCGTGGACCTGCACGATCCCTACACGCCCGACTCCGAGCTGTCGGTGGACGTGGACGGCGACGAGATCACCGTCGCGCTGGCCACCGATGATGATGGGCGGATCACCACCACCGCCGCCGAGGTCGTGGACGCCATCAACGTCGAGGCCGGCGACCTGGTGCGGGCCTTCACCTTCCGTGGCAACACCGGCGACGGTGTGGTCCAGGCCGAAAGGGTGCAGGCCCAGGACTTCCTCAACGCCCCCGACGACGTCTCCCGCGAGCCCGCCCCGGTCTACGCGCTGCGTATCGGTGCCGACCGGGACGGATCCAAGACCGGTGTGCTGGGGTACGCCCAAGAGCACGCCCGAGAATGGCAGACCCCATTGGTGACCATCGAGACCGCCGAGCGCCTGGTGCGCAACTACGGCATCCACGACACCACCACCGAGTTGGTGGACGAATTGGACATCTTCTTGATGCCATCGTTCAACCCCGACGGCGGTAACTACTCGTTCTACGACGTGCCGTTGCACCGCAAGAACATGACCAACTACTGCGACACCGACGGCGCCCGCGACCAGTGGGCGGTGGAGCAGGGTGCGCAGTGGGGCGTGGACAACAACCGCAACTACGGTGCCTACACCCTGTGGGACGGCTACTCGGGTGCCTCCTTCAACTGCACCAGCGGCAGCTTCGCCGGCCCCGAGGAGCTGGGCCCGCTGTCGCAACCGGAGAACCAGAACCTGGTGTGGCTGGTCGACACCTACGACAACATCGACTTCTCGATGAACATCCACTCCTCGGGCGACTACTTCATGTGGTCTCCGGGCGCCTACATCGCCGACGGCCGTGTGTCCACGCCCCGACCCACGGCGATGGAGGAGGCCTACTTCTGGGAGGCCTCGGCGAGCATCCTGGGCGCGATCAAGGAGCACCGGGGCACCGTGGTGACCCCGGCCCGTACCGGCCCGATCATCGACGTGCTCTACTCGGCGGCGGGCAACTCCGGTGACCACCTCTGGTACGAGAACGGGATCTTCGCGTGGAACTTCGAGCTGGGCCAGGCCGGGTTCCAGCCGCCGTGGGAGGAGGCGCACGCCCAGGGCATGGAGTACGCCAATGGGCTGTACAACATGCTGGAGGTGGCGCTGGAGTACCAGGACGACCGGTTCCGGCCGCGTTCGGACGTGGCACCGCGTCCGGGTGAGCACAGCAGGCCGGTGGAAGTCGCCTTCAGCACCAACGAGCCCGCCGAGGTCTACTACACCCTGGACGGTAGCCGCCCGACCTTCGACTCTCCCAAGCTGGAGCTGACGGGCGTGCGTGGAGAGTTGGAGACGCTGTTGATCGAGGAGACCACCACCGTCCACTGGTTCTCGGTGGACATCGCGGGTAACGCGGAAGGGGGCTACGACCCGGACGGCGACGCCCGCAACCACCGCAGGGGCACTTGGACCATCACGGACTGACCGTCACCATGATGCGGGGCCTGGTCGAGGCTCCTCTGCCGCCCGGGCCCCGCACCCGCTGAGGAAACGACGAGACGACCCGGTGAGCGCGCTCACGCGCGAACAGGGTCGTCTCAGAGTCGAGTGGACCCTGTGGGCGAACCGACCACAACCCCCGAGACGAAGCCCCGCCTTGTGAGAGAGTGTCCCGCCGACCCCACCGATCAGCGCGACCCCGACCAGAGGGGGGTACCTCGGGGGGTTCGGGGGTCTCCCCCCGGTAAACACGAAGGACGACCCGGCGAGGCGGCCGAAGGCCCCCGAGCAGGATCGTCCCGAGTCCGTGGACCCTGGGCAACCCAACCACAACCCCCGGGGCGAAGCCCCGCCTTGGGAGAGAGTGTCCCGCCCACCTCACCGATCAGCGCGACCCCGACCAGAGGGGGGTACCTCGGGGGGTTCGGGGGTCTCCCCCCGGTAAACACGAAGGACGACCCGGCGAGGCGGCCGAAGGCCCCCGAGCAGGATCGTCCCGAGTCCGTGGGCGCGAAGGGACTCGAACCCCTGGCCTATTGCTTGTAAGGCAATTGCTCTAACCAACTGAGCTACGCGCCCGATGCGTCGCGAGTGATCATACCGCTTCGTGGAGCTCCTCGCGCCTGAAATCATCCGTTCAGGGCCCGAACCCGTTCCAGGTACTCGGTCACGTCTCGGGGACGGCCGGTCGGGGTCAACGTCGTCCAGCGAACGGTTCCCTCGGCGTCGATGAGGAAGGTGCCCCGCCGGGCGACGCCGCGTTCGTGGTCGAAGACACCGTAGGCCTGGGCGGTGGCGCCGTGCGGCCAAAAATCCGACAGCAGGGCGAAGGGGAAGCCTTCACGGTCGGACCAAGTACGCAGGGCGAAGGTGGAGTCCACCGAGGCCGTCAGGACGGTGACGCCGAGTTCCTTGAAGTCGGCGTGGTGTCGGTCCAGGTCGGCGAGTTCGCCGGAACAGATCCCGGAGAAGGCCAGCGGGTAGAAGACCAGCAGGACGGGGCCGCCACGCAGGTCGGCCAAGGCGACGTCCTGGCCGTGCTGGTCTTGAAGGGCGAACGCGGGCGCGGCATCGCCTGCGGTGATGTGGGTCATACTCGCATTCGTTCCGTCGGTGCGCAGAGGCGCTCCGGCGCCCACCGGTCGGTGGGCGCTCTGTCGCGCCGCGCGTCCTGCGGTGGACGCGCGGCGCCGATCTCACCCGATGCGGGCGCCGTCCTTCACCGCTTGGGAACCACCAGGCGGGTGCCCGACCAGTCCGCGCCGATACTGACGGCGCTGGTCTGGGACAATCCCGAGGTGTTGGCCGCCTCGGCGACGTCGTTGGGGGACACGTGCAGTTCACGTCCGGCCTTCGGGGTCAGGACCAGGATGGTCCCGCCGTCGGCGATGGTCGTCACCGTGTCCATCAGTGCGTCGGTGAGGTCGTCCTCCTCATCGGACCGCCACCACAGCAGGGCCGCGTCGACGTCGCCGTCGTAGTCCTCGTCGACCAGCGCCTCGCCCGTGAGTTCGGCGATGGATGCGCGCAGTCCCTCGTCGACGTCATCGTCGAAGCCGAATTCCTGCACCACCTGACCCGGTTTGAATCCGAGTCGGTCAGCCAAGCCGCGTTCGCTCTGTGCCTGGCCCGCGGTCGCGCTCACGAAAGTTCTCCTCCACAGATGGTTTTTCTCAATCTTGCCTGCACGAAGCAGTTGTCACAACGATGCCGGGCCTTCGCCCTCTCGCGTGGTCCGTAACCATCGCTGATGGCCTAGTTCACACGCTAGTACCTTTCCCCGTCAACGCGCGGATGATCTTCCGCACCAGCGGGGTCGGTACGTCCTGGTCCGTCTAGTCGGACCTGAGGTAGGAAAGCCGAACCGTGCGGTCGGGGTTGTCCACGTTCAGGTCGACGACGGCGATGGATTGCCAGGTCCCCAGTTCGAGTCTTCCGGAGATCACCGGCACGGTGGTCTGTGGCGCGACGTACGCCGGCATGACGTGGGAACGCCCATGCCCCCGTGATCCATGCTTGTGGCGCCAGCGATCGTCCGCGGGCAGCAGGTCGGCGAGTGAGGCGAGAAGGTCGTCGTCGGACCCCGCTCCGAGTTCGATGATCGCCACACCCGCCGTCGAGTGCGGGACGAAGACGTTGAGCAGGCCGTCACCGCCGCTTTCGGCGACGAAGTCGCCGCACCTGTCGGTGATGTCGGTGATGCTCTCCGATCCACCGGTGTGCAGCTCAAGGATCTGTGTCCGCATAGCGCCCACCTTCGCGCAGCCGGGCCCTCGGTGCAACCATCCGCCCGAATCCTGTGGATGACGGGACGCTTCCTCAAGGGCCATACTCTTCGGCAGCGCATGTGAAATTGGTCGAAAGAAGGGGAAAGGGTGACCGTCTCGTTACGGCTGGGGCCCCTACTACGGCACGTGGGGACCTCCACCGCGACCGTGTGGGTGGAGACCGACGCCCCCTGCGACGTCCGGATTCGGGTAGAGGGGGGCATCACCGCCCTCGCCCCCACCTTCACGATCCACGGACACCACTACGCCGTCTGCGAAATCGACGGTCTCCCTTCCGGCGCGGTCCTTCCCTACGAGGTCTTCCTCGATCAGGACCGGGTCTGGCCCGAACCCGATTGTCCCCTGCCACCCAGCGTCGTGCGCACCATGGACGAGGACGCCCCCACCCGCCTGCTGTACGGCTCTTGCCGCACGCCCACCGGCGACTCCCCGGAGGGCCTGATCCGCTACGGGCCGGACATGCTGCGCGCCACCGCCCGACGGTTGGCGAACGAGGAGGTCGAGGGCAACCTGGCCCTGCTGCTCATCGGCGACCAGGTCTACGCCGACCAGGTCCAAGAGTCCATGCGCGCCTTCCTCCGGCGGATACGTGAGCAGGAGCGGGACGGCTCCCCCGTGGACGAGGTGGTGCACTACGACGAATACGCCGAGCTGTACCGACAGGCCTGGTCCGATCCCCAGGTTCGGTGGCTGCTCTCGACCGTTCCCACCTTGATGGTCTTCGACGACCACGACATCCGCGATGACTGGAACACCTCGGCGGCCTGGCGTCGGAGCATGGACGAACATCCCTGGTGGCGGACCCGGGTGACCAGTGGTCTGGGCGCCTACTGGGTGTATCAGCACGTGGGCAACCTCTCCCCCCGGGCGCGCGCCCAGGACCCGGTGTGGGCCGCGCTGCGAGAACACCGCGACCACGGTACGGACGCGGGTCCCACCATCGACGCCTTCGCCCGACGTGCGCACGAGGAGCCCTCCTCCTACCGGTGGAGCCATCGGTACGACGTGGGCGCCGTACGCGTCCTGGTGGCCGACACCCGTTGTGGGCGGGCCTTGGGCGAAGGAGACCCCATGGACGGCTCTCGGTCCATCCTGGGGCCGCTGGGACACGACTGGCTGGACGAGCACCTCACCGGCGGCCCGGAACACGTGATCGTGGCGTCCACGGTGCCGGTGCTGTTGCCGCCCTCGGTGCACCACCTGGAGGCGTGGAACGAGGCGGTGTGCGGTGGCGCCTGGGGATCCCTCGCCCGCGGCCTCGGGGAGAGACTGCGCCAAGCCTTGGACCTGGAGCACTGGGGCGCCTTCCAGTACTCCTTCCACCGTGTGGCCGAGGCCGTGTTGGAGGTCGCCTGTGGTGAGCGCGGTCCCGCGCCCGCCACGGTCCTGTTCCTGAGCGGGGACGTGCACTTCTCCTACTGGGCTCGGGCCCGCGCCCGTTCGGGGGTGACGACCTCCCGGGTGACTCAGCTGGTCTCCTCGGCCCTGTGCAATCAGCTGCCGGTCGACTTCCGCCGGGCCGCGGCCCTGTCGGCGAGCCGCCCCTTCCACTTGGCGGGAGCGATCCTGGCCCGGCTGGCCGGAGTGCGGCGCGGTCCGCTGCGCTGGCGAACCGCCGAGCCTCCCTACTTCGGCAACACCATCGGTGAGGTGGAGTTCGACGGGCGCGGGGCTCGGGCCCGTTGGTACCACTGCGCGCGAGGCGGCGACGACGCCCTACCCGAGGTTCGCCGGACGGTGGACCTGTAGCCATCGCATGGTCTGGGCGCACCGATGGTGGTGCCCCGGCGGGGCACCACCACGAAGGTCTCCCTAGGGCTTGTGCGCAGGTGGACGGCGGTTGGCCTGGCCTCGGCGTCGGTTGCGCACCCCCAGATTCAGGGCTCCGCTCTGTTCCAGAAGCCGGCCGGCGGCGCGGGACACCGTCGGGCGCGGCCCAGAGGAGGGCTCCCGATCGTCGGTGTCGGTCGTGTCCCCGTCCTTGGAGACGTCGTCACCGTCTCGGGGTTCGTCGTCCTCGGCGGACGGTTCCAGGTGCGGAATGAGCGCCGTGGGCTCGTTGTCCGCGTCGGTGCCCTCCTCGGGCAGCGCGGGCAACTTACGGGTGCTCTGGAGCCGTCCCTCCTCTTGGGCGGAGGGCTTGGTCGGCTCGGTCGGGTTGGCCCGTTCGTCCTCCACCACTTCCTTCCAGGCCCGGTCCTGTTCCTGGTCCTGGGCCTTCTCCTGCGCGAGTCGGCGGGCGCGTTCGGCGCGCCAGGCACGGTAGGAGCGGGCCAGCGGGGTGGCGATGGGCCAGGTGACCTTGGCCGGGCGGGACAGAGCGTGCCACAGGTAGGCGGTGGTGCCCCAGGCCTCCATCGCGCGTCGAGCCCGAGTGATGGTGAAGAAGGTGGGCATGGCCAGCAACAGTTGCGGCCAGGCCAAGGCCAGGGCGGCCAGCAGCGGGTACAGGCCGCCACCGATCACCGCGGCGGCCGCGCCGAGGGCCATCGGCACCAAGGCCAGGGCCACCCGCAGCTGGGTGAACTGACGGAAGCGATGCAACGATCGTCGGGCCGAGACCGGTGGAGCGAGCCCTTCCGGCAGCGGTGTGGGTTGGACGATGGTCGCCAGTAGCAGCGTTCCCACGGCCACACTGGTGGCCAGCAGGATCGTCCATCCCGCAGCGGAGAAGGCACCCCCCACCAAGAGGTAGACCAGGCCCAGGAGCGGAAGCGGCGCCGGGATCCAGAACAGGACCCGTCTGCGCAGCTCGCCTTCCTGGGTGGGCTGGAGAATGAAATCGATCACCGGGCGTAGTGCCCGGAACCTCTTCTTCGGTCGCTCGACCACAGCGTTGGACCCCCCAAGAACGTCGTGACGGGGCGGCACGGGGAGCGACGCCCGAGGGTTTTCGTCGCCTCTTCGCTCCTGTCGTAACCCGCCCATATCAAAGCTATCTCTTTTCGCGTGGTCCCCGGACGCACACGGCCAGTCACAGACATACCCGACGCAGGTGAAACTTCCCTAAGGGAGCCGATATGGCGGGCAACGATCAGGTCACGTCAGATCTTTTTCACCCGTCGTGGCACCGGCCGATCCGGGCTTTTTTCTCATCCCTGGCGAATTTCGGACAACCTACCGAGGGCCACCGCCACGCGCAGGACGAAGGAGCCGCGACCATCGGAGGGGATGTGACCGGTGAGTTCGGCGATGCGGCTGAGACGGTAGCGCACCGTGTTCGGGTGTACGAAGAGCATGCGCGCGGTGGCTTCCAGTGAGGAGGCGTGTTCCAGGTACACCGAGAGCGTGTCCAGCAGGGGTGAACCGGCTCCCCGCAACGGTAGGTAGACCTCCTCCACCAACTGGCTTCGCGCCTGTAGATCGCCCTCCAGGGCACGTTCGGGCAACAGGTCGTCCGCGAGCACCGGCCGAGGCGCGTCGGGCCAGGCCACCGCGGCGCGCAGTCCGTTGACGGCGGCGCGCACCGAGGCACCGGCCGCACCCAGGTCGGGCACGGCGGGCCCGACCACCACGGCACCCGGCCCGAAGAGCCCGGACAGTGGTTCGACCGCGACCATGGGAAGCTCCGCCGCGGGATAGCGGTCCCCCACGCCCACCACGACCACCACCCGCCGCCCTTGGAGGCCGGCCAGCACGTCGTGACCGAGTCTGCGGGCGGCGGCCCGCAGGTCCTCCAAGACCTTGCCGCCGTCCTTGTCCTCGAGCTCCCCCGCCATCGCGATCACCGGCGTGTGGGACCAGCCCAGGGCCGAACCCCAGGTTTGGAGCCCGTCCTCACGGTCCCCGTGCAACAGGGCGTCGACCACGAGCGCCTCCAGCCGCGCGTCCCAGGCCCCGCGCGCCTCGGCCGCGCGAGCGTAGACCTTGGCGGAGCTGAACGCCACCTCACGGGTGTAACGCAAGATGGCCTCACGCAGTTGTTGGGCGCCACCAGGTGCGGCCAGTTCATCGACCTGCCCCTCCACCACCTCGATCACGACACGGATCATGTCGACGGTCTGTTGGAGGGAGACCGAACGGGTGAGTTCGCGCGGTGCGGTTCCGAAGACCTCGACGGTGATCGCGGGCCGCCCTCGGTGCGGGTCGCGGAACCAGTCCACGAAGGCGGCCACCCCGGACTGGGCCACCAGTCCGATCCAGGATCGGTCCTGGGCCGACATACGGCGGAACCAGACGAGCCGTTCCTCCATGCGGGCGACCGCGGCGGTGCCCAGGGTTCCCATGGAACGTTCCAGGCGCCGAACGGTCTCCGTGCGAATCTCTTCCTGCGCGACGGGTTCCGGCTTCGGATCGGGCTCCTGGCCATGAGCGCCGTCCACGGTTTCGGGGTCCTCGGGCTGTCCGGGTTCGGTGTTCACCCTCCTAGGTTCGCATCCTCGACTCATGTGGCGCAGGCCTCGTCCCCTCTCGAGAGCCCCCTCACACCCCTTGGAACCATTCGGGAGCCGGGTGCGCCGAGGCCGGAGGAGGCGCGTACCGTCGAAAAAAGTGATCGCTTCCACCGGTTTCGGGCTCATGAGCATGGACAGGGCCACGTTTTGTGGGTCCTCCACAAACGAGGTCGAATGAACTTCGTGCTCCTCCCCATCCAACTGGTGAACTCCTACAGGGCAAGGTTGATGTCGTGCTTGTAATCGTTGCTCCCGGCCAAGGCGCCCAGGTTCCCGGTTTCCTCTCCCCGTGGCTCGAGCTTCCCGGCATGGCCGCGAAGTTCGCCGCGTGGTCCGAGGTGGTCGGTTTGGACCTGGTGCGTTACGGCACCACCGCGGACGCGGAGGAAATCCGTGACACCGCGGTCGCCCAGCCCTTGCTGGTCAGCGCCGGCCTGGCCGCGGCCGAAGCCATGCTCGGGGCGCTCTGTGCCCCCGAACCGGCCCTGCCCGCCGGTCGGGCCCACGTGGACGCCGTCGCCGGGCACAGCGTCGGCGAGTTCACCGCCGCCGCGATCGCCGGTGTGCTCTCCCCCAAGGAGGCGCTCTCCCTGGTCGCCGAACGGGGCCGGGGCATGGCCGACGCCGCGGCGCTCACCCAGACCGGGATGACCGCCGTCCTGGGTGGCGATGGTGAGAAGGTCCTGGCCGCGATCGCAGCCGCGGGGCTGACCCCGGCCAACAACAACGGGGCCGGACAGATCGTGGCGGCGGGCACCACCGAGCAATTGGCCTCGTTCGCCGAGAACCCGCCCGAGCGAGCCCGTCTACGCCCGTTGTCCGTCGCGGGCGCCTTCCACACCGAACACATGGCCCCGGCCACGGAACGGGTGCGTCGAGCCGCCCAGGGCCTGCGTCCGTCCGACCCCGACGTGCGACTGCTGTCCAACGCCGACGGTGCCGTGGTCGAGAGCGGTCCGGAATACCTGGAGCGGCTGATCTCGCAGATCTCCTCACCGGTGCGCTGGGACGCCTGCACACGGACGATGGCCGACCTGGGAGTGACCGCGCTCATCGAACTCACCCCGGCCGGCACCCTCACCGGTCTGGCCAAACGCGCGCTGCGCGGCATCGAACTCCTCGCGGTGAAGACCCCCGACGACCTCGAGCGCGCCGGCGCCCTCATCAAGGAGCACGCGGGCCTGCCCGCGAGCTCTCAGCAGGAAGGTTGACCATGTTGAAGGTCCCCAGCACCCCCGGTGGCGCCGCGATCCTCTCCTTCGGCGAGTACCAGCCCTCCAACGTGGTCACCAACGCCGACCTGGCGGAGCGCGTGGAGACCAGCGACGAGTGGATCCAAAGCCGTGTGGGCATCAAGGAGCGTCGAATCGCCGGCCCCGAGGACACCGTCGTGAACATGGCGGTGGCCGCGGGCGGCAAGGCCTTGGCCTCCGGTGGGCTGTCGGCCGAGGACATCGACCTGGTGATCGTGGCGACCTGCACCGTGCAGGACCAGATCCCCAACGCCGCCGCCAGTGTCGCCGCTCGGTTGGGGATCGTCGCCCCCGGAGCCTTCGACGTCAACGCCGCCTGTGCGGGCTTCTGCTACGCCATGGGCCTGGCCTCGGACGCGGTTCGGGCGGGCAGCGCGCGCAACGTGCTGGTGATCGGATCGGAAAAGCTCAGCGACTGGGTGGACTGGGAAGACCGTTCCACCTGCGTGATCTTCGCCGACGGTGCCGGCGCCGCGGTGGTCTCGGCCTCCGCCGAACAGGGTGTGGGCCCCGTGGTGTGGGGCTCGGCCGGTGAGCGCGCCGACAAGATCTTCCTGCGCGAGGGCAAGTACCTCTACCAGGAAGGGCAGGCCGTCTTCCGGTGGACCACCACCGAGTTGTACAAGGTCGCCCTGGAGGCGCTGGAGCGGGCGGGTGTGGAGCCCTCCGACCTGGCCGCCTTCGTCCCCCATCAGGCCAATCTGCGGATCATCGAGTCCATCGCGCGCAAGTTGGGAGCACCACAGGCACTCATCGCCCGCGATATCGTCACCGCTGGCAACACCTCTTCCGCCTCGATTCCCCTGGCGCTCTCGCGCATGGTCGGGCGCGGGGAACTGCCGTCGGGGAGCCTCGTGCTCACCCTCGGCTTCGGCGCGGGCTTGGTCTACGCCGCTCAGGTGATTCGTATCCCCTGACCCGAAAGATCGAATGCGCCCGCCACGCGCGGGTCCGTTCCGACACCGAACTCGTCAAACAAGGAGAAACAAGAGATGGCCCTCAGCGAGCAGGAGATCCTGGCCGGCCTCGGCGAGATCATCGAAGAGATCGTCGGCACCGAGCCTTCCGAGGTCACGCCCGAGAAGAGCTTCGTGGACGACCTGGACATCGACTCGCTGTCCATGGTGGAGATCGCCGTCGCCGCCCAGGACAAGTTCGGCGTCGAGATCCCCGACGACCAGCTCAAGGACCTCAAGACGGTCCAGGACGTCGTCAACTTCATCCAGAAGTAGCCTCCTGCGGGCCGCCGGAGCCCACTTCCGCTTCCGGCGGCCCCGCCCCCACCCGGGGGACAGATCCCATCCGCCACGCCTCTCGGCCCCCGAGCCGGGAACGACCCACGAGAAGGGCGATCGGCTCATGTCAAAGACCGATGTCGTCGTCACCGGCCTCGGCGCCACCACCCCCCTCGGGGGTGACGTCTCGACCACATGGTCCGCGCTCCTCGATGGCCGGTCCGGTGTCAGCACCCTGCCGGAGGAATGGCACGACAAGCTCCCGGTGCACTTCGCGGGACAGATCGCGCAGGAACCCTCCGAGAAGCTGCCACGCCCCCGGCTGCGCCGGCTGGACCGTACCCAGCAGTTCGCGCTCATCGCCGCCCAGGAGGCATGGGACGACGCCGGCGCCCCCGAGGTCGACCCCCTGCGGCTGGGCGTGGTCGTCTCCAGTGGGATCGGCGGCATCCTCACCATCCTGGAGCAGTACGACACCTTCCGTGAGAAGGGCTGGAAGCGGGTCTCTCCGTTCACCGTGCCCATGCTCATGCCCAACAGCCCGGCGGCCGCCGTGGCCTTGGAGTTCACCGCGCGCGCCGGCGCCCACGCTCCGGTCAGCGCCTGCGCCTCCAGCGCCGAGGCGATCGGCAACGCGATCGACATGATCCGCGCCGGCCGGGCCGACATCGTCATCGCGGGCGGCACCGAGGCCGCGATCCACCCGCTCAACATCGCCTCCTTCGCCTCCATGCGGGCCCTGTCGACCCGCAACGACGATCCGCAACGCGCCTCACGCCCCTGGGACGCCCAGCGCGACGGCTTCGTCATGGGCGAGGGCGCGGGCATCCTCGTCCTGGAATCGGCCGAACACGCCGCCAAGCGCGGTGCTCGCGTCTACGCGCACGCCGCCGGTGTGGGCTACACCGACGACGCCCACGACATCGTCATGCCCGACCCCGAGGGAGCCGGTCAGGCCCGCGCCATCACCCAGGCTTTGACCGACGCCGACCTCAAGCCCAGTGACATCGTTCACGTCAACGCGCACGCCACCTCCACCCCGGCCGGTGACGTCGGTGAGACTCGGGCGATCCGGGCGGCCCTGGGCGACTCCGCCGCCGATCAGGTCGCGGTGACCTCCACCAAGTCCATGACCGGCCACCTGTTGGGCGGTGCCGGCGCGGTGGAATCGATCGCCACGATCCTGGCGCTGCACGAAGGCCAGATCCCGCCCACCATCAACATCACCGAACTCGACCCCGAGGTGGCCGTGGACATCGTCCGTGACAAGCCCCGGGAGATGCCCTCCGGTGACGTGGCCGCCATCAACGAGTCCTTCGGGTTCGGTGGCCACAACATCGCGGTGGCCTTCCGCCGCGCCTGAGCGCGTATCCGCCTCATCCCCACCGTGGGCGTCACCTACCTGTGGCGCCCACGGTCGTGTTCTGCGTCTTGGGCGCCCAAGGATGAACTCCCCGGGTCCCATCGTTCAAGAACGGTTGAACAGCCGCGAACAGGACTTCAGGTCGGCTCACCCCCAGGGCACCATGGGTGCGTGTCCACCCCGCGTTCCCCACACACCAGCCCGACCCTCGGTTCCGGCGAGCACCGAGCGCGTACGCGTCGGGCCCCGACTCTGCGTCCCATCGTGGACCTGGACTCCGGTGCCGTCGTGGCGGTGGAGGTCGTCGCCCCCGTCCCGGAGGGGTTGGGGCGGCCTGACGGTACCGGCCGTGGTGCGATGGTCGTCGCCGAGTGGCTGGCCACCCTGGTACGCGCCGGGAACGGGGCGGAAAGCCTCCTACCCTTGGTATTGCCCCTGCCTTCGGTGGCTCTGACGGAGCGATCGGATCTGCCCGCCCTGGTCGAGAGCGCGCTGCGCAGAACCGGACGGCGACCGCGCGACATCACGCTCATGCTCACCCCCGACCTGAGCGACCTGCCCAAGTCGACCGTACTGACCGGAATCATCGGACTGCGGGCCTCGGGTTTCCGGTGCGGTCTCGGCACCGCGATGGCCCGCCCGGATCTGGTGGTGGAGGCCGCGCCCTTCCTGATCCGCCTGGACCCCACGCTCGTTTCAGGGCTCGACACCGACCAGCGCAACGGTGGGATCATCGACGGTCTGGCCCGGATCGGTCGGAGCAGTGGCGTGTACGCCCTGGCCACCGGGGTGGCCCGGAGTGAGGAGATCGTGCGTCTACGCGATCGCGGCGTGCGGCTGGGCAGTGGTCCCTTCTTCACCGAAGCGGACTGGCGCCCCGGTGAGAAGGTCACTCCGGTGCCCGAACCCGTGGCCGCGTCGCTGGAGGACACCGACGACGGGCCTCGGGTCACCGAGTTCATGGCGCCGCCGGTGGACTTCGACGTCGAATCCACCGGCGAGCACGTCTTGGAGGCTTTGACCGAGAACACCGCCCTCAACAGCGTGGTGCTGATCGACCACCGGGAGCGGCCGATCGGGGTGATCGACCGGACCCGCTTCCTGCTGTCGGTGACCGGACGCTACGGGCACGCGCTACACGCCAAGCGACCGGCTCTTCGGCTGGCGGAGTCGCCACGCACGGTCCCGGCCTGGATGTCGGCCATCTCGGCGCTACGGGTGGCGGGCCAGGATCGTGAGCGGGTCTATGACGACCTCATCGTGACCAACCCGTATGGCCAGTGCTTGGGTGTGGTGCACGTCAGCGACCTGATCCAATCCTTGTCGCGGCAGTGATCCCCGTGCCGGCGCACGGAGGATGGGAGGGGCCCGTACCGGATTCCCCTGCTTCTCCAGGCGCGGCCGAACCCCGTCTTCGCTTGGCCCGGCTCCGCTCAGCGCAAGGGCTCTGGGCCCTTGGTCCCCGAAGGGCTGCTGGTGGGCGGAGTCCCGTCGATCGAGTAGTCGTTGTAGTGAACGTCGGCCCCGGCCTCCTTCAGCTCACGGCGCAGACGCTCACGGGTCTCCTCGTCGTGGAGGTAGTCCAGGTCGGGTCGGCGGGGCACCCGCCCGTCACCGGAGGAACGGCCCATCGCACGGCGACGCAACCACGGCACGAGGTATTGGCGCGCCCAACGGCGGTTCTCGCGGCGACGCAGGATCCTCGGGAGTTGCTGAGGCGGGGTGGCCCAGGGGTCGGCCCAGGATTCACGCGGCCCCAGCGGGTGACCGAGCAGGTCGGCCACACGTGCCGCGACGATCTGGTGGCCGGCGCCATTGAGGTGCAATCGGTCATCGCTCCAGGCCCGAGGGTCGTTGAGGGCGTTGAGCGCCCACAGATCGACGATCTCGGTGCCGGTGCGTTCGGCGACCGCGCGCATGTGCATGCTGAAGACCGCGATGCGGCCGCGGTACAGCCGCAGTACGGGGATCCAACCGGTGTCGTGGCCGGCCAGGAGCACCACACGGATTCCCGCGTCGCGCAGTCGGCGCACCCCCCACTCGAACTTGTCGGCGAGGGCGTCGAGGTCGTTGCCGGGGCGTAGGACGTCGTTACCACCGGCCAACACGGTGACCAGATCGGGTTTCCACTCCAGGGCCTGGTCGAGCTGCTCGCCGAAGATGTGCTTCATCCGCCGACCTCGTACGGCGAGATTGGCGTAGCGGAAGTCCGGGGACATGCTTCCCAGGTGTTCGGCGAGACGGTCCGCGAAACCCCGATAGGCACCGCCCGGCCCGCTGTCGTCTTCCATCCCCTCCGTGATGCTGTCACCGAGTGCCACGTAGGAACGGATGAGTTCCGGTCTGTCCGTGTCACCGGCGGCGGGGGGATTCATCTCAAGGTCTGTCACGTCAACCAATCATCCGGATCGACTACCCGCGCCTGCCGGGCGTCGGGGTGCGCGGTTGCGGAAGTCTGGACGGGCCACGGCGTACCGAGGACCCGCGAATGTCCGAGCACCGTCGCCCCGGGTTCGACCACGGCCACCCGATCACTCGCCACCTCAGGAGGATCGAGCGGGGACAGTGCCCGTCCAGCATACCCGCGCCCGGAGCCGACGCGCCGAGCGCGCCGGCCGCCCTCGCCTGGTTCCTCCTGGGTGCCGGTCCGCACCCGCCATCGCACAGGAGAACGCGAAAAAGGCATGAAAAGAGCCGAAAGACACTTATGCCGTAGATCACACTATCTATGGTTTCTTCTCATCGATCCCCATCGGTGATGTGATCACGCACCGTGGCCGCCGCCCCTGCCGCGCCCCCCCGAAACCGGTGGGGGCTACCCATGTGCGCTCCAGGCACGTACGATCTCGTGAAGTGCTTCAAGGCACCCCCGCTCCCGGCTCACCACGTCCCCGCGTGGCCCGGCCGAAGCGTCCGAAGGTCCCGTCTCCCTCAGGGCCCAGGACGCGTACTGTGGTGCATCGAACCGAAGGCCCGTGCGGTTCCTCCTCAATTCACGTGCAGACACCAGGAGGTCGAGGTCCTCAGCGGATGAACGCCGTCTCTCCGATCTGCCTCGCCGACCTCGCGCCCGCCCTGCGCTGGTCGAGGTCGCCGGACGTGGCAACCCTGCTCCGACACGACCGGCTGATCGACGGTTGGTGGCATACCCTGCCCATCGCCCGTGTCCTGGACATCGCAGGCCCTCCCTGGCTGGCCCATGGGCTGGCCCGCCTCGCGGTCGAGCAGTGGGACCACGTGCCCCTCACGGAGTTCCTGCCGAGCTTGCGCACCCAGCCGGTGGACTGTTCCGAACTCTCCGAACCCGTCCGTGGCGCGGTCGTCTCCACCGCGGGCGACTGGGAACACCTCATCTCCGCCAGCCCTCAGCAGATCCGCGACTGGCAACCGAGCCAGTGCGGTGTCCTCGACATCATCAGCACGGTGGCCTGGCGTGCCCTGCAGCCCTGCTGCGAACTACCTAGCGGCCCCACCCCCTCTCCCGCGTTGATGTCGGAAGCCGTGCGCACCATCGCGCACTGGTTGCCCGACTCCGCCCCCGAGCACGTGCGCAACGCGCTCGACTACCTCAACGAGGCGACCGGCGCGAGCGAGGCGTCGAAGACCCCCCAAGACGCCGGAAACGATTCGTCACCGCCACAGACTCCGGCCACCCGAGCCATTCGCACGCTGCGGGCCCTGCGTGCCCAGCGCGACCAAGAAGAGCCGTCCACGGACTCCGTGCCCGCCGGGATGGCGCCTTTCCCCGGTTCCGCTCCCTCCCCCTCGGAGACCCCCCTGAGCGGCATGGTGAGCTCGGCCGCGATGATCCCGGGCGGTGCCGGCGACCCCGGCCCTGAGAAACCCATCGACGACGGCGTGAGCGACCTACGTTCGCAGTTCCGCAGTTCCTTGTTGGGCCCGGGACGCACCTTGCGCCGCCCCAGCTTCAGCCGCCCCAAACCGCGCCCCGAACAAGCCGAGGAACGCCCCGTCGTACACGAACTGGGCCGCCACCCCCTGGTGGATTCGGTCGAGGAGATGTTCCGTTCCTGGACCGAACTGGAACGGACCGTGGCCGCCGAACGGCTCTTCGCCACCGACCCCATCAGTATCCGGGTGCTCTCGGAACAGATCGCGGTGGACGTCACCGAGATCCGCGGCGCCCAGCGCACGGTCGAAGAACACCTGCTGCGCTGGCTCTCTTCCCCCGAGGGCGCCACCATCACCAAGCACCTGCGCGAGTTGTCCGAACAGTTGGGGTCGGCGACCACCATCGACCGGCTCATCAACGCTCATCCGGACCACCCGGTGGACGTTCCCACGTTGCATACTCCGCTGTGGCGGGTGGTCATCACCCTGTTCACCGACCGGCGCATGCACAACGGTTGGCTCATCGCCGATGACCCCAACCGTCTGCGCGAACAGACCCGGGAGCTGCTCACCGACGCTCCAGACCTCACCGAGGCGGGCATCCGTCTGGGGCGGATCGGCATCCGCCAACAGGAACTGCGTGCCTGGTTGCTGAGCACCCCGGGGGTGAGCCTGCACGAGGGGCGCGTGCACGTGGACACCTCGGTGCCCATGGAGTCCTCCGCCGGCGGCCATTCCCCCGACGGGTCCGGGGCCACCACTGAGAACGGACTACCGATCCGACGTCGCCCCGACGCCCCTGTGGAACCGCCCCAGCAGAACGAGCCCAAGCCGATCCACCAACAAGGGCCTGGGCCCGTTCAGGGATCCTTCCCGCCCGCCACTGCGACCACTCCCCCGTTCGGTCTCCCCCAGGTTCCGGCTGCGCACCCACCACGGCCGCGCCCCAGGGCAGGCGAACCGGCCATGTCGGCCCGTTGTTTCAGGGCTCCGGATGGGCGCTGGTGGCACCGCATCGACATCACCGCCGACCACCTCAACGGCGCTCCGGTGGCCGTCCCCGCCGGTTACGCCACCCACTTGGGGTTGCAGCCGGGTCGGCTGCTGTGCTTGACCGCTCCCGGCGCGGACCTGTTGGTACTGGTCTGGCGCGCCCAGCCGGCCTTCGACTCGCTGCGCCCGCTCCTGCGCAGGCAGGCGGCTCAGCCGGGCGATCGCATCTTCATCACGGTCTCCGGCGATCGTCTGGACGCCCGCAAACTCCCCGCGAGCGACCTGAGCGGCCATCCGCCCTACGCGCGAGCGCTGCACCTGATCGGCTACACCGCCCCGGCCACCACGGAGGAGGCCTTGAAGATCCTGTCCCGCCGCATCACCGACAACGGCGACGAGTCGCTATCCGATCCTCAGGCCCTGTTGGACGTGCTGAGCCTGCGCGGCGACGACGACATCGCCGGAGAACTGCGTTCGGGCACGTTCGCCGCCCACTGACCCCACCGGACGGCGCGAGTCCTCGAGGAAACGCCAGGTCCGCGATCGGAACGTGTCCGACCGCGGACCTGGACTCGTGCCCCGGACCCGACCGGTCGTCACCGATCCCCTCGCCCCAACGGCCGATCCAACGGTAGGCCGACCTCGGGCCCACCAGGGAAGGGGCGGGCACACGAAAGGGCCGAGACCCCAAGGCCTCGGCCCTACGCACGTCCGTTCGAATCAGACGTTGAAGCCCAGCATGCGCAGCTGGTCCCGACCGTCGTCGGTGATCTTGTCCGGACCCCACGGCGGCATCCAGACCCAGTTGATCTTGACGTCGCGCTCGAACTCGTCCAAGGCACTGGTGGCCTGGTCCTCGATCACGTCGGTCAGCGGGCAGGCCGCGCTGGTCAGGGTCATGTCCAGGGTGATCGACTCGTCGTCGGCGTTCACCCCGTACAACAGGCCCAGGTCGACGATGTTCACCCCGAGTTCGGGGTCGATCACGTCCTTGAGGGCCTCGCCGATCTCCTCGGCCAGCTCCTCCTGCTCAGGGGTGAGCGGAGCGGTCTCGGGCTTCTCGGCGGTCTCGGTGGTCGTCGTGCTCTCGTTCTCGCTCATTCAGGCGCCTTCCTTGTCCAAGGACTGCGAGACCGCGTCCTTCCAGGCCATCCACCCCAACAGGGCGCACTTGATCCGGGCCGGGTACTTGGACACACCGACGAACGCCACGGCGTCCTCCAGCACGTCCTCGTCGGGCTCACCCTTGCCCTTGGACTGCATCATCTCGGTGAACGCGTCCAGGGTCCGCATCCCCTCGTCCACCGACTTGCCGATCAGCAGGTCGGTGAGCACCGAGGTACTGGCCTGGCTGATCGAGCAGCCCATTCCCTCGTAGGAGACGTCGCTGACGATCGCCTTCTCGTCCAGCTCGGCACCGGACTCGGGGGCCAGCCTCACGCGAAGCGTCACTTCGTCCCCACAGGTGGGGTTGATGTGATGGGCCTCGGCGTCGTGCGGATCCCGCAACCCTTTGTGGTGCGGATTCCGGTAGTGGTCCAGGATGATCTCCTGGTACATGGCGTCCAACTGCATGGTCAGGCAGAATCCTCGTTCCTAGGCCCGGGTCCCGAAGAACCTCTGGGCGGCCCGGATGGCCTCCGCGAGCGCGTCCACGTCCTCCATCGTGTTGTAGAGGTAGAAGGACGCCCTCGTGGTGGCGACGATACCGAGCTTGCGGTGCAGCGGCCAAGCGCAGTGGTGGCCCACCCGCACCTCGACGCCCTTGTCGTCCAGGACCTGGCCCAGGTCGTGCGGGTGGATGTCGTCCACCACGAACGACACCGCGCCGCCCCGGTCCACGGCCTCGGTCGGACCCACGATACGCACGCCCTCGATCTCGCCCACCTTTTCGAGGGCGTACTCGGTGAGCGCGTGCTCGTGCGCGGCGACCTGCTCCATGCCCACCTTGGACAGGTAGTCACAGGCCGCGGCCAAACCGACGGCCTGCGGGGCCATCGGCACACCGGCCTCGAATCGCTGAGGCGGGTCCGCCCAGGTGGAGTGGGTCATGTGCACCACGCCGATCATCGAACCACCGCTGATGAACGGCGGCATGGTGGCGAGGAGCTCCCTGCGCCCCCAGAGCACACCGATCCCGTTGGGACCGAGCATCTTGTGCCCTGAGAAGGCGAGGAAGTCCACGTCCAGCGCGGCCACGTCCACCGGCATGTGCGGCACCGACTGGCAGGCGTCCAGCAGCACCAGGGCACCGACCTGGCGGGCCCGGGCGGTGATGGTCGCGACCGGGTTCACCGTGCCCAACACGTTGGACTGGTGCGCGAACGCGACCAGCTTGGTGCGTTCGTTGACCAGTTCGTCCAGATCCGACAGGTCCAGACGACCCTCGTCGGTCACCGAGAACCAGCGCAGCGTGGCGCCGGTGCGCTGACACAACTGCTGCCAGGGCACCAGGTTGGCGTGGTGCTCCATCTCGGTGACGACGATCTCATCGCCCGGACCCACCTGGAACCGGCGTAGAGGCTCGTCGGCGGTGGCCGCGTTGCTCATCGCGTACGCGACCAGGTTGACCGCCTCGGTGGCGTTCTTGGTGAACACCACCTCGCCGGAGTCGGCACCGATGAAGGACGCGATGGTCTCTCGGGCCGCCTCGTAGGCGTCGGTGGCCTCCTCCGCGAGCTGGTGCGCGCCTCGATGCACCGCCGCGTTGTGGCGTTCGTAGAACTCACGCTCGGCGTCCAGCACCTGACGGGGTTTTTGCGAAGTGGCCCCGGAATCGAGGTACACCAGCGGCCGTCCGTCGCGGACGGTCCGGGACAGGATCGGAAAGTCCTCCCGGATCGCCGCGACGTCGAGCAGGCCCATCTCGGCCCCACCGAACTCGCGGACTGTGGTCATGTGCTACGCGCCCACCTTCACGAAACGCTCGTAGCCCTCGGACTCCAGCACCTGTGCCAGCTCGGGGCCACCGGACTCGGCGATACGGCCATCGGCGAAGACGTGCACGTGGTCGGGCTTGACGTACTCGAGGATACGGGTGTAGTGCGTGATGAGCATGACGCCCATGTCGTTCTCGTTCTGGGCGCGGTTGATGCCCTCGGAGACGACCTTGAGCGCGTCGACGTCCAGGCCGGAGTCGGTCTCGTCCAGGATCGCGACCTTGGGCTTGAGCAGCTCCAGCTGAAGGATCTCGTGGCGCTTCTTCTCACCGCCGGAGAAGCCCTCGTTGACGCCGCGGGCGGCGAAGGAGGGGTCGATGGCCAGGTTCTTCATCGCGCCCTGCAGTTCCTTGGAGAACTGACGGAGCTTGGGGGCCTCGCCACGCACCGAGGTGACCGAGCTGCGCAGGAAGTTGGACATGGACACACCCGGAACCTCGACCGGGTACTGCATGGCCAGGAACACACCGGCGCGGGCCCGCTCGTCCACCTCCATCTCCAGGACGTTCTCACCGTCGAGGAGGACCTCACCGTCGGTGATCTCGTAGCGCGGGTGGCCGGCGACGGCGTAGGCCAGGGTGGACTTGCCGGAGCCGTTGGGGCCCATGATGGCGTGGGTCTCACCGGAGTTGATGGTCAGGTCAACGCCCTTGAGGATCTCCTGCCGCTCGTCCTCGCTGATGAGGACGTCGGCGCGCAGACCGCGGATTTCGAACTTCGTCATTTCAGGCCTCAGGAATTCTTCTCATCCAGCGACACGAGCACGTCGTCGCCGTCGATCTTCACGTCGTAGGTGGGGACCGGCTTGGTCGCGGGCGGGTTGAGCGGCGACCCCGACTTCAGGTCGAAGCAGGACCCGTGGAGCCAGCACTCGATGGTGCCGTCCTCGACCTCGCCCTCCGACAGGCGTACCTCCGCGTGCGAGCACTCGTCTCGCAGCGCGTAGACCTCACCCTCGGTGCGCACCAGCGCGATGGGCGTCTCGTCGTCGGTCTCGATCCCCAGAACGCCGTCCTGGGGGATCTCGTCGAGTTCGGCGACCTTGGTCCAACCCTGCGTCTCACTCATGTGCGGCAAGCTTTCGCTCGACCTTCTCCATGACGTGGTCGCGCAGGTCCTGGTCATCGATCCGGTTGACGATGTCCAGGAAGTAGCCACGGATGATCAGGCGACGCGCCTCCTCCTCCGGGATCCCGCGCGAGCGCAGGTAGAAGAGGTGGATGTCGTCCAATCGCCCGCTGGCGCTGGCGTGCCCGGCCCCTTGCACCTCACCGGTGAAGATCTCCAGGTTGGGAACGGAGTCCACACGGGTGTCGTCGGTGAGCTGCAGGTTGCGGTTGTTCTCGTAGGAGTCGGTGCCCTCGGTGCCCTCGCCGATGATGACGTCACCGATCCAGACGGTGTGGGCCCCGGCGCCGCTGAGCGCACCCTTGTAGTCCACCCGGGAGCGGGTGTTGGACAGGTTGTGGTCGATCAGCGACCGGTGCTCGTGGTGCTGATCGTCACCGGCGAAGTAGAGACCGTACAGTTCGGCGTTGCCGCCCCGGCCGGTGTAGGACACCCGCGGCGACAGGCGGACCAGGTCGCCGCCCAGGGTGATGATGACCGACTTGAAGCTGGCGTCCTTGCCGACCCGCGCGTTGTGCTGGCTGACCTCGACGGCGTCGGAGTCCCATTCCTGGAGACTGACCAGGTTGAGCTTGGCGCCCTCGCCGACGTGGACGTCGAGGCTGCCCGCGCGCACACCACTGCCGGTGTTGGTGATGATCACGGTGACCTCGGCCAGCGGCTGGACGTCGATGACCAGCTGCTCGAAGGCGGTGCCGCCCAAGCCCTTGCGGTCGATCGTGATCGGCTTGTCGGAGACCAGCGAGCGCGGCACGGTGACGACCGTGGCCTGCTCGAAGGCGCTGTAGGCCTGCGCGATCACCCGGTCCACGGGAAGGCCCGCGGTGCCCAGACGCTCGTCCTCGCGGCCCACCGTCTCGACGGTGACGCCCTCGGGCGCGTCGACGACCGTTTCGTCGGTGCCGTCGGCCGTGCCCTTCCAGTCGTGCAGTCCCTTGAGGCGGCGCAGCGGCGTGAAGCGCCACTCCTCTTCCCGCCCGTTGGGGATGGGGAAGTCGTTCACGTCGTGGGAACCGTGCGTGTCCAGCTTGGAGACCGGGATCTGCCCCAGGCCGTGGCTGTGCGCCTTGGGTTCCGTGTTAGCGGTCGTCATCAACCCACCGATCCTTCCATCTGGAGCTCGATCAGACGGTTCAGCTCCAGCGCGTACTCCATCGGGAGCTCCCGTGCGATGGGCTCCACGAATCCTCGAACGACCATGGCCATGGCCTCTTCCTCGCCCATGCCCCTGCTCATCAGGTAGAAGAGCTGGTCCTCGCTGACCTTGGAGACGGTGGCCTCGTGCGCGAGCTCGACGTCGTCCTCGCGCAGGTCGTTGTAGGGGTAGGTGTCGGAACGGCTGATCGTGTCGATCAGCAGGGCGTCGCACTCCACCGAGGACTTGGCGTAGTGGGCACCCTCCTGGACCTGGATCAGGCCACGGTAGGAGGAACGGCCGCCGCCGCGCGCCACCGACTTGGACAC
This sequence comes from Nocardiopsis alkaliphila YIM 80379, assembly GCF_000341005.1. Taxonomy (GTDB): domain Bacteria; phylum Actinomycetota; class Actinomycetes; order Streptosporangiales; family Streptosporangiaceae; genus Nocardiopsis; species Nocardiopsis alkaliphila. Next base: position 1,597 of record NZ_ANBD01000099.1, on the reverse strand, counting down.
GACCTTGGAGGTGGTGTTGGGTGCGCAGTGCACCATCTTGGCGCCGGTGTCCTGGTGCTGGCCCTCACCGGCGAAGGCGATGGACAGGGTCTCGCCGTTGGCGTGCTCGCCCATCAGGTACACGGCCGGGTACTTCATGGTGACCTGGGAGCCGATGTTGCCGTCGACCCACTCCATGGTGGCGCCCTCTTCGGCGATGGCGCGCTTGGTGACCAGGTTGAAGACGTTGTTCGACCAGTTCTGGATGGTCGTGTAACGGCAGCGCGCGTTCTTCTTGACGATGATCTCCACGACGGCCGAGTGCAGCGAGTCCGTCTTGTAGATCGGCGCGGTGCAGCCCTCGACGTAGTGGACGTAGGCGCCCTCGTCGACGATGATCAGCGTCCGCTCGAACTGGCCCATGTTCTCGGTGTTGATCCGGAAGTAGGCCTGGAGCGGGATCTCCACGTGCACGTTCTTGGGCACGTAGATGAAGGACCCACCACTCCACACGGCGGTGTTGAGCGCGGCGAACTTGTTGTCGCCGGGCGGGATGACGGAGCCGAAGTACTCCTCGAAGATCTCCGGGTGCTCCTTCAGGGCCGTGTCGGTGTCCAGGAAGAGGACACCCTGTTCCTCCAGGTCCTCACGGATCTGGTGGTAGACGACCTCTGACTCGTACTGGGCGGCCACACCGGCGACCAAGCGCTGCTTCTCCGCCTCGGGGATGCCCAGCCTGTCGTAGGTGTTCTTGATGTCCTCGGGCAGGTCCTCCCAAGAGGTGGCCTGCTTCTCCGTGGACCGCACGAAGTACTTGATGTTGTCGAAGTCGATCTTGGACAGGTCCGCGCCCCAGTCGGGCATGGGCTTCTTGTCGAAGAGCTTGAGCGACTTGAGGCGGAGCTTGGTCATCCACTCCGGCTCGTCCTTCTTCGATGAGATGTCCCGAACGACCTCTTCGTTCAGGCCGCGACGGGCCGAGGCCCCGGCCGCGTCGGAGTCGGCCCAGCCGTACTCATATGTTCCGAGCCCTTCGAGCTCGGGGTGCGCGACAGAAGTCATGTGCGCGGACTCCTCCTGGACTCAAACGTCCTTGTGTTGCGATCCTCCGCCCGCCGCGTGGCGGGCGCTGGTGGTCGCGGGGGCGTGTTTCTCCCCGCCCGCCACGTCACCTCGGGGGGTGACGTGAGTGGTGCACACACCATCGCCGTGGGCGATGGTGGCCAACCTGCGCACCGGGGTGCCCAGCAGCCGCGCGAAGGCCTCGATCTCTGCTTCGCAGAGCTGCGGGAACTCGGCGGCCACGTGCGCGACGGGGCAGTGGTGTTGGCACAATTGGTCACCACCGCCGGGAGCGGGCGCCTGGCCCGCACTGGCGGCGTAACCATCGTTGGAGAGTGCCTCGGCCAGCAACCGAACCCGCTGTTCGGCGGGGGCGGCGTCCAGCAGGGGCTTGTAGCGCCGCTCCAGGTCCGCGACCTGGCTACGGGCGAACTCACCGACGGCCTCGGGGCCGGCGTTTCGCGCCAGGAAGCGCAACGCACCGGCCGCGAGGTCGTCGTAGGCGTGGACGAAGGCGTCACGTCCGGCTTCGGTGATGGCGAAGACCCGGGCGGGG
>NZ_ANBD01000098.1 GCF_000341005.1 Nocardiopsis alkaliphila YIM 80379 | reverse complement strand
CGCGGGCCTCGACCATGCCCTCGCTGGTCAGATGGTCGAGGTGGCGGCGGATCGCCGCCGGAGTCAGACCGAGTCGCTCTCCCAACGCGGAGGCGGTGATCGGCCCCTTCTCCAGGATGAGCCGGGCGACACGGGCGCGGGTACCCCGATCGGGCCCGTTGAGGGGACGGGAGGCGTTGTACGTCTCGGACATGCTTCTCCCCTCCCTCGCTCACTACCGGCTCTGTCTTTTGACAACATCAGTGTGGCGTAAATAAGTCCACCTAGGCAAACCCGACTACATGCGCTTCGTCACGAAGGCCAGCCTTGCCTAATCTGGGGGTTCAGGCGGGAGGGGTGGCGCGCGCCCCACGTCATCGAAACTCGAATCCGACCCTTGGTCTCGGATGGCGAGACGGCCATCCCACGAGGCGGTCGACTTTTCCCAGGTGAAAAAGTCCACCGAGCGGGCGTGTCCTCGTCAAGGACCAGGGGTGGCCGGCTCCGAGGGTGCACGACGGAGAAAGTATGCACCTTCACCGCGCCTCGACCCGGCGCGCACCCCCTCAAGGGCTCGAGGTGGGGTGGTGAAGCCCGACCCCGGGTCGCACGTAAACTCAGGCCCCATGGACACACCCGCCCTCGAGGTCGTCGACCTGGTGAAGCGTTACGGCTCCACCACGGCAGTGACGGGCCTCTCGTTCACCGCACGCCAAGGCGCGGTGACCGCCCTGCTCGGCCCCAACGGAGCGGGCAAGACCAGCACCATCGAGATCTGCGAGGGCTTCCGTCGCGCCGACGGCGGACACGTGCGTGTCCTCGGTCTGGACCCGATCACCGACGCCGGGGCCCTCAAGCCCCGGGTCGGCGTGATGCCCCAGTCCGGTGGGGTGCCCACCGGCGCCCGGACCGCCGAGTGGCTCCGCCTCATGGCCTCCTTCCACTCCGACCCGATCGACCCCGACCTCCTCTTGGAGCGGCTGGGACTGACCTCGGCCGGGCGCACCCCGTTCCGACGGCTCTCCGGCGGTCAACAGCAACGCCTGTCCCTGGCCTGCGCCGTCGTCGGCCGCCCCGAGATCGTCTTCTTGGACGAACCGACCGCCGGGCTGGACCCACAGGCGCGTATGGCCACCTGGGACCTGGTCAAGGCCCTGCGCGCCGCGGGGGTCGCGGTCATCCTCACCACCCACCACATGGAGGAGGCCGAACGTCTGGCCGACCACGTGGTCATCATCGATCACGGAGCCGTGGTGGTCGAGGGAACTCCGGCCGAACTCACCGAGGGCCGGCGCGAGGTGCGTTTCACCACCGCGAGCCCGATCGACACCGAGTCCCTGCTCCAAGCCCTTCCCGAAGGCAGCGCCGTGTCCACCACACCCTCGGGCGACCGTCACGAGTGCGCCGTGAGCACCGAGGACCCCCACGCCCTGGGGCCGGAGTTCCTGGCCACGGTCACCGCCTGGTGCGCCTCAGCGGGTGTACTCGCCGAGGACCTGCGCCTGCGAGCACGTACCCTCGAAGACGTCTTCCTCGAAACCACCGGCCGGGAACTGCGCGATTAAATTGACCGAGCACACCACCGGCACGGCCGCCCGGGCCGTGACCGAAACACCGACCCTCGCCATCGACCCGGGCATGTTCACCCCGGCCCCGGGCGCGGCCCCGATGTGGCGCATGGTGGCCGCCCAGACGGGGATGGAACTGCGCGTGATGCTGCGCCATGGCGAGCAGTTCCTGCTCACCATGGTGATCCCGGTGCTACTCCTGGTGGGTTTCAGCCTCACCGGGGTCCTGGACGTGGGCGAGGGGCCCCGGGTGGACGCGTTGACTCCGGGCATCCTGGCCTTGGCCGTCATGTCCACCTCCTTCACCGGGCTGGCCATCGGCACCGGTTTCGAGCGGCGTTACGGGGTGCTCAAGCGCCTGGGCGCCACCCCGCTGTCCCGGTTCGGATTGCTGGCCGCCAAGACCCTGGCCGTGTTGGGCGTCCAAGCGGTCCAGATCGCTCTTTTGGGCACGGTCGCGCTGTTTTTGGGTTGGTCACCCACGCTGAGCCCACTCAGCCTGCTCATCGCGTTGACGCTGATCCTGCTCGGCACCGCCGCCTTCAGTTCGTTGGCGTTGCTGATGGCGGGCACTTTGCGCGCCGAGGCGACCCTGGCCGGAGCCAACCTCGTGTACGTGCTGATGCTGGGCCTGGGTGGGGTGCTCTTCCCCACCAGCAACTTCCCCGGACCGATGGAACAGGCCGTGTCGGTGTTGCCGATCACCGCGCTCACCTCGGGACTGCGCGACCTGCTCACCCATGGGGCGGTGCCGGGAGCAGGTGTCTTCCTGGTGCTGCTCGTGTGGGCGGTCGGGGCCGGGCTGGCGGCCTCGCGCCTGTTCCGCTGGGAGTGACCACACCGGTGCCGAAGCACTCGGGCACGCGGTCGTAGGCTGTCGGCCATGACGATCGATATCGACACCGTGACCACCATTCTCCGTGAGGCCGCGCAGGAATCGATCCTGCCGCGCTTTCGGACCCTGGAGCGGGACGAGGTGACGGAGAAGGCACCCGGGGAGATCGTCACCGTGGCCGACCGTGAAGCCGAGTCCACCATCACCCGTAGGTTGCGTGAGCTGATGGACGTCCCGGTCGTGGGCGAGGAGGCCGCCTCGGCCGACCCGAAGCTGCTTCGGGCCCTGTCCGAGGAGCCGGCCGTGTGGTTGGTCGATCCGCTGGACGGCACCCGCAACTTCGTGCGCGGCGAGGAGGGGTTCGCCGTGATGGCCGCGCTGGTGCGCCAAGGCCGGGCGGTGGCCTCCTGGATCCTGCGTCCCACCCTGGACCGTGTCTACACGGCCGAGCTCGGTTCCGGAGCCTGGTGCGACCAACACCGGCTGCACCGCTCTCCCGCCCCCGAGTCCCCGGCCGAACTACGCGGCGCGGTGCTCTCCCGCTTCCTGCCGCCGACCTCCCGCGCGCACGTGGAGAGCGTCACCCCCCGATTCGCCGAAGTGGGACCGGGGGCCTACTGCGCCGGGGTCGACTATCCCCGTCTGGCCGAGGGCGAACTCGACTTCGTGCTGTTCCACCGAACCCTGCCGTGGGACCACGCGCCCGGAGGGTTGTTGCTCACCGAGGCGGGCGGGGTCGCCCTACGTTTGGAGGGCGACCCCTACCGCCCCGATGACGAACGCCTCGGCTTGCTCAACGCCGCCGACGAGCGAACGTGGGAGACGGTGCGGGCCCTGCTGTCGCCTTGAACCATGAGCCGCGCCGACGACCGCTCAGGAGCACGAGCAGGGCCACCGTGAGCAGCACGGTGGCCGCCAGGAGACAGGCCCCGGAACGCGCAGAACGGCGCCTCGCTTTGGTGACCGAAGCCCACATGGGAACCGCCATGCGGGCTCTCCACCGCCTTGCGATACATCAGCGGGGGCGGATCGGGTCAACCAAGGGGCACCAGGCGCCACTTCTGATGGGCGTGGCCGGCGCCCTCTGCCGGGATGATCGGGGTGCCGTTCTCGGGGCTGCCCTCCTTGCTTTCGAGAGCGTGCCCGGTGGCCCGGTTGACCAAGCGGACGACATCCTCACCGACCTCGACCACGGTCCAGTGTTGGTTGGGGCTCCCGGTACGGGTGAGCAACGACGCCACGACCGGTTCCCCTTCCGGGGCGGGCTCGCCGGGTATCTCCAGCAGCTTGCCACTGCCCACTCCGACAATCTCATAGAAACCGTCATCGATCGGCACGAAGCGCCACTGTTGGTTCCCTTCGTCGTGACGATCCCACAAGTGCGTGGGCGCCCCGTTGTCGGTGGAGGCTCCCGCCACGTCCAGGGCGCGCTCGCCGTGCGTGTTCAGCAGGGCGTAGGTCACCTCGGGGTCGATCCCGGCGGGGTGGGTCTCCTCCTCGGGTTCTTCCTCCTCTTCCTCGGGCTCTTGTTCCGGAGCCGGTGAGGGCTCGACGAGGATGCCCGAGACCACGGTCATCCCTTCGGTCTCGGAACGGGTCTCGCTCACGAACACACCCGCGGTGTAACCCCCCACGCCCACCCCCACGAGCATGGCCAGGGCGCCGGCGAACATCGGCCACCGAGGCAGCCCTGGCTCCTGCGCGGCGTCCGTACGGGCTCTACGTCGGGACATGGCGGGGTACTCCTGCGGGGACGGGGCGACCCGTGTGGTCGTGGGACCGCACCATTTCACACCACATGGCACGCTTCGCGCATCTTGGTGGCTCTTCTGAGTCGCCTTCCGGTCGAACAGGGCCGGGTGGATAGGGTGTTTCGCCATGGAGAGCATCGGCGTGCCCTGGTTCATCATGGTCCGTTACCTGGGCCCTCCCCTGTTCCTCTTGTTGGTCGGAGGCGCGTTGCTGTGGTGGCGCCGGCCGGCTCGGGCCGGGTTGGCGTGGGCGGCCCTCCTGGTGAACCTGTTCGCCGCGGCGTCGCCCTTCCTGTGGATCGGCGTGCAAGCCCTCACGGGCCGTGGCGACCTGACGGTGATCGGCCTCATCATGACGCTGTTGCAGCCGGCCCTGGTGATCGTGGCCTGGTCGTTGCTGTTGTCGGCGCTCGTGTGGGGGCCGCGCCGCACGCCATCGGGGACCACCTTCGCGGCCACCGAGGAAGGGCATCGCACTCCAGAAAACATAGGATGATTCGCCATGAGCATCCGAGCCGGTTCGACACGCCCCTCACCCGGCGCCCTGTTGGACGCCCTCCCTCCGGTCTGGCTGGTGCTGGTCGGCGTCGTGTCCGTACAGACCGGCGCCGGGGTGGCCAAGAACCTGTTCGAGGCCCTACCTCCCTCGGCGGTGGTCTGGCTGCGCCTGCTCACCTCCGCGGTCCTGCTGGCCCTCCTGGTCAGACCCGCGCTGCGGGCCCGGAGCAGAACCGACTGGATGGTGGTGATCGGTTACGGAGTGGCGCTGGCCGCGATGAACTTCTTCATCTACCAGGCATTCGCCCGAATTCCGTTGGGCATCGCGGTCACCATCGAGTATCTCGGTCCGCTCCTGATCGCGATCCTGGGCTCACGCCGTCGCATCGACCTGTTGTGGGCGGGTCTGGCCGGACTCGGTGTGGCGGCACTGGGCTTGGAGTTCGGCGCCCTCGACCCGTTGGGCGTGCTCTTCGCGGCCTTGGCGGCCATCGCCTGGGCCGGGTACATCCTGCTCAGCGCGGCGACGGGACGGCGATTCAGTGGAGCCTCCGGGTTGGCCATCGCCAGCGTGGTGGGCGTGGTGGTCATGGCCCCGGCCGGTGTCATCGAAGGCGGCGCGGCCCTGCTCGACTGGCGGCTGCTGCTGTTCGGCCTGACCGTGGGTGTGCTGTCCTCGGTGGTCCCCTACACACTGGAACTGAACGCCCTGCGCCGAATGCCGCCACGGACGTTCGGGGTCTTGATGAGTCTGCAGCCGGCGGCCGCGGCCTTGGCGGGCCTGGTCCTGCTCGGTGAACTACTGACCGTATGGCAATGGCTGGCGGTGACCTGTGTGATCGCCGCGAGCGCGGGCTCGACCCGTACGTCCTCTCCTTCGGGCTCCTGACTCCTCACTCGATGCGGCTTTTGCTCCTCTCGGAAGAAGAGAACGAGGCAAAAAATGACCACAGAGGGTTTCAGTGTGCTCACTGCCGGCTATCAGCCCTGGTGGGCAGCACGCCCAAGCTGTTGTAGACGCTCGAAAGGCAAAGCAATGCGAAGCATGACCAAGTGCGCCGTCGCCGCCCTGTTC
>NZ_ANBD01000097.1 GCF_000341005.1 Nocardiopsis alkaliphila YIM 80379 | reverse complement strand
TCGCGGCCGCCGGCGGCCACGGCCACAGCACCCACATCGACAAGACGGAGACCTACCAGGCGTGCATCGACGAGCAGAACGCCCTGGGCCTGCTCAACCTGGACCTCAACCTGCTGAGCCAGTGCATCGCCAACTACAACCGCTGATGAGCGTCGCGTGAACCAGGGCCCCGGACTTTCGTTCCGGGGCCCTGGTACGTCTTCTACCGCCCTCATCGACGCAGGTGGAACCCTGTGGGGAGGTCGTGTCGGCGAAGCCGGAGCGATGTACTACAGTCTGTCGTATGTTTGCTTCCTCGGTCGCCGCGACGACGGCCGCACACACCATGACCTCGCTCGCGGCGAACGAGTCCGAGGACATCGTTCTCCTCGGCGCCTCCCTGTGGGTATGGCAGATCGTTCTGGCCGCCGTAGGCGTTCTGACGCTGATCGTCCTGGCCCGCACCATCTGGACCCCGACCCCGAGGTCACTGCGGGCCTGGGCTTTGGGCAACATCATCGTCAACTCCGGGATCGCGGTCACCGGCGCCACGGTCCGCGTCACTTCCTCCGGTTTGGGGTGCTCGGAGTGGCCCAAGTGCACCCCCGAGAGCTTCGTTCCCATCGACACCGGACACGCCGCCTTCAACGCGGCGGTGGAGTTCGGCAACCGCACGCTGACCTTCCTGGTCTTGGCCGTCGGCGTCATCACCCTGATCGCCGTGTTGCGCATGACCCCGCGCCGCCGTGACCTGACCCTGATGGCCGCGATCATCCCCGTCGGTGTCCTGGGCCAAGGCGTGGTCGGCGGCATCACCGTCTGGACCGATCTGCACCCGGCCTCGGTCGCCGCGCACTTCCTGCTGTCGATGGTGATGGTGTTCATCACCGTCGCGTTGTACGTGCGCCTTCGCGAACCCGAGGGCACCCCACGCATCGTCGTGGTCCCGATGCTGCACACCGTGAGCATCGCCCTGGTCGTGGTCGGCTTCCTGCTGCTGATCGCCGGAACCGTGACCACCGGTACCGGTCCGCACGGTGGTGACGCGGCCGCTCCCCGCTGGGACATGGACCTGCCCGCGGTCACTCGGGTCCACTCGGCCCTGGCCTGGCTCACCCTGCTGGGCGCCGCGGCCGCGGTGCTGCTGGCCTACCGTGGCGGGGCGGGTCGGCCCGCCCGTCTGAGCAGCGTGGCCTTGTTGATGGTCGTCCTGCTCCAAGGCGTCCTGGGTTACGTCCAGTACGCCCTGGAACTGCCCGAGACGCTCGTAGTGCTGCACGTCCTGGGCTCGGCGCTCACCTGGGTGGCGATCTCCCGCCTGTACTTCGCCACCACGCGGCTGGCTCCCAGGAGCCAGGAGGTCAGCGGGTCCGACCGTGACGGGGAACGTGGTGTTGCTGAGCCTGCGCCTGGGCGATGACGTGCGCGAAGTCCGCGCGGCGCATGAACCCCGAGTCCGTGGGACTCTCCGCCCAGCCAGGGGTCACCGGCCCAGGTAGGCGTCCCAGGAAGGTGTCCCTGGCCACGTGCATCAGGGCCAGGAACGAGTCCCTGTTCACCTTCCAGTCTCGCCGGGCGACCCCCGCGTCCATCTTCCGGTGCAACAGCGCCAGTTCGGTGGCGGCCGACTGGTAGTCCTTCATCGCGGCGCGCCCACGCGGCCCCGCGTTGCGCGCGGCCCACTCACGCGCCCGACGGCGACCGGTCATGGAACTGAGCATCGTGATGTCGGTCTGGGAGAGCAGGCCGGTGGAGATGTAGGGCGGCAGGTAGCGGGCGATCGCGGCGACCTGGCCGTGGCGATCACGACGTGCGATCATCAGTAGGAACATGAGCACCACGAACAGCAGCAGGTAGGCCACGCCCAGGCCGGTCCAGCCCAAGAGCGCGGCGCCGTTCCACAGGCCGTGCAGCAGTACGGCCAAGACCCAGCCACCGATGGGTGCGAGGAAGCGGGCGCCGCCGGTGCGCATCGCCGCGTAGGCGACCCCCAAGCCGATCATCGCGGTGTAGATCGGGTGGCCGAAGGGCGCGATGAGGCCGCGAATGGCGAAGGTCGCCACCAGGGTGCCCTCGAAGAAGGCACCCAGGAAGTACAGAACGTTCTCGGTGAAGGCGAAGCCGGTGGCCACCATTCCCGCGTAGATCACCCCGTCGGTGAAGGTGTCGATCTCCTGGCGACGTCGCCACAGCAGGATGAGCAGGACCATGCCCTTGGCGCTCTCCTCCACCACCGGGGCGACCAGCGCGGTACCGAGGAAGTCGCCCGCTTCCCGACCGAACAGCGGCACCGTGAGGTAGGCGATGCCCCAGGTGTTGAGGATCAGTGAGGCCAGCACCGCCACCCCCGCGCCCCAGACGAAGGCGAAGAACAGCACCCAACCGGGTTCGGGTTCGAGCCGATCCAGCATGAGGATGAGCGGAACGAGGATGGTGACCGGGACGATCGCGGCGACCAGGCTGACCACGAAGCCGGTGGCCCCGTCGATCCCCGCGGCCGCACCCCCCTCCATGGCCAGCAGCCACAGGTACCCGAGCATGCCGACCGTGCACACCACGCTGATGGTGGTGCCCAGGACGAGGGTCATCGAGTACCGGGATCTACGGCCCTGGAGAATGGCCTTGCTATCGAGTCGGGGCATGAGGCCAGATCGTAGCGTTCACCGGCACGAACCCCACGTCCGGGTGCTCGCGCAGGGATCTGCCCGCGAGCACCCGGCCGGGTTCCAACGGTAGGGTCGCGCGATCGGCCCGTGGAGAAAGGCCTCCGATGAACAATGAGGACACCACCCTGAAAGCTCCCGTCTCGGGGTGGGAATGGGTACTGCGTGTGGCGGTCGTGGGCAGTGTGGCCGCGCTCCTGTGGGAGTTCGTCACGGCCGGTCAACTGATCACCTACAACCTGAACGCCCTGCCACTGCACTACGGCGGGGCCTTCGCCGTGCACGTGGCCACCGGTGTCCAGACGCTCGCCGCGGCCATGGTGTGGTTCGCGGGCGGTCGCGGGCGGGGCACCGACCGCACGATCGTCCTGGTCAGCCTGGCCGCCTTCGTGCTGGGCTTTCCCCAGGCCGCCCTGGGCACCTACGGCCCCCTACAGGCACACGTCCCCCTGTCCCTGTTGCTGGTGGCCCTGGTCGTGTGGTCGGTGGTGCTCGTCTTCCGTCGTCGCTGAGTCCCTACGCGAAGACGCCCCTTCCGGTGTGGGAAGGGGCGTCTTGAGGTGCGGGACTCGGTCAGCCGAGCACGCCGGCGAGGAGGGGGTCGATGGTGACCGCCGCGAACAGCAGCGCCAGGTAGGCGTTGGACAGGTGGAAGAAGCCCATCGTCTTGAGCTTGGCCCCGCTCACCCCCGCCATGGACCGGCTGAGCAGGCGGTGCGCCTGGAACACCAGGAGCCCGCCCAGGATGAGCGCGACCGCACCGTAGAACCAGGTGGTACCGGCCACCGGCCAAAAGATCAGCGACACGAGGACGGTCGCCCAACTGTAGAGCACCGACTCCAACAGCACCCGGCGGTCACTGGCCACCACGGGCAACATCGGCACCTTGGCGGCGGCGTAGTCCTCCCTGTACCGCATGGCCAGGGTCCAGGTGTGCGGAGGCGTCCAGAAGAACACGACCAGGAACAGCACGAACGGTGCCCAGTCGAGGCTGTTGGTGACCGCGGCCCAACCGATGAGGACCGGCATGCAACCGGCGATACCGCCCCACACCACGTTCTGCGCGGTGCGTCGCTTGAGCAGCATCGAGTAGACGAAGATGTAGAAACCGATCGCGAAGAGCGACAACGCCGCGGAAAGCAGGTTGACGAACGCGAGGAAGCCCACGGTGGAGCCCACGGCCAGGACCAGCCCGTAGACGAGGGCGCCCTTGGGCGTCACCAGGTCCATCGCGGCCGGCCGTTGCCGGGTGCGGCGCATCTCGCGGTCGATGTCGCGGTCGATGTAGCAGTTCATCGCGTTGGCGCTGGCCGCCGACATGGTGCCGAACAGCAGGGTCGCGACCGCGGTCCACAGTGGCGGCACACCCCCGGCGGCGACGAACATCACCGGGATGGTGGTGATGAGCAACAACTCGATGACTCGGGGCTTGGAGAGGGCGACGTAGGCGCGGACGTACTCGCCCAAGGACGCCTCGTGGGGGGCCTGGGGTTCGGACGATCCGACCTGCGGGGAGCGGTTGGTGAGTGCCATCAGAACCGCATCCCCACGGCCGGAAGCACTCGTTTCCCCTGGGGGGCCGGCTCGGTTTCAGACACGCGGATACCTCGACAACTCTTAGGGAATTCCGATACTGCTCGCCACGCGGGGTCGAACGGACCGACAAACCGTCAGGATCAGCGAAAACCCCGTCAACGACATACTGTAGTACTTCCTTCGAGGGGTCGGTGACCTGCCCCCTGGGTACTCGGTCCCGCGGCCGGTGACCTTCGTCCCTTCGTCCGCCGTCCTCCCGGGTGTACAGAAGGTTCGCACACGCCTCAGCGCGCTTCCAACGTGCCACGCGCCCATCACGAGCGGGCAAAGCCCCACACCAGGCCTATTACCTGCCGGTAAGGGGAGGTGTCGGGCAACGACAGCCCACCCCACCAACGATAGGCTCGCAGACGGCGCCGTCTCTCCGTGCTCCACCGACCCGGAACGGGCACGGATCGGACGCCGTGGTCCAGGGTGGCGCCAGGTCCATAGCCCGACGCCGAGCGACCCCGCATCTCCAGCATCCCCCAAGAGCCCGCCCACCGGTGGGCGACCGGCGGGGTGTCCGGCGACCAACAAGCACACACGACGCAACACCCACCCCGAACGCCGGGTACTCAAGGGTGCCGAGAAGGAGAACGTAAGTTCGTGAACGCCCACACCCCGCAAAACCTGGAGTGGTCGGACCTCGACCGCCGCGCCGTCGACACGGTTCGGGCGCTGGCGATGGACGCGGTAGAGAAGTCGGGTAACGGTCACCCCGGCACCGCCATGAGTCTGGCGCCCGCCGCCTACCTGCTGTTCCAGAAGGTCATGCGCCACGACCCCTCGGATCCCGAGTGGGCCGGCCGGGACCGCTTCGTATTGTCGATCGGCCACTCCAGCCTCACCCTGTACATCCAGCTCTACCTGGCCGGGTACGGCCTGGAGTTGGAGGACCTCAAGTCCCTGCGACAGTGGGACAGCCGCACTCCCGGCCACCCCGAGTTCAGCCACACCCCCGGTGTGGAGACCACCACCGGTCCGCTCGGCCAGGGCGTGGGCAACGCCGTGGGCATGGCCATGGCCGCCCGCCGCGAGCGTGGCCTGTTCAACCCCGAGGCCGGCCCCGGCGCCAGCCCCTTCGACCACCACATCTTCGCGTTCTGCTCCGACGGTGACGTCCAGGAGGGCGTGAGCCACGAGGCCAGCGCCCTGGCCGGAACCCAGCAGCTGGGCAACCTCATCATGATCTGGGACGACAACAAGATCTCGATCGAGGACGACACCCGCATCGCGCACAGCGAGGACGTCACGGCGCGCTACGCCGCCTACGGCTGGCACGTCGAGGAGGTCGACTGGACCGCCACCGGCGAGTACGTCGAGGACGTCGAGGCCCTCCACCAGGCCATCCTGCGCGGCAAGGCCGAGACCCAGCGACCCACCTTCATCCGCCTGCGCACCATCATCGGCTGGCCGGCCCCCAACAAGCAGAACACCGGCGCCATCCACGGCGCGGCGATCGGCGCCGACGAGATCTCGGCCACCAAGCAGATCCTGGGCCTGCCGGATGAGCCGTTCGGCGTCGAGGACGCCGTCATCGAGCACACCCGCAAGGCCGTGGAGCGCGGACGGAAGGCACACGAGGCCTGGAAGGTCGAGTTCGACGCCTGGCACAAGAGCGCCGGTGAACACGCCGAACTGTTCGACCGCCTGGTCTCACAGCGCCTGCCCGAGGGCTGGGAGAAGTCCGTTCCCACCTTCGAGGCGAGCGAGAAGGGCATGGCCACCCGCAAGGCCAGCGGTGAGGTCCTCTCCGCCCTGGCCCCGGTGCTCCCCGAGCTGTGGGGCGGCTCCGCCGACCTGGCCGGCTCTAACAACACCACGCCCAAGGGCGAGCCGTCCTTCCTGCCCTTCGACCGCGCCAGCGAGATGTTCCCCGGAAACCCGTACGGGCGCGTCATGCACTTCGGTGTGCGCGAGCACGGCATGGGTTCGATCCTCAACGGCATCGCCCTGCACGGCCCCACCCGCCCCTACGGCGGCACGTTCCTGGTGTTCAGCGACTACATGCGTCCGGCCGTTCGACTGGCCGCGCTGATGAAGCTGGGCGTCACCTACGTGTGGACGCACGACTCCATCGGTCTGGGTGAGGACGGCCCCACCCACCAGCCGGTCGAGCACCTGTGGTCGCTGCGCGCCATCCCGGGCCTGGACGTCATTCGTCCGGGCGACGCCAACGAGACGGCCGTGGTGTGGCGTTCGATCATGGAGAACGCCGACCGCCCCTCCGCGCTGGCGCTGACCCGGCAGAACCTGCCCGTGCTGGACCGGAGCGAGTACGCGCCGGCCGAGGGCGCGGTCAAGGGCGGTTACGTGCTGGCCGAGGCCGAGGGTGACGACCCCGAGGTGATCCTCATCGCCACCGGCAGTGAGGTTCAGATCGCCCTGGAGGCCCGCAAGATCCTCCAGGAAGCGGGTACGCCCACCCGGGTGGTCTCGATGCCGTGCGTGGAGTGGTTCGACCGTCAAGACGAGGAGTACCGCGAGCGGGTGCTGCCCTCCTCGGTCCGCGCCCGTGTGTCGGTCGAGGCCGGTATCGCCCTGGGCTGGCGCTCCTACGTCGGTGACACCGGTGAGTCGGTGAGCCTGGAGCACTACGGTGCCTCCGCTCCCTATGAAGTGCTGTTCGAGAAGTTCGGCTTCACGAGCGAGGTCGTCGTCGAAGCCGCTCGCAAGAGCCTGGCCAAGTCCGNCAGGGGCCCCGCCGTGGATGAGCCCCACGGCGGGCCTCGTTCCCGCCAAGGAAGGAACACGCATGAGCAACGCACTCCGGGACCTGTCCGAGGAGGGCGTTTCGGTCTGGCTGGACGACATCAGCCGCGAACGTCTCCGGACCGGCAACCTGACCGAGTTGATGTCGACCCACCACGTGGTCGGCGTCACCTCCAACCCGACCATCTTCGACAAGGCGCTCGCCGAGGGTGACGCCTACGACGAGCAGGTCCGCGAACTGGCCGCGCGGGGCGTGTCGGTGGAGGAGGCGGTGCGTTCCATCACCGCCTACGACATCCGGTGGGCCGCCGACGTGCTGCGTCCGGTCCACGACTCCACCAACGGTGTGGACGGTCGTGTCTCCCTCGAGGTGGACCCGCGGCTGGCCGATGACACCGAGCGCACCGTGGCCGAGGCCAAGGCGCTGTGGTGGCTGGTGGACCGGCCCAACCTGATGGTCAAGATCCCGGCCACGGTCGCGGGTCTGCCCGCCATCACGCAGACCCTGGCTCAGGGCATCAGCGTCAACGTCACGCTGATCTTCTCCCTGGAGCGCTACCGCCAGGTGATGGACGCGTTCTTGAAGGGCATGGAGTTGGCCCGCGCCAACGGCCACGACCTGTCCAAGATCCACTCGGTGGCCTCCTTCTTCGTCAGCCGTGTGGACACCGAGGTGGACAAGCGGCTGAGGCAGATCGGCACCCAAGAGGCACTCGCGCTGGTGGGCAAGGCCGCCCTGGCCAACGCACGGCTGGCCTACGAAGCCCACACCGAGGTGTTCTCCTCCCCCGAGTGGCTGGCCTTGGCCGAACAGGGCGCCAGGCCACAGCGTCCGCTGTGGGCGTCCACCGGCGTCAAGGACCCCGCCTTCGAGGACACCCTCTACGTCACCGGGCTGGTGGCCCGCGACACGGTCAACACCATGCCCCAGGCCACCCTTGAGGCCACCGCCGACCACGGTCGGATCACCGGTAACACCGTTCTGGGCACCTACGAGCAGTCCCGGGACGACTTCGCCGCGCTCGCCGGCGTCGGTGTGGAGCTGACCGACGTGTTCGCCGTCCTGGAACGCGAAGGCGTGGACAAGTTCGTCGACTCCTGGAAGAGCCTGCTGGAGGCTCTCACGGCCAAGCTCGACGAGCTCGGCTGAGCCGGGGCAGTCGCCGGACCCGGGTCCGGCGACTGCCCACCCACCTCGGCTCCCGTTCGCGGGAGCCGAGGAGGCCACCACCCAGACACCGGCCACTCTCCATCGGAAAAGAGAAGAGACCGTGAAAGAACCGGTGATGCCGGGAGCGGTGCCCAACCCGCTCCGCAACGCCCTGGATCGAAGGCTTCCCCGGATCGCCGGGCCCAGCGTCCTGGTGTTGTTCGGGGTCACGGGCGACCTGGCCCAAAAGAAGCTGCTACCGGCCATCTACGACCTGGCCAACCGGGGCATGCTGCCCCCGGGCTTCGGTCTGGTGGGGTTCGCCCGCCGCGACTGGGAGCACCAGGACTTCGCCATCGAGGCCCAGGAGGCGGTGCGCAAGTACGCGCGCACCCCGTTCCGGGAGGACGTGTGGCGCCAACTCAGCGAAGGTGTGCGGTTCGTGCAGGGGAACCTGGACGACGACGCGGCCTTCGACGAGCTGGCCCGAACCGTGAACGAGTTGGACGCCGAGCGCGGCACCGGCGGCAACTACGCGTTCTACCTGTCGTTGCCGCCCAAGCTGTTCCCCACCGTGGTCACCCAGCTCAAGCGGTGCGGCCTGGCCCGGGCCGAGGAGGGTTCAGGGCCCGGTGGGACCACCCCGTGGCGTCGGGTGGTCATCGAGAAACCCTTCGGTCACGACCTGACCAGCGCACAGGAACTCAACGCGGTGGTGGACGAGGTCTTCCCGCCCTCGTCGGTGTTCCGCATCGATCACTACCTGGGCAAGGAGACGGTCCAGAACATTTTGGCGCTGCGCTTCGCCAACACCCTGTTCGAGCCGTTGTGGAACCGCAGCTACGTCGACCACGTACAGATCACCATGGCCGAGGACATCGGTGTGGGCGGTCGGGCCGGCTACTACGACGGCATCGGCGCGGCCCGCGACGTCATGCAGAACCACCTGCTGCAGCTCCTGGCGTTGGTGGCCATGGAGGAACCGGTCTCCTACAACGCCGACGCCATTCGCGCGGAGAAGGAGAAGGTGCTCTCCGCCGTCTCGCTGCCCGAGGACCTGGCCACCGGCACCGCCCGAGGCCAGTACGCCGCGGGCTGGCAGGGCGGCGCGGCCGTGCGCGGCTACCTGGAGGAGGAGGGCATCCCCTCCGACTCGGTGACCGAGACCTACGCGGCGATGAAGTTGAACGTGGGGACCCGTCGCTGGGCGGGCGTGCCGTTCTACCTGCGTACCGGCAAACGCCTGGGCCGCCGCGTCACCGAGGTGGCGTTGGTGTTCCAAAGCGCACCACAGCAATTGTTCGCCCGCACCGATGTCAGCGAGCTGGGGCAGAACGCCCTGGTGTTGCGCATCCAGCCGGACGAGGGCGTGACCCTGCGGTTCGGTTCCAAGGTTCCGGGCACCTCCATGGAGGTGCGCGACGTGAGCATGGACTTCACCTACGGACAGTCCTTCACCGAGGCCAGCCCCGAGGCCTACGAGCGGCTCATCCTGGACGTGCTCATCGGCGACCCTCCGCTCTTCCCTCGCCAGGAGGAGGTGGAGTTGTCGTGGCGGATCCTGGACCCGGTCGAGGAGTACTGGGCCACCAACGGCAAACCCGAACAGTACGGTTCGGGAACCTGGGGCCCGGACTCCGCCCACGAACTGCTCGCCAGGGACGGCCGCCAATGGCGGCGTCCGTGACCGCCGGGAGGACCCGATGACGCTCTACCTGCCGCGTACCACCACCGCGGAGATCACCGAGGCGCTCATGGCCGAACGGCTCAGTGTCGGTGGTGGTGCGATGAACATGGTGCTCACCCTGGTCATCGTCACCGACGAGGCCGACCACTACGACGCCGTGCGGGCCGCCACCGAGGCGGGGCGCGAACACCCTTCCCGGGTGGTGGCGCTGATCCGGCGTGACCCCGAGGCCGAACCCGCGATCGACGCCGAGATCCGCCGTCCGGGCACCTCGGGTCCGGGTGAGGCGGTGCTGTT
Source organism: Nocardiopsis alkaliphila YIM 80379 (assembly GCF_000341005.1). GTDB lineage: Bacteria > Actinomycetota > Actinomycetes > Streptosporangiales > Streptosporangiaceae > Nocardiopsis > Nocardiopsis alkaliphila. The sequence goes on along the minus strand of NZ_ANBD01000097.1, from coordinate 1,204 downwards.
GCGCCTGTACGGGCCCCTGGGGGAACACCCGGGTTCGGTGCTCACTCCCCTGCTGGTCCCGGACGCGCCCGTGGTGGTGTGGTGGCCCGGCCAGGGGCCGCTCGACCCCGCCTCGGACCCGGTGGGTCGGCTCGCCCAGCGCAGGATCACCGACGCCCTGCGCGCCCCGGACCCGTTGCACGACCTGATGGAGCGGGTAGCCCACTATCGTCCAGGCGATACCGATCTGACCTGGACACGGCTGACGCCGTGGCGTTCGTTGCTGGCCAGCGCCATGGACCAGCCGAGCGGGTGGGTGACCTCGGCCAGGGTGACGGCCGAATCCCACTATCCGAGCGCCGAGTTGTTGGCGGCGTGGTTGTCCGAACGTCTGGGGGTACCGGTGGAGCGCGAGACATCGGACGGCCCCGGCCTGACCGAGGTGCGCCTGAGCACCGACCAGGGGGACATCGTGGTCTCCCGGCGCGATGGGCGGGTGGCCACCCTGTCCAGGTTCTCGCAGCCGGATCAGAGGGTGGCCTTGGCCCGGCGCGGTGCGTCCTCGGCCCTGTCCGAGGAGTTGCGCCGTCTGGACGCCGATGAAACGTACGCGAGCGCGGCCCGCCACCTGGGGCCGATGCTCGCTGGAAGCGGGAGATGAGATGAGCGAACCGGAGATCGTCCGCACCAACGACGCCGCCCAGCTGGCGCAGAGCGCGGCCTCGCGGTTGGCGAAGCTGATCGTGAGCGCCGAGACGGAGGGACGCGATTTCCACCTGGTGTTGACCGGCGGTGGGATCGGGATCCAGACGCTGGCGGCACTACGCGACGAGGCCAAGGCCAGCGCGATGTCGTGGTCGCACGTGCACCTGTGGTGGGGGGACGAACGTTTCCTGCCCGAGGGGCACGCCGACCGCAACGAGACCCAGGCTCGCGAGGCGCTGATCGACGACATCGACATCCCGGCCGACAACGTGCATCCGATGCCGGCCTCGGACGGGACCGACCACGCCGAGGCCGAGCGGGCCGCCACCAACTACTCGCAGGCACTGACCGTGGCCGCACGAGGTCAGGGGCCGGTGCCCGCCTTCGACGTGTGCCTGTTGGGACTCGGGCCGGACGCGCACGTGGCCTCGCTGTTCCCCGGGTTGCCGGGGGTGCACGAGAACGAGGCCGCCGTGGTGGCGGTACACGACTCCCCCAAGCCGCCGCCGACCCGGGTGAG
>NZ_ANBD01000096.1 GCF_000341005.1 Nocardiopsis alkaliphila YIM 80379 | reverse complement strand
GCGATCGGCGCGGCCCGCCAGGTGTGGGTGCTGGCCTCGGGCGAGTCCAAGGCCGAGGCGGTGCGCCTGGGGCTTTCGGGCGCGAGTGTGGACCAGGCGCCCGTGGCCGGTGCGCGCGGGGCCGACAAGACCCTGTTCTGGCTGGACGAGGCCTCCGCTTCGAAGCTGTGAGGGTGTAGGAGCATGGCGACGCCCCGGTCTTCGCGGCCGGGGCGTCCTCCTGTGTTCGGGTGTGGGGCGCTCAAAGCCAGACGAGTTCGCCCCACAGACGGTCCGCGAAGGAGTGGGCGTCCCGGATCAGGTGCACACTCGCGCCGTGCACGGAGGTGGCCAGGCCGCCCTGCCCGTTCGGCCCGGTGACTCCGTAGTAGGCGTGCCGCATGGAGTCGGTCTCCTCGTCCCAGAGGTCCACATAGAACGCGCGGGGATGGGCGGGTTCGTCGGCGTTCTGGTAGACAGAACCGGAGTCACGGATGTGGTCGTCCTGCATGGGCATCCCCTTCGGTGGCTCATCAGGCCCGGACGGTCAGCTTGGTAGGCGCCCCGTCCGGGCCGTCTTCGTTTCCGGCTCGACAGCCCCTGTGATCGCCGTCTCACCTTCTGTTAGGCTGACACACGCCAAACAGAATCACAAGCTTGTATAGCAAGAATGATTGTGGACCAGAAGGGAAGCGGGATGGCGAAGGCGAAGACCGCCACACTGCGGAGCCGCTGGCTGGGCCGACGCCTCCGCGAACTCCGCGAGACGTCCGGAATGAGCATCCAGGAGGTGGGTGAGTTCCTCCAGCGCAACATGGGGACCGTGAGCCGCTTCGAGAACGGCATCTACCCGGTGCGCCGGCCGGACATGATGGCGATGCTCGACCTGTTCGGGGTGAGCGACTCACGTCACCGCGAAAACCTGATGCGACTGAGCGAGAGCGTCTGGCAGACCGGTTGGTGGGACGGCTACCCGGACGAGTTCACCGAGTTCGTGGACTTCATCTGGTTGGAGGCTCAAGCCGTCGAACAGCGGTTGTTCGACACCACGCTCCTGCCAGGGCTGCTTCAGACCGAACGCTACGCCGATGCGGCCATCCGCGCGGCCGAATTCGACAAACATGAGGAGCACATCGAGCAAGGCCTGGAAGTGCGCCTCCAGCGTCAGGAGCTTCTCGACCGAGAAGACCCACCGATATTACAGATCCTCCTTGACGAATCAGTGCTCTACCGTCAGGTCGGGTCGGCCGAGGTGATGCGCGACCAGCTCGCCCACCTACTAGAGCTGTCGAAGCACCCCAACATCCACCTGCGCGTGCTGCCGTTCTCAGCCGGAGCACACGAGAGCCCCGAGGGCGCGTTCAAGTACTTCGTGATGGATGACCCCTACCCGGATGTGGTGTACGTCGAGACACCCAATGGTGCCCTCTACTTGGAACAGACAGAAACCGCTCCGGCGGCCCAGCGGTACGATCGCCTGTGGGGCAAATCCCTGAAATCAGACGAATCAGCCGAGCTCATCTCGGCATTGATCGAGGAGCCATCGTGACCCCCGAGCGGGAACGCACCACCATCGACTGGCACATCAGTAGCTACAGCGACAACGGCGGGGCGACTTGTGTAGAAGTCGGAGCACTGCGTGACGGTAGCGGACGAGTGGCCATGCGCCACAGCCTGCACCCCGAAAGCACCCACCTCGTCTACACCCACCAGGAGTGGAAAGCCTTCACTCAAGGTGTCCGCGCCGGAGAGTTCGACTTCTAAAACCGATCACCCACAGCAGAGGTGCCCCACTCCAACCCGGAGTGGGGCACTTTCGTTCTCCACTCGAGAGCACCCAGCGGGCAAACCACACACCGGTCCCGCTCTGAATCGACGCCAGCACCCCAAGGAGATTTACCCGTAAACAATTTCTGCAATACTTCCAGAATAAACAGACCAAACAGAAACACCCACCGCAAGCACGGCCAGGGGCCACCTCATCCGACCATAAATATCATAGAAATACCTTTCATCATATCGACCCCTGCTGATTTTCCACTTCAAAAACAACGGACCGAAAACGAGATCTCCCATAGCAACAAGAAGCAGAGCCACCTTCAAGGGTGCGTAAAACGATAAGAACACGAATATTACGTAAGAAACAACAGGAATGATGTTCATCAGAAGTGCTGCGATAACCGAGAGAATCCCCCAAGACAAGATCAGCACCACCAAGGAGGCAGGGATTCTGCTGAGCATTAGATTAAAGGCGGCCTCATCGTCTCCATCGACTTGAAATTCACGCTCACCCTGAACCCTGGAGACCAGGAGCCCTCGAAACTTCTTAAAAAGAAAAGCAATAAGGAAATCGGGGATCCTCAAAAAACCAAAGTCAGAAAATTTCACCTGAACTTCCATGCTTATGCCTTTTATTTCGGAGAAGGCACGCGATCAATCATCGACCGCTCACCATCTGTGCCAGGTAGAATTATCACTACTCGGGTCAACCATAGCGACCCCAGCAGAATTCGCAGCCATAGAATATCCCGTCACGCTGTCTGTACGCACCCCATACCTCTCCGATGCAGCGATGTCCGATCGTTCCCTAGCGGCACTTTTTGACCTGGCTCTCCGATTTTTTCTACCAGAATTAGGAACACCCTTAGGATTATTAGTAACACGAGTCGAATGCCTCACTCCAGCAGCGAATTTGCCACCTCTGGAAACAACCTTCCCTGCGGCGCCAGGAACGATAGCACCAGCAATATCCCAGACTCCATTGACAGAATCTCCATTGCTTATCTTCCAGATTCCATGGCCAACACTCCAAGCAGCAGCCACGACCGCACAGGCCGCACAGAGCAACCCACCAACCAGCATCACATCATCAATGATGTTCCCAACATTCCAGCCACCATCATCAGTGCGATACCTATCATTGGCCCAGCTTGATACGCCATTCCAGGCAGATTCCCAGATACTCTGCTCTTCCGAGGAGACTGTTGCGTTGACCAACGGAGGACTTTGGGCAGGCGGAGAGCTCCTCGTGTTATTACGAATCAAACTATTGTGTGCCCGTCGAACACTCGGCGGAGGGGGCGCATAGCCACGAGCCGGATGCCACGAAGGACTCCTTCCGTAGTTCGGCATCGGAGCATAGCCACGAGCAGGATGCTTTGAAGATTCCGAACTATGACCGGGCATAGGCGCGTACCCCCGGGCAGGGTGCCAGCTCAGCCCTGAAGGATCGGTGAAGACAGCTGGGCTGTTGTTCGAGTACACGTACCCGTTCATCGTTTGGGCGTCAGTCAGGTCCATCAACGGGTCCACCGAGATGAACCGGCCCAGATCCGCGTCATAGGCACGCGCCCCCAGCTGGGTCAGGCCAGTGGAGGCATCGATCATGCCATCCACGAAACCACGCTCACCCGGCCACACACCGGTGGCACCGCGCTCCTGACCAAAGACCGTCATCCGACGTTGAGCGACCTCGCTGAAGTCGGCGTCGATGGCGATCTGCCCGGTTCCGTGATG